>NZ_JAMPKD010000002.1:0-338707 GCF_039961915.1 Trichocoleus sp. DQ-A2
AGCAAGGATTATGAACTACTGCCAGAGGTCAGTGAGGCAATGATTTATGGAGCTATGGTACGACTGATGCTCAGCCGTCTCACTTCTTAGTCTCAACTTTATAAATCAGCTCTTAGGTTATCTCTCCAACACAGCCAACAATCCCGAAGATGACAACGGGGTTTTTAACGGTAACTACTCAGGTTTGGCACAGTTAGTTTTTGGGACTAACCGATTTAAGGTTGGATTCACTTACATTCACGCCTATGATAATGGCGGCAATAATGCTCCCCGCTTTGCTATGGGTGGTACTGGCACTGGTCTTGCCAATTTGAATCCAGCGACGCTAGCTGCTGCGACTATAGGTGGTCTAACCCAAGCTCAGTTGAGCAGACCCGTTTCAAGCAACTCTTACGGGTTAGAGGCTTCCTTCCAATTAACCCCTCAATTTGTTCTAAATTGCTGGGTGGGCAAAACTGACGCTCGTTTGATTGGCTTAGGCGATGCAGACATTTGGAACTTTGCCCTTGGTCTTGCTGTACCAGATTTTGGCAAAAAAGGCAATTTGCTTGGCATTATCGCTGGAGCCGAACCAACTCTCAGAGGTTTAAATGTTCCTGGCCCAGAAAACTTCGAGCGTGATTTTGCCTATCACATTGAAGGTTTCTATAAGTATCAGATGACAAATAACATCTCAATTACTCCGGGCATTATCTGGCTGACATCTCCTAACCAAAACAGAGATAATGATGACATCATTATTGGTACGATTAGAACAACGTTTACCTTTTAATTAGCGGTCAGGGTGAGGATCGATAGTCACAACTGACAACTAATCACATAAACTAATCTAATCGCTTAATCGCCAACTTTGCTCTTGCCGATTCGGAGCGCAACTTGAAAGCCTCTAAATCGGCTTTATTTGTTGGGTTCCTAGCTAGCGGATTGTCAGGATTGCTTAACCTGTAGATTACCAAATCCTTACCTATCCCTAAACTGACACAACTAGCATTAGAGGAAATTATGTCGCCTACAAGACAATGTTGAGCTTGAGTTGGCAGTGTTTCATGTTTAATAATGATGGAGTTTCTCAAGCAGACTCCCTATAGCGTTCCGTTAATCCGGGATTGTTTCCCTTGAGTTCAGTTAGGTGTGAGGAGATTAGATGTCTAAAATTTTGTGGAATACTCTAAAATTAGGACCAGCGATCCTAGGTGCATCCTTATTAGTTTGCAGTAGCACGCTTGCCGCACAGACGCCTGAAACTCAAATGGCGAGCGAGCCGATAGCTGCCACTAACCAGGTGACTGATTTATTAAAACCAGCCGACCAATCCCAGCAAGCGCAGCAGACACCTGTTCAAGAACTGGCTGTTCAACCAGAAATTAGTTCTATTCCAGTTTTCACCAACGGCACGTCTGCCCAAGAAACGCCGGTTGCCGAAGCTGAATTACTGAGTCCGAAACCAGTTTTAGCAGATAACGCGATCGCGCAACCCACTGGTGATGCTGTCCCCACGAGCCAAAACAGCGAATTAGAACAAATCGACCAATACACCAATGAAGTCGGGACGACCGACTCAATGGATCAAGTCACCAACGTCTCGCAGTTGCAAGACGTAGAACCGACGGATTGGGCTTACGAAGCACTGCGGAGTCTGGTAGAACGCTATGGTTGTATCGCCGGGTATCCCGATGGTACCTTTCGCGGCAACCGGGCACTGTCGCGTTATGAATTTGCCGCCGGGATGAACGCCTGTTTGCTGCAAATCGAAAAACTGATTGCGGCAAGTTCGGCTGACTTTGTCACTAAAGAAGATTTAGCGACGCTACAGCGGCTAATTGATGAATTTGGGGCAGAATTAGCCACCTTAAGAACGCGAGTAGATAACTTAGAAGGTCGCACGGCCTTTCTGGAAAGCCATCAATTCTCTACAACGACTAAGCTGACTGGCGAAGTTATCTTTGCGCTTGCTGACGTTTTTGGTGAAGAAAGGGCTGGCGGGGGCGACATAGACGCTAACCTCATTTTTGCTGACCGTGCCCGTTTGAATTTTGACACTAGCTTCACGGGCAAAGACCGCCTGCGAACCCGCCTGCAAGCTAGAAACATCTTTCAATTTGATGCCGGTAGCTCGTCATCAACGAACCCAAGACCCAACATTACGGGTACCAGCATGACCCGCTTGGGATTTGACGGCAATAATGGGAATGATTTCGAAATCGACGACTTTTACTATCGTTTTCCCCTAGGCGATAAGCTCTTAATCCAAATTGATGCCGCCAACGTTGAATTCAATGACAACGTCTACACCTTCAACCCCAATTTCGAGAGTAGTGGAAGTGGCTCTATCTCCCGCTTTGGGCGTTTCAACCCCATCTACCGACTAGGTTCTGAGGGGACTGGGTTGACTGCGACCTACAACTTTAGCAAGGCATTAAACCTATCTTTAGGTTATCTAGCGCCTCGAGGCAACGATCCTTCAAACGGTTACGGGGAATTCAGTGGTGCCTATGCAGGTTTAGCTCAACTTGTTTTCCGTCCTAGTGACGCCCTGAATGTGGGTTTGGTTTACGCCCATACCTATGAGAACCAAGAAAAAGGCGTCAGCTTCATGTCGAGTACGGGTAGTAGATTTGCCAACCGGCCCTTCGGGAACATTGCGACTTCAGGCAATCACTACGGACTGAATGCAAGCTTCCGGCTTGGTTCTGCCATTACCCTCTCAGGCTGGGCAGGTTACTCAGTAGCTACAGCTGAAATTAGTCCGGTTGGTCTTGCAACTACAGGATCTAATGCAGATATTTGGAACTGGGCTGTAAGCTTAGCCTTCCCAGACTTGGGCAAAAAAGGGAACCTACTTGGTTTCGTATTTGGGATGCCGCCTAAAGTGACCGACAACGATGTCAGTAACAATGAAGATCGGGACACCTCATATCATGTAGAGGCTCTGTATCGCTATCGGCTGACTGACAACATTGAACTCACCCCAGGGTTGTTGGTGATTCTCAATCCCGAACACAACGATAACAACGACACACTCTACGTAGGAACGCTGCGAACAACCTTTAAGTTCTAAGCACCTATATTTCGGGTAGGGGCGGGGGATTCCTCGCCCGCTCGTCTCTGACCCAACAAACGGTAGATTTACGCGAATAAAAATGCTGTGTGCGATCGCTCCTATCTGAACTTAAGCGATCGCACTTTCTTGTGCAGATCCAAGCCTCCGAAACTGCTTCGTTCTGCGCTTTCCTGCTGCCAATCATTACCTTTGCTTAACCTGTAGATTACCAAAACCTTACCTTTACCTAAACTTGCAGAACTAGCATAAAGATCGGCAGGGGTAGCATTTTATTTTTGTAAATACGCTATCTTGTGGAGTTGGTTTTCATCTGCTCTAGTTCATCCCCACCTCCTGGCAGTAAATAAAACGACAATAACCGCCAGGAAGGAACATGCACCTAGCATTTTTGACAATTCTTCAGCGTCAGCTTTTTAAAGACTCAAAGATTCAGTATGTTTTCTCCAATGCATTCAACACGACGGGCTTTTCTAATTCCTGCGATCGCCCTCTCACTGAGCGTGACTGCCTGTCAGTCGCCAAACACAACTCCTTCCACCAGTCCAACGGCAGGAACCCCTGGTAGCGCCACTCCTGCCGCAGCAGGCGGTGGTGGCGGCGGCAACGTCAGCCTCACAGGTGCCGGTGCCAGTTTTCCAGCTCCTTTGTATCAGCGGTGGTTCTCTGAGTACAACAAGCAGAATCCCAACGTCCAAGTCAGCTATCAATCGGTTGGCAGCGGCGCTGGGGTGGAACAGTTCACTCAGGGAACCGTGGACTTTGGTGCCAGCGATACAGGCATGAAACAGGAGGAAATTACCAAGGTTGCCAAGGGTACCGTGTTATTACCCATGACAGCAGGCAGTATTGTTCTGGCTTACAATTTGCCTGATGTCAAAGGTCTTAAGCTACCGCGTGCGGTTTACACAGATATTTTCTTGGGCAAAATTAAGAAATGGAACGATCCCAGAATTGCCCAAGCCAATCCTGGGCTGAATTTACCAGACAGGGAGATTACTGTTATCCATCGCTCCGATGGTAGCGGTACTACAGCAGTCTTCACCAAACATCTGAGTGCGATTAGTCCGGCATGGAAAAGTGGCCCTGGCGACGGTAAAACTGTCAACTGGCCTGTCGGCGTGGGTGCCAAAGGCAACGAAGGCGTCACCGCTCAACTCCTGCAAAGTGATGGTGCCATCGGTTATGTCGAGTACGGCTACGCCAAGCAACAAAATATCCCTGTAGCGGCGCTGGAAAATAAAGCGGGCAAGTTTATCGAACCCTCCAGCGAAAGCGCGGCTAACACGCTAGCCGCAGTGACTCTGCCCGCAGACTTGCAAGTTTCTATCACCGACCCAACCGGCGAGAATTCTTACCCAATTGTCACCTATACCTGGGTCATGGCTTACAAGACCTATGAGAATCCTGACGAGGCAAAAGCCCTCAAGGATGTCTTGAAGTGGTCGTTAAACGAAGGACAAAAGTACAGTGAAGAGCTAGGATACGTGCCTCTTCCCCAGCCTGTTGTAGCCAAAGTTCAAGCAGCAGTGGATACCATCAAGCCGTAAGTTTCAGCGTTAGATATTGCCCGAATCGGCAAGAGGCTAATCCTTTCTGAACCAGAATGTTAGTCAAGTAGGCACTGCTTACCCTACTTGACTATGAAGACTTAACAATGAAGTTTTTGGGATTGGAGAGTGAGAATCTAGAACTTCCAATCCTGAATTCCCCTAGCACTATATCGCCTACAAAAGTAAAAATTTGGGAAAATTCAGAGATTCCCGGTAGACGTATACCTAGCTCTTGATATAAGATTAAAGGCTGTGACTTTTTGGCGAAACCAATGAACGCTCAGGAAATCATCCGCTCAATTGAAGCGGAGCATCTGAAAAAAGAGTTGCCCATTATCCATGTGGGCGACACCGTTAAGGTTGGGGTAATTATCCAGGAAGGCGGTAAAGAACGGACGCAGCCCTATGAAGGCGTCGTTATTGCCAAGGGCGGTAGCAGCATTAACTGTACGATTACCGTACGGCGGGTATTTCAGGGAGTAGGCGTTGAGCGGGTATTTCTGCTCCATTCTCCCCGAGTTGAAAGCATCAAGATTATTCGTCGGGGTAAGGTGCGTCGTGCTAAACTATACTATCTGCGCGATCGCGTCGGGAAAGCCACTCGCGTTAAACAACGCTTTGACCGTAGCCTGTAGTCCAATTTGGACAAGGCTATTCCCGATTGACGCCGCTAGGGGTTAAACTTAAATAGAGAAAAGTTCAGCCTCTCGCTCTCAAATCCACCTGTGCGCTCTTAGTTCAGTTGGTAGAACGCAGGTCTCCAAAACCTGATGTCGGGGGTTCAAGTCCTCCAGGGCGCGCTCTCATCACAAAACAGGACTGAGAACTGAAGAGTGTTCGCGAAGTAGCGCAACAGCGCTAACAGAGTGAAAACATAGAGGGACTCAGAACTTAGGCATCAAAGCTCTGCCCGAAAGCATTCCTGTGGTTGCATAGTCAGCCTCAAAAACGTTTACTTTCGGGTAGACTTGTGTTGTGTAGGTGGTTCATCAGTATTGCCTAAGTTCAGGTGCTAGACCCAACGATTGCATCGGTATCTGCGTGGATTGGCAGCACATTAGGCTGTACACAGCTAAAAGCGGTAGAAATGAACTGCTCAAGAGCTGTATTAACGGGAGAGATATTGTGGCAAAGAAAAACGAAGCCGAGAGCGAAGCAAAAACAACTGGGTTTAATATATCAACCTTTTTTCAGGAAACCAAAGACGAACTGAATAAAGTCGTCTGGCCCAGTCGGCAGCAATTGCTCAGCGAATCTGCTGCTGTGCTGTTAATGGTAACTCTTTCGGCAGTTTTAATTTATCTGGTTGATGGTTTCTTTGCTTGGGCAGCAAAGCAGGTGTTCGGATGAGTTTTGCAACCGACAATCCACAGGATTTCAATCAACTTGAAGACACGTCAGATGGCTCGGTAAAATCCCGCTGGTACGCCGTTCAGGTGGCATCTGGATGTGAAAAGCGTGTCAAGACAAACTTAGAACAGCGGATTCAAACTCTTGATGTTCGCGATCGCATTCTCCAGGTGGAAATTCCTCAAACTCGCACCCTGAAAATGCTCAAAGATGGCACTCGCAAGGAGTCGGAAGAAAAAGTCTTTCCCGGCTACGTGCTAGTCCGGATGCGGCTAACTCCTGGGGCAGATGGTGAATTGGAGATGGACGATGAAGCTTGGCAGGTTGTCAAGAACACCCCAAACGTGATTAACTTTGTCGGTGCAGAACAGAAACGCCGTTACGGACGGGGACGCGGACACGTTAAACCCTTGCCGCTGAGTTTTTCAGAAGTCGAACGTATCTTTAAACAAGCTACCGAGCAAGAGCCAGTGGTGAAAACTCATCTGGCTACAGGAGATAAAATTATTGTCCTTTCTGGTGCGTTTAAAGATTTTGAAGGCGAGGTCATTGAAGTCAGCCCAGAAAGAAGCAAGCTGAAGGCGTCACTATCCATTTTTGGACGCAATACGCCGGTAGAATTGGAGTTTAATCAGGTTCAGAAACAAAGCTAAATAGTTAAGATGGCAAAGAAAGTTGTTGCAATCATCAAGCTAGCTCTTAATGCGGGCAAAGCTAACCCTGCTCCGCCAGTGGGACCAGCACTCGGTCAGCACGGGGTCAATATCATGGCGTTCTGTAAAGAATACAACGCCAAAACAGCGGATCAAGCTGGGATGGTAATTCCGGCAGAAATCTCGGTCTATGAAGACCGCAGTTTTACCTTTGTTCTTAAAACACCACCAGCATCCGTTCTGATTCGTAAGGCAGCTGGCATTGAGCGAGGCTCCAACGAACCAAACCGGAAAAAAGTGGCGTCAATTTCAAAGGCACAGTTGCAAGAAATTGCTCAAACTAAAATGCCGGATCTCAATGCCAACGACATTGATGCGGCAATGAAAATTGTGGAAGGAACTGCCCGGAATATGGGCGTTACGATTAACGAATAGCGATTCTTTGATTCGCTAATTGCAAGCAAGCGGACAGCTGGCAACGTAAACCCAATCGGGGGAGAGATAATATCTCGTTAGTGACCCCAGGAGAAAAATATGACCAAGAAAGTATCCCGTAGGCTCCAAGAGCTGCAAAAGAAAGTCGAAGATCGACCCTACGAACCCACAGAGGCTCTCAACCTTTTAAAAGAGACAGCCACTGCTAAGTTTCCTGAATCTGCTGAGGCGCATATCCGCCTGGGAATCGATCCCAAATATACCGACCAACAGCTGCGAACAACCGTTGCTTTGCCCAAAGGAACTGGACAGACAATTCGAGTTGCCGTAATCGCCAGAGGGGAAAAGGTCCAAGAAGCCAGCAATGCCGGTGCTGATATTGCCGGTTCCGAAGAGCTGATTGACCAAATCCAAAAAGGCATGATGGATTTTGACCTGCTGCTGGCGACACCGGATATGATGCCCCAGGTAGCAAAACTGGGACGTTTGCTCGGTCCCCGTGGCTTGATGCCCAATCCCAAAGGTGGGACGGTGACGTTCGATCTAGTGCAGGCGATCGCTGAATTTAAAGCTGGTAAGTTAGAATTCAGAGCTGACCGTACTGGGATCGTCCACGTTTTGTTTGGCAAAGCTGCCTTCCCAACTCAAGACTTGCTCGTGAATCTTAAGGCGTTACAGGAAACGATTGACCGTAACCGTCCTTCTGGAGCCAAGGGTCGCTACTGGCGCACAGTGTACATATCTGCGACAATGGGGCCATCGATTGAAATTGACATCAACGCCCTGCGCGATTTAAAGCTGACTGAAGCTGCCTAAGATTCAGCCCTGTAGGGGCAAGGGTTTCCCACCCTTACAGGAGCAATCGATGAAGTAAACAACAGGAGCAAGATTTAAAGTTTTCAACCCAATTAACTGAATAGCACGCGCCGGAGACAGCAGGAGCTAATGGCTTAATTTCCTGCCTAGGTTTGCGACTTTACCGCATTAAGGTCAATCTTCTCGCCACACGCAACATGGCAGAAACTGCACCAAAAATGCGAACTCTGAAAAGGGTTCCTTGGGATATTGCGTAACCCCGGCTCAACCGCTGGGGTTTTTAATTGGGCTTTTTTAGGTTTGGCATTCTGCATTTTCTAAAGGAGGTGAAAGATACATGGGTAGAACGCCGGAAGATAAACGGGCGATGGTCGCTGAAATCAAAGAAACTTTAAATGTAGCTCAGCTGGCAATCGTCATCGATTACCAGGGGTTATCAGTTTCGGAGATTATGGACTTGCGGCGGCGGCTGCGTCCCAGCGGCACCGTTTGCAAGGTGAGCAAGAACAAGCTGATGGGAATTGCCATTGAGGGTGATTCCAACTGGCAACCGATGTCAGAGTTCCTTAAGGGTTCTTCTGCCTTCTTGCTAGTCAAGGATGATTTGAGCGGCGCAATTAAGGCTTACCAAGACTTCCAAAAAGCCACTAAGAAGACAGAACTTCGGGGTGGTGTGATGGAAGGTCGAGCTTTGAGCCAAGCTGACATCAAAGCGCTGGGAGATTTGCCTTCCAAGGAACAACTCATGGCGCAAATTGCTGGAGCTATCAATGGCTTGGCAACCAAGATTGCTGTGGCTATCAACGAAGTTCCAGCTTCGCTGGCAAGAGGACTACAAGCGGTCTCCGGGCAGCAGCAAGAAGGTGGCAACGGCGAAAGCGATGCAACTGCTACTGCCTCAGCGTCTGAGGAATAAATTGGCGGCTACAGGTACAAAGTCTGCCGATGAAGGCAGCTACCTAAACGCCTAAAGAATGGATTCGCGGCTACACAAACAAAGCCTGCCTAGGCAGGCTGTAACAAGAATAACGTTACTGGAGTTTTGAAATGTCTGCTACAACTGACCAAATTCTCGATCAACTAAAATCACTGACTCTGCTGGAAGCTTCTGAACTCGTTAAGCAGATTGAAGAGGCTTTCGGCGTTAGTGCTGCTGCCCCTGCTGGTGGAATGATGATGATGGCGGCTCCTGGTGCTGCTGCTGCTGCGGAACCAGTTGAAGAGCAAACTGCGTTTGACGTGATTCTGGAAGATGTCCCAGCTGATAAGAAGATTGCCATTCTTAAGGTAGTCCGCACCATCACGGGTCTGGGTCTGAAAGAAGCTAAGGACTTGGTAGAATCTACTCCCAAGCCAGTTAAAGAAGGCGCTGCCAAAGAAGAAGCTGCTGATATCAAGAAGCAGTTGGAAGAAGCTGGTGCGAAGGTAGCAGTTAAGTAAAAGGCTAATGGCTAATGGTTTTTTTCAATGAGCCATTAGCCATTCAGTAGGCGGGATTAATTATTTGTAGGATGGGTTAGCGATCGCGTAACTCATGCAGATTTGGGGTTTCCTTGCGTTTTTCCAGCTAACCTACGAAAATCTACGAAAATCTTCAATTTAATTGCATCCGCCTACTTAGCAAAAAATCACCGAATAGAAATGAAGTAATTTCCTGAAGCTAAACAGGAATTACGATTCAGGAGTCTAAAGAAGGCTCCTTTTTTTTTGAGGTGATTTTTTAGGTAATCTAATCCCTCTTTTGTTCCTAGGGGGAATTCCGGGCGACCATGCGATCGAAGACTAAACGAGACATTTTGGGAAAAATTGTCTTATTTTGGGCGTAGGCGGCATCGTCACCAAAGACTGTCAAAATATAAACGGTGCTACCATCTCTGGTTGCGACGAATGCCGCTTCTTGGCGCGAAAAAGAAGTCCAACCCGCCTTTGAGTAAAAATCAATATCCACATCAGACAAAGCCTCGCCAAAAAATTCCTGGATGGGGTTGAAGTCACCCCAGGTTTTTGACTCTTGCGTTCTCATTTCTGGGCGCAAATCTCTTCTTAGCCATCCGCACATTTTTTCGCTAGCGGCTGAGGAAACAGCCTGTCCAGTTCCACACATTTCGTACAAGAGCCTAGCTGCCTGATCGGTTGTTATCTTATTCCGAATGGGGTCTTTGGGAGCGCCTCGCATTTGCAAATCAATCTCTAGAGGCTCTGGAAGTCTTAGATAGGGAACTGGAAAAGTTTTTTGGCTAATATTAATGCCTTTGTAGCCTGCTCCTCTAAAAAATTGATTCACTTGTTGACGTTTATCTAGCCATATTTTAAACTCTTCATCATTTTCTATTTTCGATCTAGATTGCGTATCTGTTAACAGGTCAAGGATGAAGCTAGCTGCCTCGTTATCAGACTCCTTGATCATCTTGGACACATATAAAGAAAATGCACCTTCGTCTGCCCAAATCCCGTTTTCTATCTGAGCATAGAGAGCTACCATCCAAAACATTTTGATGACGCTAGCAGGATATCTCAATGTATCTTGTTTATATCCGGCAATTTCACCTGTTTTAACGTTGATTAAGGTAATAGATAAAGGCTTTATAGGTAAGTCTTTCTCGGTCGCCAATTTAACAACATCATCAACAATTTCTTCCAACTCCTGACTTTGTTTAAAGTTTGGCGGAGTCTTGACATTGTAGACAAGTTGTGAAGGATTGCGTCCGGGGAGGCGAGATGGAAGAGGTAATAATGCAGTTTTAGCCCAAGGGGGAAGTACCGGCAAGGTAGAATTTAGTTGCTCGGATACGACTGCTGGACGCTGAGTTACCAACCGATTTAACCTTAACCCACAAGTTGTAAAGATTGTAGCGGAGGCGATCGCTAAAGCCGCAAATCGCAGCCGTCGCACCCGTCTCTTGACTTGATGGGCACGAGCTGCACGTCTGGCTTTAAATTTGGCAATTTGTTGGGCACGTTTATTCGGTTTTGGTTGTGGTTGCTGACCCACGAGCTGCACCTTATGGTTTTTAAGTTTTCCTGATTTCTCGTTTTAAATAATTTTCAAGGAACTGCACGGGGAGTTATTGAATTTCTCTGATCGTTTTGTATTCAAGGATTTTCCATTTGCTGTCTACTGATTGCAAAGTGTATCGCACCAACCGAGTTTTGAAGTCAGTTTCGTTGGGGTCGATATTACCGTTTTTATAGAGAGTACGTTCTTCAGTTACCCTGATTTCGATAGTTGCGCGATCGCCATCTACGGTAAATTTTTCAATATCTCCAACTTTTTGAACGCCGTACTGGTAGTAAGCATTGTTATTCTCTAGCCAAGCCATTGAGCCGCCCTCTCCAACGGTATTCTCATAGAGTTGTCCCGTGGTCAGTTCGGCAGCAAGTTCGCGATTAAAGGGGGGAGCGAATATTTTTCGCTTGCTGTTTACCCACCGATTAATTAACGTGACGGCTTCTTGTTGAGCTTGCTGAGTATTTTCTAGATTGGGAGGTCGGTTCGTTAAAAAACTTGGTAACTTTCCAGTTTTGAATAAAATACCACCCAGAATTACTATCCCGATCGCACTGCCTAAAATCACAGCCTTCTGCCAATCTCTTGAATCGGAGATAGTTCTGGTGGCAACAGGTTGGGAGGATGACACCGCAGTGGTTTGTAAAGAAGCAACTTCAGGAGGGTAAGAAGGCACCGTGGATGGCTGATAGGTGTTTTCTGGAGGTGGAGAAACGACTAGCGGGGGAATGTAAGGAACCGTGGGGGGAATTGGAGAGACTGGAGTTTGTAAAGCATCGAGCATTTCTTGGACATTTTTATAGCGATCGCTCGGATGAGACTGAATCGCCTTATCCAGCACCGCTAGCAAACTGGCGCTAACATTCAAAGCATACTGACGCCACAGAATCTCGCCGCTGTCACGATCGATATTTAGGGATTGAGGAAGTTTGCCGGTTAATAGATAAATCGCCGTCAAACCCAAACTATACAAGTCACTCGAAAAAAGTGGGCGTCCGATTGCCTGTTCGCTGGGCATAAATCCAGGCGTCCCAATTACAATTGAGCTGATAGTACGCCCCTCAGAATTGACGATGGTGCCCATCGTTTCTTTCACCGCGCCGAAATCAATCAAGACGGGTTTGGTATCCCGTTTTCGCACAATCACGTTGGCTGGCTTAATATCTCGATGGACAATCCCCTTGTGATGCACGTAATCTAGGACAGGTAACAGATTTACCAAAATTTCCCGCACCGAATTCTCGCTGAGAGATCCCTGCTGTTGCACCATTTGAGCCAGCGTTTCCCCTTCAATCCATTCCTGAACTAGGTAGAATTGATCGCCAGCCGCAAAGTAAGCATACAGCCGGGGAATCTGGTGATTGCCTTCGCCCAACTCTTCTAAAATGGCGGCTTCGCGTTGGAATCGATCTTTAATTAGCTGGTAAACCTGGGGATTATTCGTCACCGGCTTGAGTAGCTTAATGACGCACCGGCGGCCCGAAGGCATATGGATATCTTCTGCTAGAAAGGTTTCGCCAAACCCTCCAGCGCCCAGCGTCTGAATTATGCGATAGCGATTGTCCAACAGCGTTGGCATCATTGGCCTTCACCGCGTAAGGTTTTCTTTAGAAGATAACATCAGGTATTCAGGACATTTCTAGCAGTTTCAGCAAAATTTACCAATAGTTAAAGAAGGATAAAGAAGGAGAAACCTCGGAAAGGTTTCATTTTCCTAAAAAAAGTTACCCACTTTTAGAGAATGCAATGACCACCCAGCCAGGGCAGCGGACTGTTATCAGCACCAATCCCTATTTGGTGCTAAATAATCAGGGGCAGATTTTACCACCCTTGGAACTGACAGCAGACCGACACATACTGGGACGCGATCGCGCTTTCGCCGATCTAATTGTTCCAGATGATTGGCGCGTCATCTCCGCTTGCCAAGCCGTCTTACATAGAGATGGGGATGACTATTACATTTATGACGGCGATGGACGCAAACCCAGTACCAATAAGTTGTTTGTAGATCACCGATTGATTACGCCCACAGAAGGCTATCGCCTGGAAAATGGCATTGAAATTCAAATTGGTCAAAATCCCCAGAATTTAATTCAGCTGAGGTATTTCAATCCCTCCAGCGCCAAAATGCTGACGCCACCGCGTCCCGTCTCGCTGAAAAATCGGTCGGTGGAAATCGGACGCGACGCCAATGCCACGATGCAGTTAGATTCGCCCATCGTTTCTCGGCGTCACGCCACGATTGATACGGACTCTCAGGGGCGCTACATCCTGCAAGATCGCAGTACCAACGGCGTTTTTATAAACGGGCAACGAGTCACGGGTTCTGCTGTCCTGTCACAGGGGACAACCATTCGCATTGGGTCATTTACCCTGGTGCTACGCGGCGACAATCTGGTGGTACTTGATCAGGGCAATCAAATTCGTCTGGATGCTGAGAATCTGGTCATCAAAGGGCGTCTGGATGGCGTTTCCCTGGCAATTGAACCAGGGCAATTTGTGGCTTTGGTGGGGGGAAGCGGAACGGGTAAATCCACGTTGCTGAAGACTTTATTGGGGATTGAGAAGACGGCTAAAGGTGCGGTGTATCTCAATGGCGACAATTTGCAGAAAAACTTTAATATGTACCGCACGCAAATTGGTTATGTGCCCCAAGATGATATTTTGCACCGAGATTTGACGGTGGTAGAGGTGCTGACTTATGCGGCGGCGCTGCGACTTCCGCCGGATACGGATGTGTCACAGGTGGTGCAAAAAACTCTAACTGATATTGAAATGTCCGATCGCCAAGATGCCTTAATCAAACATCTCAGCGGCGGTCAGCGCAAGCGAGTCAGCATTGGGGTAGAACTTTTAGCCGATCCAAAGCTGTTTTTCTTAGACGAACCGACTTCGGGACTCGACCCTGGTTTGGATAAGAAGATGATGCAGATGTTGCGGAGATTAGCGGATCAGGGACGCACGATTATTTTAGTCACTCATGCGACGGCGAATATCAAAATGTGCGATCGCGTTGCTTTTCTCGGTCGCGGCGGACGACTTTGCTACTATGGCATCCCGGAGGACGCGCTGAAATTTTTTGGAGTGACAACGGATAATTTTGCCGATATTTACACGCAACTGGATAAGGAGAAAGAAGAAGAAACGGAAGCCATCGTTCAACAATACGCGAATCAGTTTCGCCAATCGCCCGATTATCAACGCTACATTGCAAATTCCCTCGGTGCTGGCAGTCATACGCCACAAAACGCCAGTTCACCTCCCCAAAAAGCCAGTATCTCTCCGTGGAAGCAATTAGCTTTGCTGAGTGGGCGCTACTTGAAGATGATAAGACGCGATCGCATCTATCTCGCCTTATCTCTTCTAACTTCTCCCATCGGTATCGCCTTGATTCCCCTAGCAATTGGTGGGAAAAACCCTCTCATTCTTAGTAGCGAATCCGATCCTGCCCTTGCACCTTTAGCGCTGCGAGTATTATTTGTATTTACCTGCGCTGCGATTTGGGTCGGACTTTCCAGTTCTTTGCAAGAAATTGTCAAAGAATCTGCGATTTACCTGCGAGAAAGATTGGTCAATTTAGGGTTAATCCCTTATCTTGCTTCAAAAACATTTGTTCTTTCCGCGCTAGCCTTATTGCAAACCTTGCTGATTTCAGCAGTAATTCTGATTGGTTTCAAATCTCCGCAACCTGAATTGATACCTTGGTCTTTAGGATTTGCAGTAAATACCTTTTTGACGCTTGTTACTAGCATGAGTTTAGGCTTACTGGTTTCATCCCTTGCCAAAAATAGCAGGCAAGCGAATAGTGCTTTACCTTTACTTTTGCTACCTCAAATTATCTTTTCCGGGGTTTTATTTAAGATAGAAGGAATTGCCAGTAAAATTTCCTGGTTGATGTTAAGTCGGTGGTCGATTGGTGGTTACGGTTCTTTGGTCAATGTCAATGCAATGGTTCCCGATCCGATATTTTTACCGAATGGTACGCTTGCGCCGATGCCGTTTGATAAAACGCCTATTTACGATCCAACGTGGCAGAATTTAGGGTTAAATTGGGGAATTTTGTTGCTGCACGCGGTAGTCTATTTAACAATCAATTTTTGGGTACAAAAGCGGAAGGATATATTTTAATCCTTAACCCGTTCAAACGCTAGCGATTTAAATCGCCCAGCTTAAGCAAAAATCAACTAAAGTAGACTGAAAAATACTATTTGTAAACAATGTCGCTACAAGCATTTGTTATATTTTGCTGTCGCTTTAACCAAGCAGAAATAATTAGAATTCTCCCAAAGTTAACGATGAAAATATTTAACATTTCCTGGCAGCAGACGGATTGTGTTCGTGCAAATCTGCATCCCAAATACTGATGTAAATAACATCACAATCTTGGCGGACAATCATACCTTTTAAAGAGCCTTGAGTAAAAGTGTAAGAACTCCTCCGACGCTGTTGCACCTGTTTTAGTCCCTGTTTAGTATAATTGTTGGCTCCACCTGTTAATAATCCGTCTAAAGTCGTCTCCACAACTTGAGGATCTACTGTTGGGTAAAAGGAGGCTTCAGTTTGGCGAAGACGACCGGAATTCCGATCGAATAAGTAGCCAAGATCGATCTGATTTGGCACTAAGTTATAGACGACAGCGCGGGTTCTCCAAGCACCACTCACATCTCTATTTGGAGTGCCGAGGGATGCTTGGATAGTGCTTCTTGATGTACCGACGGGAAATGTGGGAACGCTCGAAACTGGACGATTTGGATTCGGGTTATTGTTTTGGGGTACGGGTGCAGGTTCGGGAGTTCGCACAGGTTCAGGCGATCGCGCGGGTTCTGGTGTTGCAGATTGAACAGGTGCTGGTTCGGGAGTTCGCGCTGGTTCGGGTTCGGGCGATCGCTCCGATCTTGGTGTCGGAGATTCAGCAATAACCGGCGGAGGCGTCGCTTCGTCCTGTCTTGTCGGTGAATCAGGTGATGGAGAGGGCGATGTCTCCAGAGGCCGATTTCTTTCAGGGGTGCGTTCTGTTTCTCTGGCGGTTGGTTCTGATGTTGGTGAAGAGGACGCGACGGGAGACGGTGATTCGGGTGATTTGCTGAAAAATCGGGTAAGACCGACAATAGCACCCACCAAGGTCAATCCACCCAAAATGCCGATTAGCAAAGGATTCCATCGCCGTCCTTGACCAACTACAGGCGCAGGGTTTGGAGGGGTATGCGGCAAATTGACGGGCGCAGGCGAAACGTTCCTCCCACCACCCGGAGACACCGCAACGGTTGCCATATTAGACACTCCAGCACCCCCAGCAGAAGCCACCGTTGGAGTTGCACCCGATTGTAAAGCATCGAGCATTTCTCTGGAAGTGGAATAGCGATCGCGCGGATGCGACTGAATCGCCTTATCCAAGACAGCAACAAAACCCGGACTAACATTCGCTGCGGACTGATGCCACAAAATCTCCCCCGTTCGCGGATCGGTTGGTAAATCTTGCGGTAGTTTCCCCGTGAGTAGATAAATCGCCGTCAGCGCCAAACTATATATGTCGCTGGCGAAGACGGGTTGCCCGACTCCCTGTTCCGGCGGCATAAATCCCGGCGTGCCAATTACAATCGAGGCGGGAGCATTCCCTGGATGCACCGCCGCACCCATACTTTCCTTAACGGCACCAAAATCAATCAATACCGGCTTCCCATCCCGTTGCCGGATAATAATATTGTCCGGTTTGATATCCCGGTGAATGATGCCCTTGCTGTGGATATAATCCAAGACAGGCAGCAGACTGACAAGTATCTCCTTAACTTGACTTTCAGGCACTAACCCCTGAGTTTGCACCTTTTTGGTCAGGGTTTTCCCTTCAATCAATTCCTGCACCAGGTGAAACTGCCCAGCTTCCGAAAAGTAGGCGTACAACTTGGGAATTTGATCGCTACCTTCACCCATCGCCTCTAAAATAGCCGCTTCCCGTTGGAATCGATCTTGCGCCATCTGGAACATCTGGGGATTGTTTGCCATTGGCTTGAGCTGTTTAATTACGCAGCGACGCCGTGACGGCATATGAGTATCTTCTGCCAGAAAGGTGTTACCAAATCCACCACTTCCCAGCGTCTGGATAATGCGATAGCGATTGTTCAACAGGTGTGGATTCATGGGATGTTAGGGCGGTCGGGGTTACTTGGTGCAAGGATTGTAGAAGACTTGCGATTATGGCGTCCTTACTTTAGGTCTAGTAAGCCACTTTCTTTTAACTTTGGATTAAAGCGGAGTTCCTCTTGAACCCCACGAGTTTTGAGCTGTTGAAAAATTTCTTCTTCAACGCGCCTTGCTACATTTTTTAACAGCTTCCCTTGCCCGACTTCATCCATCGCTGGACTTGTAAACTTAGTTTGTTCCTCAGCGGTCATGGCTCGTTTTGCATCAATCGGATCGTTCCATGCAGCTTGTTCGGAACCATTACCGGGAGGGACGGCACCATTTTCTTCAATCCAGGCATTCCGAATGCTCTCTAGCAGGGTACGGTTTGGGCGATCGCTAGTATGTGCTTTTAGCCAATAGCAGCGTTCGTGTTGACGTACTAAATGTTGCTTGAGACTGAGATTGATATCGCGGGAATAGTTGATCAGTTGCAGCACTTTCTCTCGATCGAATATTGCGTATACGCCAATTTTTCCCTGAAATTTCTCTGGTAAATGTCCGGTTTCGTCGAGGTAAGGGATATATTCTAGGCTGGCAAGAGATGGAATATCGCTTTCAGAAGTCATCGGTATTTTTTGAGTTATTTATTTGACTTTTTGATAATCTCACAGAGGTGGCTTGAACAAATTCCGGAAAAAAATATTGCTCTTGAATTTATCCCTAAATTTAGATTTAGGCTTAAGCTCAGAGGTTCTTCCTTTAGGTGTCATCTTACTGCCAAAAAAGCGCTAAAAATAATTAACCTTATCTCTACACTTCTGCGCTCACGCTTCACAAGCTTAGTGAAGGATAATGCACCTTCACTATCTTAAAGCGTCTGGAGCAGCGAACGTTGCCGCGCTAACAAGAATTAAATGATACAGTTGCTCTATCCGGCAGAAGATTGGAATTATTAGAATAAATAGTAAGTATGGCTACCAGGGAGATTGGCAGAATTGAATACGCAAGGCAAATGGATCTGTGATGGTGTACCGAAAAACAACAATCAACAGTACCCAAGCAATGAAGCCCATCCACCCCAGGAAAATCACGGGCCAGACTGTATTGTTTGCGGCTTGCCTAGAGAGGCAATGAATCCTCAGAAAAGCCAGAAAACGGTCATCTCTAAGCCGCCCGGTTCTAAGCCTTCACTTCTGCTGCCAATCCTGATTCTGCTGGGGATTCTGGCGGCACTGGCGGGGGGATTTGGCTTGTATAAACTGACACAGGGAAATAAACAACCGGCAATCGTTGCGTCTCCTGAGACTCAATCTCCCACCGCTAGCGACAATGCACCCACGGAAACTGCCGATCCGCAAGCGATCGCAAGCGATACCGCTAATAATGCCGAGTTGATCAGTCAAGGCGAGAAAATCCTGTTAAAGGATGCAACAAATTCCCAAAAAACAGCCGCCGCAGTCGCGTTTGCCCAGAAAAATTGGGAGGAAGCGATCGCGCAATATCAACAAGCGGTTAGCGTCAACCCCAACGATCCCGAAAGCAAAATTTACCTGAATAACGCCAAAGCCAAAAAAGCCGGAAATCCTCTGACAATGGCAGTCGTAGTCCCCATCACCCCCAGTCCGGACACGGCGAAGGAAGTTCTCCGGGGTGTGGGACAAGCACAAGACGAGTTTAACCAGTCTCCGGCGACACCCGGACGCTTATTAGAAGTCGTGATTGTCAACGATGTTGACCCGGTAAAAGCGGTTTCCTTGGCGCAAGACCTTACCAAGTCACCGAATATTTTAGGCGTTTTGGGACATGGGGTAGATAATGGCTCTCAGCAAGCGATTGCCATGTACGAACAAGCTGGATTAACCGTCCTTTCTCCCATCAGCACTAGCATTACTCCCGGTTCTGGCGGTCAGTCTACCTTGCAAACCATCCCCCTCGCCAAAAAAGCCAACGAGTTGCTGGGTACTTATCTGCAAACCGTCGGCACCACCTTAGCAAAATATACCGCTGCAAAGTCCTCCGCGCCGTCTGTGGTGGTTTTTTATAACGCCGATAGTCCTTACAGTCAGCAATTAAAGCAGCAGTTCACCACCGCTTTATCTAAAGTAAATGGCAAAGTTGTTAAGGAAGTAGATGTCACGGGTGCCAACTTCAATGCTGCTACTGAGATTCAGAATGCAACTGCGGCGGGGGCGAAAATTGGTTTCTTGGCACTCAGTAAGAATAAAGTAGATCGAGCCGTTGCGATTGCCAAAGCCAATCCCACAGGGACGCAAGGGTTACAGTTAATTGGCGGAGATGAACTGTATAACCCAACAATTCTCACTTCTGGCGGCGACGCGATTAAAGGCATTGTGCTGGCAGTTCCCTGGAGTTCTCAACCGAACGATCCCTTCGCTAACCAAGCTGCCACGATTTGGAAAGGACGTGTCAGTTGGCGCACCGCTACCGCTTATGATGCGACGAAAGCTTTAACGTCTGCTTTTAGCCAAAATCCTTCTCGGTCAGGCGTATCTCAACTGCTGAATCAAGGAGTGCCCATTAGCGGCACTGCTACCGATTTTAATGTTCTCAATGAAGTTCCGCTTGTGCAAGCCGCGCCTGGTTCTAATGGCCCGCCGGGATCTAAGTATGAATTTAACCCGATTTAGAAGAGAACGAACCGCCAAGGACGCAGAGGACGCAGAGGGAAGGGAGGAGAGAGAGGAGAGAGGAGTTTTTGGGTTGATTGCAGTCCGGAGTTGGTAGTTGAAGGACTGTAGTTTATAGTTTGTTTTTGCTTGTCATGAGTCGTTGTTAATGACTCATGATTCATGACCAATTTACAACAGGGTTCTAAGTGAGTCGTTCTCGTCGCGGTTTGTGGTTGTATCCGTTATTCCAGATTCCGTTGATGTTGCTGGGAGCGTGTATAGTCGTGACGGCACTCATCTGGCTGTTAGGATTAGGTAGGCCGCCAGTAGCAGTTGCGATCGCTCTCGACCTCAGCAGCAGCACTTACAGTACGGAGTTTAACGCCCCAGGTACAGTTATGTATCAGGAAGTCGCAGCGGTGCGGTCGTATTTGCAACAAAACGCCCAGCAGTTGAGAAACAAAAACCAGATACAGGTTTTGGGATTTGGGGGAGTTGTGCGATCGCTTACGGGTGATTTTAAAACAGACAGTCAACAAGTGGACGCCGAATTAACTCAAGCTTTGGCAAATCCCGATCTCCCTCAACTGGTCGCGAACAATACGACAGATATTAACTTAGCAATTCAAAAAGGTACGGAAGCACTCGGCACTATTGGGCAAAAGCGCTGTCGAGAATTACTGTTAGTTACCGATGGCGGTGCTAACGTGTCACCAGCCATCATCACCGATGCCAGGAATCGTAAAGTTAGAATTAATACAGTTGTGATAGGGGAAGGCTCTCCAGAATTGCAAGCCGCAGCTTTAGCTACTGGCGGTATTTATCTGTCTGGCGAACAGAATAATCTAGAAATGCTCTTCACCGACACATTTTTTACCCGTTTCAACAGTAACCTTAAATGGCTTATTCTGGGGCTAGGGGCGACATGGATTGCTTTAATGTGGACGCTAATTTTACCCCTGGATCGGTGGTTATTTCAAGGTTTAATTGGTTTTAATCGGTCACTTTCTGGTCAATTATCCTTAAGTAATGCTCTATTTTGGAGTGTTTTGACACCTTTAATTGTTTGGCAGCTATTTAATTTATTGGATATCGTTGTTAAATGTTAGGTGAGATTTTTAAAACCCAGAGGTACGCAAATAAAATCTTCTCTTTGCGTACCTCTGCGCTTACCTTTGCGCTCCTTTGCGTTAAAAATTCTAAAATATAGCTACTAGGAGAAAATCTTATGGCAGTAGAAGAGAAAAGCATGGTTCCCACTGTATTAGTGGGTATCGGAGGCACCGGGCATGAAGTGTTGTCACGAGTACGCCGCTTAGTAGAAGAAACTTATGGCAGTTTGCAAAATTTCCCCCTAATCAGCTTTTTAATTATTGATACAGATAGAGAGTACAAAGTCAATAATCCTGCCGCCGCTGGTTCTCCCTTCAAAGACAACGAAAAATATTGGGCAAGTGTTGCTGGTAGTGAAGTCAAAAAAATTATGTCGGATATGGGAAACTATCCCTGGATAGAGAGTTGGTTTCCTACCGAATTAGAGCGAAATATTGGGGCAATTGAAGTTGGTGCAGGACAAATTCGCAGTTATGGGCGATTTGCTTTTTATTGCAATTACCACAAACTTCAAAGACGGTTTAATGAAGCTGCTGATGCCGTCAAAGGACACGAAACCTTTATGCGCGATCGCTATGGCATTAAGGTAGATACGACGAGTTTAAATGTCTTTGTAACGGGTTCTCTATCCGGCGGGACTGGTAGCGGAATGCTGATTGATATCGGCTATTGTGTCCGCCATTGGTTGCGGGGACAAGCGAGTCCGATGGTGACGGCGATTGTGCCGATGCCGACGGCTTTCGCCAGTATCAATGTCGGCGATCGCGTTCTCGCTAACGGTTACGCTGCTTTGATGGAATTGAGCTATTTTTCTGACTATAGAACTGAATATATTGCCCAATTTAGCAGCGGTTTGGTGGACGAAATTCGCAGTAAATCTGCGCCTTTTGATTTTACTTATTTGGTTGGAACAAAAAATGGGGAGAGTGAATTTACTCTCGACCAAATTCGGGAGATGATTTCCCAAAACATTTTCCTTGATCTAACTTCTGATTTTGCGCCTTATAAACGTTCGATTCGAGATAATATTAAAGGAGCTTGGGCGCAGGCAGATCCTGGGGGACGCGGTTATCCTAAAAATTTCATGAGTTTTGGGTTATCTACGGTAGAAATTCCAATAGCTCAAATTCGCACTTATTTATCAGATAGACTTGCCGCTGATTTTATTCGCTGGTGGCTGAATGAATCGGTACAGTTGCCACCGAATGTATTAGAGATGGTGCAAAGTGACCTGAAACGGATGCGCCTTACAGAAGGGGAACTGATTGCAGATTTATCTGCGGCTGGTGACAGGTCATATATCACCGAAATCTCCGCTTGGGTAAACTCTATCCGCAATGAAATTGCTACGGATAATAAGTTGCAATGTACCCAGCAAGGCGTAAATATTGTTGGTTCAGAAAAGGGCAAGATTCTCCAGTTTTTAGACTATCTCCAGCCAAAAGTTGAAGAATATAAAGCCAATCATTTGCGGAAATTAAGTCCGGACGAGCGATTGCACGGTGACTTCTTGCAAAAGATGTACGATAACCGCAACCGCATCGTACAACAAGGACGAAAAGCGTTAGACGAAGAGTTTTATCGGATTATTGAGGATCGCACGAGAGGGCCAAAATTTGCCGATGCTTTCGTGACGGCGGTGCGCCAAATTTTTGAAAATGCCGCCGAAAAGTTCCGCCGGGAATCAGAAAAAGTTTGGCAACCCAAGGAAACCGAACGACAGAGAGATTACGAAAAGGCGCTGCAAGATATTACTGAGTTTAAGAATAAGTTTGCCCTTACCAAGCACGCAGATATGGAAAAATCCTGCGAGTTAGCGCTAACCGGGTTAGAAGGTAGCTTGGTAGCAACCATTCAAACTCAAGCAAGATATTTAGGTTTAGAAGTCATTACCAGAATGCTAGAACATCTGGATGAATTAAACCGCCGTTTGGCACGCTTAAATCAAAAATTGAAGCAAACCCGCGATAATTTTCAACAAAAAGCGGATCGACAAGCGGATAGTGCTGATGCTTTGATTGTGAATGGGATTAAGCTGTATAACCGCGAAGAACTCAATGAATTATATCGAGATTTAATTGAGCAACAAGCGGGTGCTAGCGAAGGTTCTAAGAGTCGCTACGAGTTGGGAATTGATGGGATTTGTAGCAATTTGTCAGTACAGGTTCTCGCAGAAGCAAGTCCGCTGTGGAAGCGTAACCGTGCGGCGGGTGAGGTAATGCGGCTGTTCGATCTGCCGAATTTGGCAGATGTGCAGGAGAATGACTTTAAAGAAATTATTGGCGATCGCGCTAAATTGGTCGTGATGAATGCGCCGGAAAGTAGCCGCTTGAAGCGAGAATTGGCAGCTTGCGATCGCTTATTCAAAGTCTTCAACAACGACGAAGCCGAAATCCGCAACCGCATCGGCACGGCCTACAGCAAATCGAAGCCGCTGATTTTACTCTCTGACGCCGTTCTCAAACGTCAAGACGCAGGCTTTACCCCCGCACTCAATGCCAAAGTCGCCCTGGTTGGCGGACGCAACAGCAGCGATCCAGCGGCAATTAAGCTCATCCCGATTCTGCGGGAGAGAGTTGGCAGTAACGAAGGGATTACACCGCTGGGAGAAGCTGAACGTCACCGGATTGTCTTTGTACAAGAAATTGGTGGTTTCTCTCTGCGTTGCATTGAGGGAATGCCGGAGTTGCAGCAATCTTATCAAGATTGGAAAGGACAATCCATTCAGGCAAAACGGGCGCAACTTAAAGGCGAAAGCAAAGAACCGCCGATTCCCGTTCACATTCAAAAAGAACCGCCGTTTTGGGATATCTTTCCAGAAAATCCAGATATTTTCCGCCTCGTTGTACAAGCAAGGGCGTTACAAGTTTTGCGAATAGAAGAAAATCGCTTAACCAAAGAAAAGGTAATTCGTTATACCCGACAAACCGTAATTGGTTTGGAAAACGTTGATATCGCTTCTAGTTGGGAAGAAGCGGTGCAAGTGCTGCAAGTGTTGGCGTGTCGCCCGGATCAAGAAGAAATTCAGCGTCAGGTGACGGCAAAATTAACCCAAGCTGACACGGTGCAGAAAAAACAAGCTCTGTATCACCAACTGAAAGTATATCTGGATCGGCGTGCCGTCGAACTAGAAAAAGAAGGCGCAACCGATAGCCTAAATTACAAGCGCGAAGCAAGAGTCATTCAGGAGATGATTGAAGTTTACAAGCTTTATTCACCGGGTACTCAACCTGTTGATTCTCCTGTTGCAACTCAGCCAATTGGAGTCGCGTCAAATCATTCTCCGGCTCTAGAGACTCGTACTCACGTTTTCTGTACTAACTGTGGAAATCAGAACCCAGCGAACTCAAAGTTCTGTTCTAAATGCGGCACTAAATTAGTGCAACTGAGCTAACATCAATTCTTTCGGGAAGGGTAGCTTCAGGAACTGATGCTGCTCATCAGGCTAGCGATCGCTACCGCTAACTCGTCTGGCTCAATTGGCTTGGTGAGGTGTCTCTGGAAGCCTGCTTTTAGTATTTGCTGATTGTCAGTTTCGCCAGCATAAGCGGTTAGGGCGATCGCGGGAGTCTCTCCCCCTTCCTCTGCACTCCTGGCTCGGATTTGACGAATCAGCATATAGCCATCCATTTCAGGCATTCCAATATCGCTCAACAGCAAATCCGGCTTCATCTGAGCTAGCGCCTCCAGCGCCTCAGCCGCCGATGCCACAGCGCGTACCTGTGCGCCACACTCTTCGAGAATGAAGACGATTAACTCCCGCGTATCCACCTCATCATCTACAACCAGTAGCTTTACCCCTTCCAAATTTGGAGAATTATCAAGTAACGGATTGTCCTGACTCGTCTGAGGCGCAGTTGTCATTAGGGGTAGCGTCACAGTGAAGGTTGCCCCTTGCCCTTCTCCCGGACTTGCAGCCGTAACAGTACCCCCATGAAGTTCTACGAGGTGGTGGACAATTGCCAGTCCTAACCCCAATCCCCCGGATACCCGTGTCGTTTGGCTATCAGCTTGACGAAAGGAATCAAAGACGAAGGGCAAAAAGTCTGGGTGAATTCCCCTCCCCATGTCTCTTACTTGGATTTGGGCATAGGAATTTTGATTGAATTTTGATTGAATGAATTCAGAATTCTCTGGACTTGGGACTTGTGAAAGTTGAATTTTTACCTGTCCTCCTATCGGTGTAAATTTAACAGCGTTGGAGAGCAGATTCCAGACGACTTGCTGTAAGCGATTGGCATCCCCCAATACCTTACCCAGATTGGGAGCGATCGCTGAGTGAATTTGAATCGACTTCGCTTCAGCTGCTAGACGCACCGTTTCCATCGCCTCCTCAATCGTTGCCACCAAGTTAACCGGGGCAATATTTAAACTCAGTTTGCCTTGCAGAATCCGCGAAATATCTAGCAAATCCTCGATCAGCCGCGACTGTAATTCGGCATTGCGCTCAATCGTTTCTAGGGCGCGGGCGGTGGTTTTTTCATCAAACTTGCGGCTGCGGAGGAGTTTTGCCCAACCCAGGATTGGATTGAGAGGCGTTCTCACCTCATGGGAGAGGACAGCAAGAAATTCATCTTTCATCCGGTTGGCTGACTCCGCTTGAGCGCGTGCTGCCTGTTCCAGCTTGAAGAGGCGATCGCGTTCTTCTTCGGCTCGCTTGCGTTCACTCAGATCGAGGACGTAGCAGACACCCTGCTCTTGTAGAGATCCCTCAAACAAAGCAGTCCCCACCAGTACAAAGACGCGGCTGCCATCTTTACGGATCAATTCTTTTTCAAAGGGAACGCAAACTCCCTGTTCTCTGAGTTCGTTAACCGCCTGCTGAGTCCGCTCGACGTATTCTGGTGGAGTCATCAGATTCCAAGCAATTTCACCAGCTTGTAAATCCTCCCGCGTATAGCCGACGATTTGCAGGAAGGCATCGTTGGCTTCGGTAATTTTGCCGCTCAGATCGCCGAAAAAGATGCCAATGATATTTGAGTCAACGATGCGCCGCAGTCGCATTTCGCTTTCTTGCAGTGCAATTTCTATTTGTTTGCGATCGCTAATATCAGTAACGGTGCCAACATAGCCGATTGTCTCACCGTTTTCTCCAATTTCAGGAGCCGCTTGACCTAATACCCAAGCCACCGAACCGTCGGAACGTTGATATCGATACTCTGATTGGAAAAGCCGGTTCTCCTGCGCGGCTTGATACCATTCGGCAAAGATACGTTGGCGATCATCCGGATGAAGGGCAGTTTCCCAGCCTGCCCCCAATGCTGCTTCTGAAGTGATTCCGGTAAGTTCACACCAGCGTTCGTTGGTATACAAACACTTTCCCTGACTATCCGTATGGAAGATTCCCACCCGTGAAACTCTCGCTAAGGTAGAATACCGTTCCTCACTCTGGCGCAGAGCTGCTTCTGCTTGCTTGCGTTTGCTAATGTCTTGGAACATTACGACACAGACAGGAGAGTGACCGTGCATCGCTGGCAGGGTATCCGCAAAGACCATCAAGGGACGGATTCCTCCTGGCGTGTGCCAGTTCATCTCAAACCCGTTGAGCCGTTCGCCGCGTGCCACTCGTACCCCTGGCATTTGCTCGTCGGGAATCTGCGCTCCCGTCGCATCCGTGCAATAGTAAACGGTGTGGTACTCTTCGGCTGGTTTATTTTTGGGAAATTCGCCTCCTGCCAACTCGTCAGCGGCTCGGTTGGCGAAGAGGACTCGACCCGTCCCTGGCTCAATAAACAACAAGCCAGATGGCAACAGATTCAGCACGTCTTCTAGCCATTGCTGCTGATTCTGGAGTGCTTGCGATCGCAGTTGCAGCGCTTCCTCCGCTCGCTTGCGATCGCTTATGTCTATCAAGAAGGCCATCCCTTCTTGTTGCTGGTCGTAAGGTTCCTGTAACAGGGCACCACCAATAAGAATGGGAACCCGGCTCCCGTCTTTACGGATATATTCTTTTTCAAATGGGGTACAGACACCATTTTTCTTGAGTTCTTCGGCTGCCTGTGCATCCAAATGCAGATATTCCGGCGGTGTTATCTGTTCCCAGGAAAGCCGACCCGAAACCAAATCCTCCCGCTCATATCCGACTAATTTCAGGAAAGCGTCGTTGGCGTAGTTGATTTTTCCAGTAAAGTTGGCGAAGGTGACACCAAAAATATTCGCCTCAACCAGGCGTCGGAAGCGCCTCTCGCTCTCTTGGAGTGCCTTCTCGGTTTGTTTGCGCTTGGTGATGTCGGTCAGCATTGTCAGCACCCCGATAAACTCACCTTGCCGATTGAGAATCGGGTTTGTGGAGAGGATTGCCCAAAGGTCTTCGCCATTTTTACGGCGAAGCCGAAAGTCAAATTGCTCTCGAATTCCCTGTTTACTTCGCTCAATGTGTTCCTCTGCCTCGATGCGTTCCTCTCGATTGATGAAGTCAAAAACAAAGCGATCGCCCATCTCTTGGACGCTGTAACCCAACATCTCAGCTAACCGCTGATTCGCGTAATCTGTCCGCAAGTTTGGGGTAATCAACCAGATGCCTTCGTGAGCTGTATCAATCAGGCGACGGTAGCTTACTTCTAGTTTTGATAAGCTTGCCTCACTTCGTTGCTTCGCAGCCAGTAATTCTGCATTTAACGAACTAATCAGCAGTGCGACTAAGCTAAATATGACTAGCTGGAGAACGTCCGTCTCACGGCTGATTGCTAGCTGATAGATCGGAGGTACGAAGAAATAGTTGTTAGCTAAAACAGCCACTATCGTAGCCACTATCCCTGGCCCCAGTCCGCCATACCAGGCACTGAACGTCACGGCGGCAAAAAACAACGGTGAAATGGATGTTTTAGTCGGCGGCAATAGCAGAAGCAGCAGCAGCGTTAAGGTGACTGATAAAGCCGCGATACCATAACGTTGCAGTTGAGAGCGCGTGACTTTTAACACTTTTAACATAGGACCGTTAGCTGAGTCCTCAGACTAACTTGATAAAACTGTTTTCACTTTATGACCTTATGATAGATAAATATTTTTGTCTATTTACCTTCTGGATTATTTTTAGCTATTTTAAAAATTCTATTTTTTATTTTTGGAGTCCTTTTAAATAAACGCTGCACAAGCTTGAAACAATTGCCTTGTAAGATGCTAAGAATTCAGATACCCGACTTCTTCAAGAAGTCGGGTATCTCGCTTTGACGACTTATGGAGAAGCGCTCATCGTCAACTTATTAGCCCTGGAAATTGGAAATCGCGGCTAAACAAAATAAGTCCGCGCCAAGCGGACTAACGAAAAATCATAAATTTTAAACCAGAGAAGGCAGGTTTTGTGTGTATAGCTGCGGTTTCAACCACCTAGCCTATCTTAATTTAACTGCGCCTTTCTATAAATGGCACAAAGACGAGACGGTTTAAATATTTTTGCTTTGAACATAAAGTTCGGCGGCACGTTGATGATAATATGATCGTCAGATTCTTTATATGTTTCAAATTCTGCTGGCATTCCTTTGGGAGTTGCAGTGCTGTAAGGAACAGGTTGAAAAAGTAATTCTGTAAACTCAACCCCTTCCCAGTTTGTCTGTTCGGTAATTTGGGTGAGAAAAGCTTCACCTGTTAATAAACTGAACAGAGCTTCCTTCGCTTCTGGAAGAAGCGCAAAACTACTGTCAAAATTCTCGACGATTTTAAGACCCATTTTACAAATACACTCTAATTAATCAACAACGGTCAACGCGCTGCTATTGGGAAGCAAAGTAGGTAGACCTAAGATATTTTACATATACATGGAGAGTAGATGGAACGCGATCGCGCGTTGATTCAGCCAAGGGATACCTCTAGACAAACGCCGCGCCCTCTTCGCGTTGGGCGATATTCTGCTTTGGTTCTGGACATCCCTTAAGATGTTCCCAATCCTTTTCACTCATGGATACTGCCATCGGGCATAATTGCCTGAGTCAGAATGGCTCCGCTCAAGTCAACTTCCAACAAATCGGCTCCTCTGAGATTGGATCGACTCAAATTAGCTCCATATAGATTCACTCCATTCAAGTTAGCTCCCCCCAAAAAAGCTTCACTTAAATTTGCATAACTAAGGTTTGTCCCACTGAGGTCTGCTTTCCATAAGTTCGCGCCAGTTAAATTGGCTTTACTGAGATCCGATCGCCTTAAGTCGATTGCAGCCAAATCAGCTTGACTTAGGTTAGCGCCAACTAGGACAATTCCGCTTAGACAAGCAGTTCTTAAATTGGCTCCCATCAAGTTAAATGTAGAAATACATAGCTTGCCTGTCTGCATTGTTACCTTACTAAAGGTTCTTTGTCCGGTAGCGTATCGTTTGAGAAGTTCGTCAGCTTTTTTTTGAACCAACTCTGGCTGTGGATTCGCTGATGAATCAGTTTTCTGAGAGATAACTTCCATGTAATACTCTTGGATTCAGATTGAATATTTTTTTATCATCCCCCTTTAGACATAAAAATAAGCATTGGAAATGATAAAGAATCTATAAAAGTTTAGTGAAGTTTGTCATTTTTTTAGAGGTAAAGAAATAATTAAAAATTTAAGATTGTAGTGCAATTTCTTAACATTTAGTCATACAGATGGTTATAAAAAGATGCCTGTAAAATATAGATTAAGTTACGTATTTTTCAGGAGAAATCAACAAGAAAAGTTTTCGCAATTAAGTAATACTACGCAATATGCAATGCTAATACATTTTGTTTTTTGTTTGCAGTATATAGACTTCTTAACTCCCCAATTTATCGGGAAGCTAGAGAAGAACTGACAAAATTTGGGTAATCGTAGGAACGAAAGACCGTAAAATCAAGGCATGATCTATCAACGCCCTCGCCCCGAAATCCCCGATTGTACTTGGAGTCGTCCCATTGGTCTCGGCTGGGACAAACCCCACACGGTTCGCTACCCTAGTAATCTCGACGATGGCCCTTGGCACGGGATGCCCTTGGGTGGCTTTGGAGCCGGATGCATCGGTCGTTCTTCGCGTGGCGACTTTAACTTGTGGCATTTGGATGGCGGAGAACACGTCTTCCGGAGCCTGCCTGCTTGTCAGTTCAGCGTCTTCGAGCAGCCAGAAGACTCCCCCGCGCAAGCTTATGCGCTTTGTACAGAACCGCCTGAGGATGGGACTTTATCCCGGTGGTTATGGTATCCGAGCGAATCAAAAATTAAAAATGAACAATTAAACGAGGAATCAAACTCAGCAGGCAGCACTGGAACCTATCATGCGCTGTATCCCCGCAGCTGGTTTGTTTATGAAGGGGTTTTTCAGTCTCAGTTGACGTGCGAGCAATTCTCCCCCATTTGGGCTGGTAACTATCAAGAAAGCTCTTACCCGACAGGAATCTTTCACTGGACTGCCCACAATCCTACGGATAAGCCGATCACGATTAGCATCATGCTGACGTGGCAGAATGTCGTAGGTTGGTTTACGAATGCAATTCAATCTCCAGAAGTGCAGGTGCGGGATGATGGCAGTCCGGTTTACGAGTACCAGCCGCGCTGGGGGGATAGTACCGGAAATTTAAATCAGTGGATTGTGGACTTCCACCGAGTGGGTTGTCTGCTAGATCGGGTGAGGCTACACGATGAAGTCGGAGAGGGAGAAGGACAGTGGGCGATCGCAACTGTCACAAATCCTAGTTTAGAAGTCTTCTATCACGGTCGTTGGAACCCGATCGGGGATGGCTCAGATATTTGGGATTTATTCGCTTGTAATGGCTCGTTGCCAGATCGAGAAGATGAAACTCCGGCAGCACCGGGAGAACAAATCGGTTGCGCGATCGCTGTCCGGTTTACTCTAAAACCTGGGAGAACTCGCCAAATTCCCTTCATCGTCTGCTGGGATTTTCCAGTGATGGACTTCTCACGGAGTACCCAGCAACCAAATCTGGGCACTCAATACTACCGCCGCTACACCGATTTCTTTGGTCGAAACGGCAAAAATGCCTGGTCGATGGTTCGCACCGCTCTCAAGCAAGATGATATGTGGAAGGATGCGATCCGAGAATGGCAACAGCCGATTTTGCAGCGTCAAGACTTGCCCAATTGGTTCAAAATGGCGCTGTTTAATGAGCTGTACTTACTGTGCGACGGCGGCACTCTCTGGACAGCGGCTTCGGAAGATGACCCCGTGGGGCAATTTGGCGTCCTAGAGTGCTTGGATTATCGCTGGTACGAAAGCTTAGATGTGCGACTTTACGGCTCATTTGCTTTGATGATGCTCTGGCCTAAACTGGACAAAGCGGTGCTAGAAGCTTATGCACGGGCGATTTCCACCCACGACGAGACGCCCCGAATTATCGGCTATAACCAAGCCTCAGCCATTCGCAAAGCCGCCGATGCGACGCCCCACGATTTGGGTGCCCCCAACGAGCATCCGTGGGAGAAAACGAACTACACCAGCTATCAAGATTGCAACCTGTGGAAAGATTTACCCTGCGACTTTGTGTTGCAGGTTTATCGAGATTTTGTCCTAACGGGTTCCACAGATATCGAATTTTTGCGCGAGTGTTGGGTGCCGATTGTGAAGACGCTTGCTTATGTCAAGCAATTTGATATCGATGGGGATGGGATTCCCGAAAATTCGGGTGCGCCCGATCAAACGTTCGATGATTGGAAGTTGCAGGGGGTTAGCGCCTACTGCGGCGGCTTGTGGATTGCAGCATTGGAGGCAGCGATCGCCATTGGTGAAATATTACACAAGTCTGAGTTCAACTCCGAAGAAAATTCCCCTGATTACCAATTACCAATTACCGAATACCAAATCTGGCTAAAACAATCCCGGCAGGTGTATCAAGAAAAACTCTGGAACGGTCAATACTACCGGCTCGATAGCGAAAGCGGCTCTGATATCGTGATGGCAGATCAGCTATGCGGTCAGTTCTACGCTCGTTTATTAAAATTACCCGATCTCGTGCCGCTTGAGCGTGCCGAATCTGCCTTAAAAACTGTCTATAATTCTTGTTTTTTGAATTTCAATCGGCACCTCCCGCCCTCCGAACCTGAAACCTTTATCGGTGCCGTTAATGGCGTCAAACCCGACGGTACACCAGCAAACCCCGACGCGACTCATCCCCTGGAAGTTTGGACTGGTATTAACTTTGGGCTAGCAGCATTCATGATCCAGATGGGAATGAAAGAGGAAGCCTTCCAAATGACGGAAGCTGTGGTGCAGCAAATTTATGAGAATGGGTTGCAATTCCGAACCCCGGAAGCGATTACTGCTGCCGGTACTTTCCGCGCTAGTCATTACCTGCGAGCAATGGCAATTTGGGCAATCTACGGCATGATAACGCACTTTTAACGGCAGTATCCCGATATTTTTTGTTATCCGAATTTCCCTTGGGGATGCTACACATTTAATCCCCCAACTCTCCACTCAATTGGAGAAAAGAGAAGCATTCAGTGTAGCGGTAAAAATGTGAAATGAAATCGTTTTTCCCCGATTAGCCAACAGCATCCTCTAAGGCGAAAGTGAAATTATCCCCCTTCCCTGGTAGGGGGATTGGGGGTTAAGTTTGTCTGATTCAAGAAGGATTGAGCAGCATCCCCGTTTGTGAAATATATCAGATTGATAGAATTTGCTGCTACACTAACGAATTTAAATATCAATTGCGAAAGACAGTGCGGAATTTACGGAGTTAAGAATGTTTATTGTAAAGTTACGATGAACAAATCGAACGATTCCATAAAGCTTCCATCATTTTTTTGTAAAGATTCTGTAAAGTTGTATGGAAGCCATGAGATTCGTTAGCGCCTCGGTTGACAAATCCTCAGTAAATTCACTAAGACATATACATTGTTAACGGTTAAATAGCCTTAACTTCCCTTTAATGCTTTTTTTACAAAAACCTAAAGTTAAAAATTTTAGGCTGTTTATAGTTTTCGGGAAATTTATCGAAAAGATGCTTTCTGGCTAAGGATTCTAGCGGTTACTACTGCGATACCTACCGGAAACGCATATTGAGCCAATCACAAACCTTGAAAGCTAAGAGGCTCACTGATGAATCGGATGCTGGTACAGGGTCATCCTCCGCTTCAGGACATACAAAACGCTTACTCTAGCCTTCCCGATATCCTCAATCTCTTGAGGCTGTCCCAATCAGATACGAGCTTTGCTTCCGACTTCGAGGGAGCATTTGAACTTTGCGATTTTCAACTGGGCGATCGCCTTGTTAACTATAGTGCCGCCACTGCCTCAGGAAATTCAGTTCGTGATGAACAAAATCAGGGGGATTTTTACCTAGTTTGTCAAGGTCGGGTGCGGCTACTGGCTTTAGACGCAGCACAGGGTAAGGAAGTTCCCGCTCTGGTGGTGGAATCGGGAGAAAGTTTTGGGGCAGAAAAGGTATTTGGCAATCATTGCGAGCTGACGAGCGCGATCGCTGCCAGTGCCGGAATTGTGGCTCGGATTTCAATTGCAGACCTTCAGCCTTGGTTAGAGCGGCTCCCGAATCTGCAAGACTACCTGCAACAGCAGGCAATTTGGCGGCAATGTCTGATTTTCTTCAAAACCTCTACAGACTGGCGGCGCTTGAGCAGCCATAGGCTACGACAACTGTTGCCCTACCTAGTAGAAACGCGGATCGAAGCGGGAGCATCTTTGATTGAATCCACACCCTCCGAGGCGGGTCGCTTTTGGTTACGCAGCGGTCAAATTGAAAGCCGACAAGACGCAGATTTACCCCCCCCTATCGGACAAAGTTGGGGGTATCCTCATCCCACACCGAGCAGTTGGATTGCCCAGACCGATTTAGTCGTTTATCAGTTGCCTAAGCAACACTTTGAGGCAGCACGAGCAATTGCGCTAATCGCAGCAACTTTCTCAGAGCAGTCAGAAGCAGTTGCCGAGCGATCGCTTGAAAACGGGCACCGTGAATCTACGGAGGAAGGGAAATTGCGGCATCAGCCAAAGAACCTGTCTCCACCAGCGTCTTGGAATGGCAATCGACCGCCACAAATTCACTCAGATGTGCAGGCAAATATCCAGCCCCCTGAATCGCCTCCGATTGCTTTTCCCAAACCCGTCAAGCGTCCGGGTCGATGGTTTTGGCAACGCTATCCCTTGATTGAGCAGCAAAGCTCTTCCGACTGCGGTGCTGCCTGCTTGACAATGATAGGGCAATATTGGGGGAAACGGTTTAGCATCACTTCCTTACGGAATCTCGCTGGCGTGGGGCGTGCCGGTGCCTCCCTGAAGAACTTAGGCGCAGCGGCAGAAAAGGTCGGATTTCACGCACAACCCGTCAGGGCGAGTTTAAACCGCTTAATCGAGGGGAAAAACCCCTGGATTGCCCACTGGCAGGGCGATCATTATGTGGTGGTTTACCGAGTCAAGGGCGATCGCATCCTGATTGCCGATCCCGCTGTCGGCAGACGATCGCTTTCCCAGGCGGAATTTCTGGCGAGTTGGACGGGATACGCCCTGCTTCTCGATCCGACGCCAGCATTGCATGCCACCCCAACGGAAAAAAATTCTCTCAATCGCTTTTGGGGTTTGCTTTGGCCTTACCGTTCCCTGATCGGACAAATTATCCTGGCGTCTCTGCTGATCCAGATTTTTGGTCTGATTACCCCCCTGTTTACCCAGATTATTCTCGACCGGGTGGTTGTTCACAAAAGCGCGATCGCCCTGCACGTCTTCAGCCTTGGTCTGCTACTATTTGGCGTTTGGCGCGTCTGCGTCACGGGAATTCGACAATACCTGCTGGATTATTTTGGCAACCGATTAGACCTCACCCTAATCGGCGGCTTTATCAGCCATACCTTAACCTTACCCCTCGCCTTTTTTGAATCGCGCCATGTCGGGGACATTATCACGCGCGTTCAGGAAAACCAGAAAATCCAGATGTTTCTAACTCGCCAAGCGGTTACAGCTTGGTTAGACGCCTCAATGGCAATCGTCTATTTGGGGCTGATGGCTTATTACAACTGGCGTCTCACCTTAGTAGTGGTGGCGCTAATTCCCCCGATTGTCATTTTGACGGTAGTGGCGAGTCCATTTCTCAGAGGGGTGTCGCGGAAAATCTTTAACGAGGAAGCGGGACAAAACTCCTCACTCGTGGAAATGATGACCGGCATTGCTACAGTAAAAGCAGCAGCAGCGGAGCGAGAATTGCGCTGGCGCTGGGAAGCTCGTTTAACCAGCACCCTAAATGCCCAATTTCAGGGTCAAAAACTGGCAAATGGCTTGCAAGTCACTGGCGGCTTCATTAATACCTTGGGTACCACGGCATTGCTTTGGTACGGCGCAACCCTGGTGATTCAGGATCGGCTCACGATCGGTCAGTTTGTGGCGTTCAATATGATGATTGGTAGTGTCATCAACCCCGTGCTGCAACTGGTGAACCTTTGGGATGAACTGCAAGAAGTTTTGGTATCTGTGGAACGGCTGAATGATGTGTTTTCAGCTCAACCCGAAGAAAGTCCTCAAAAACCTTTGCTAGTTCTGCCTCAGTTGCGGGGCGAGGTGAAATTGGAGAATGTAACATTCCGCTATTCTCCAGATCAAGAGCGCAATACGCTTCAGAATCTTTCTTTTGAAGTGACTGCTGGGCAAACGGTGGCAATTGTCGGGCGCAGCGGTTCTGGAAAGAGTACCTTGGTCAATCTTCTCCAGGGTTTATATCAGCCAACAAGCGGTCGAATTTGTGTCGATGGTCACGATACCCGCCATGTTTCTCCCTCATCTTTGCGGAGTCAGTTGGGGGTGGTGCCGCAGGAGTGTTTTCTGTTTTCTGGAACCATTTTAGAAAACATTACGCTCTACTCGGATGACTTCATTTTAGAGCAAGTTGTTGAAGTGGCAAAACTTGCCGAAGCTCATGCTTTTATTCAAGATATGCCGTTGGGATATCACACAAAAGTTGGGGAACGGGGGGCAAATCTCTCTGGCGGACAGAGACAACGAATTGCGATCGCTCGAGCGCTTTTGGGAAATCCTCAAATTATGATTTTAGATGAAGCTACCAGCTCTCTAGATACTGACTCCGAGCGGCGATTCCAGCAAAATTTAGCTCGAATTAGCCGAAATCGCACAATTTTTATCATTGCCCACCGACTCTCAACGGTCCGACACGCTGACTGCATCCTGGTCTTAGATCGAGGCATTCTAATTGAGCGCGGTACTCATGATGAACTGATTTCGCTTCAAGGTCTTTATTACCATCTAGCGCAGCAACAACTGGATCTTTAACTCCAAATGTTCTAAACCGAGCCAACTTGTATGAATTATTACAGTTTTACTTGAAATTGGTTTCATCCGTTGGCAGGAATGTGGAGCAAATTACAACCGTTACGATGTTAAAGATTCTTGTTCTGCCAAATTCTTCTTCCACGACCATTTGTTCAGTAGCATTGCAATCATCAATTCCAGTCGTCGGTGAATTGGCAGCTAATTCAGAAAATTTGGCAAAAAATATGCCAATTTGGCAGACTTTCCAAGCAGCAGAAATTAGGATAAAAAGGGAGTTCCTGTGGAAAAATTGGTAACGATGAAAAGCCAAACCAAAATGTTGCTGAAACCGGCTAAAAATGGCACCGCTCGTTAAATCCAAGCAACGAGAGCCATCCTCAATCTCAAACTTTGAACTTGCTCATTCTGGGCCACAGCCATGCAAAAACCAATCAGATCGATTTCTGCATCAACGGCCTCAAACCTACCCTTAACTCCACCCGTTGAGCCTTTTGGCTCAGGCTATACAGGTAGCAACCAGAATTCATTCGATAGCCAGGGGATATTATCCCGTACTCCGACTCAAGGCGAGTCGGTTACTCATCCTGGCAAGATTCAGCGTCAGTGCGATCGCTCTTTTGCTGAGATTTACGGGGGTGCGACTGGCTCTATCGAAATGAGCGTACAGCCCACCTCGACTGAAACAGCTAGCAATTCTCAAGTTCATTTCGCGTCTGCCACTTCTCCAGAGACTCGAACCAACCAATGGTCTACCTCGTTGCAGACGGTGCTTGACCAGCCACCTTCCACGCTTCCTCGTCAGCTGATATTGGGCGGAATGGCTTTCTGTCTGGCTTTTGGGGCTTGGGCTACCTTTGGGCAAATTGACGAAGTGGGTCACGCTCAAGGACGGTTAATGCCCAAAGGAGCCGTCTACAAGATTGACCCAGTGGAAATGGGGAAGGTTGCCAACATTGCCGTCAAAGAAGGTCAAGCGGTAAAAGCCGGTCAAGTGTTAGTGGAACTGGATACCCAAATTGCGGCGGGTGAAGTAGAGCGTTTGCAGCAAATGCTGGCAACGAATCAAATGCAACTTATTCAGAAGCAAGCGCTTCTAGAGAAAACGCATCTGGAAGTGAAAACCCAGACAGCGATCGCTTCTTCAGACACTCAAGCAGCTTTTGCTGCGATCTCCGAAGTCAATGCCAAAGGATCTGCTACCCGCGAACAAATCGCTCAACTTCAAACGGCAAAGACGGCGAATCAAGAAAGACTCGAAACACTAAAACCCCTGTCGGCGACGACGGCAGAACTGCACAAGAAACTAAAAGCTGATGTAGCGGCGGCGGTAGAGGAAGTCGAGAGGGTAAAACCGCTGGTCAAAGAGGGGGCGATCTCCAAGAAATATTTGCTGGATGCCGAGCAAATGATGCGCGATCGCCAAAGTGCCATCACCAAAACTCAACTAGAAGAAGACACAACTCTTAAAGACCGACTGTTTGAGGCCCAGCAAGCTCTGCGAGATGGCGATCGCGCGATCGCTTCAAGTCAAGGCGATTTAAAGCAGACACTCGCACAAGCACAGCAACTCCACGCAGAACTCGCTCAAAAACAAGCTCAAGAGCGCAAAACTCAGATAGAAACACAGCAGCAAATTCAGGAATTAGAAGTTGAAATGACTCAGCTTAAAGCCCAAATTGCTGAAACTCAAAATCTGCTGAACGCCGCTAAAGCAAAGCTCAAACAACGGTTTCTGACTGCTGCCGTTGATGGAGTGGTGTCGTCTCTGAAAGTCCGCAACGTTGGCGAAGTGGTTCAACCCAGCCAAACTGTTGCCGAAATCGCTCCCCACAAAGCACCCATGATTCTCGTAGCCAGTTTACCCAATCAAGAAGCGGGCTTTGTAAAAACGGGAATGCCAGTAAAAATCAAATTCGACGCTTACCCCTATCAAGAGTACGGTATCGTTTCCGGGAAGATACAATCCGTCTCTCCCGATGCGAAACCCGATGAGCGACTGGGAGAAGTCTATCGAATTGAAGTAGCGCTGGATCGTAACTATATCAATGCAGATCGTCAAAACATCAAATTTAAAGCCGGTCAAACTGCCTCTGCGGAGATTATCATCCGCCGACGCCGGATTGCCGACATTCTGTTAGATCCCATCCGCCAGATGCAAAAAGGCGGCATCAGTTTGTAAAACCAAATTTATCCAAGGGCAATTGTTATGGCTTATCACATTCCCTGTTCTAATCCTAAACTTGACAAAACCATGAATTCCGAACAGTTTAATCAAGTTGTTGAAGCCATCATGGAAGGAAAGTATTCTTGGGCTTGCGTTTTACTATTGCGGTTTGCTGGTTACAATCCCCTACACTACATCCCCTACCGAACATACAACCGATTGCTCAAAGAAAACTGCCAAGTTGGCAGACACACCAACTGTAAAACAGATACTTTAAATACAGATAATCAAAGGGCTGCAATCGGGTCAGAGAGCCTAGAGTCACACAAGTGCTTAAGCACAATTAAAGACCTTGGTTATCTAGAAGCGATCGCTGAGCCACAAGTACGGGGAAGCGGGGGTCATTTTGATCCCTGGTTAGTCATAAAAACTCAAAAAATAAACTCAATTTTTCGGGAATTAAAATAACAAAAAAATCTGCTCTTCAAGATTGAAGTTGATTTTTTGACCAGTCGTAAAAATCCTGCCGCGTTCATCTTTACTAAAGAATGGGGCAGGTTTTTCTTTTACAATTGCCAAAAAACTGCTCTCACACTATTTTTTAAATCATCGAGAAAAAATGCCAAAATGGCAACACGACCTTAACCATACTGTTTATATTGTTTATATCAACCAAACAAGGTTGTTTCAGAAAAAAACTGAATTGCAAAGGAAACATTTAATGATTATTTCTGACCTAAGCCATTTGGAAGTTGCCGACCAATCTCCCAGTCTTGTTGGTGCTGGCTATAGCTACTCCAGCTACAGCAAATATAAGAGCAATTCCAGCTATCTCAATCAATACGCTTCTTCCAAAGCAACGGCTAAATCAGTATTTGGTCCAGCAACAGCCGTAGCAATTTCTACAAATGTAGCCACCGTTACCCAACTAAATTTTTAAAAGTTGCGGTTGCTGTTAAATAATGCTCTAAATATTGAGCATTTATCGGGGTAAACCTCTCTGGAAGTCTATCGACAATAGGCTTTCTAACTCGGTTACTCAAAAAGTAAACCAAACTCTCAATCTGGAAAGGAGACATCGAATGATTATTTCTGACCTGAGCCATTTGGAAGCTGCGAAGCAATCTCCCAGTGTTGTTGGTGGTTGGTATAGCTATAGCTATAGCAATTATAAGAGCAATTCCAGCTATGTCGATCAATACGCTTCTTCTAAGGCAAGTGCTAAATCATTTTTAAGTTCAGCAACTGCGGTAGCAATCTCTACCAATGACGCCAGCGTTTACCAAATTAATTGATGAAAGGTGACTGCTGCTCTAAACTTTGAGCTTTTTCAGTAGTAAACCTTGGGGAAACTTATCCCCGGGATTGGCTTTTCAACTAGATTTCTGCAAAAACTAAACCCATTTTGAAAAGGAGACATCCCATGATTATTTCTGACCTGAGCCATTTAGAAGTTGCCGAACAATCTCCCAGCGTTGTTGGTGCTGGCTATAGCTACTACAGCACATCTAAGAGCAACTACAGCTATCTCAGTCAATACGCTTCTTCCAAAGCAACGGCTAAATCATTTTTCGGTCCAGCAACTGCCGTAGCAATTTCTTCCAATTCAGCCAACGTTTACCAAAGTAACTAATTAACGATGGCTATTACTTCTAGTCATTGAGCAAATTTAAGTCTGAGAACTGCTGAAAGCCAATTTTAAGTAAATAAAAAGGCTTTCAGCGGCCTTTTTGTTAGCAGGAGGACTCCCATGAGTGGATTGACAATCAATGATTTAAATTTTTTCGATTCTGGAATTTCGGACTCAAGTGGGGTGACAGGTGGCTCAAGCAAGATTACCTTGCACGACTTTTTGAAAGATATCAACATCCCGATAGATTATATCGATGTCAAAGACACGGACTACTTTAGTTATTCGACTAGCAGTAGCAAGGGAACAAAAAATAGCCTGAAGGCCACAGCTAGTGCTTTTGGGAGCAAGGGTAATATGTCTGTTTCAACATGGACTTCCGGTGGCTATTAATCTAGATTTGGCAGATAACAGTTCAAGATATACCCTACCTTGGACTGTTTATCAATCCTTCTGTGACTGTAAAAACTGAAGATAATTATGCCTTAGTTTGCCTTGCTGACTTTATTTAAGTTGTTGATCTAAGGACATATAAACAATATGATTAAATCATCTCAATGCGTTTTGTATCTTGGTCTAGCTGGAAGCTTGATCGTATCTGTTGCTCTACCTTCCCAAGCTAACTCTCCGGGTGGCAAAGATTTCACCAGCGCTTTAAGCGTCATTAGTTCATTTTCCTCTGGAGGTGGTTCTAGTAGTGTCACCGCTACCAGTAGTGCAACAGCAACCTCGTCTGGTGATAGCGGTTTCAGCAGCAGTCAAAGTACCTCTAGCGCATTCTCATCTTCAGCGGGTTCTGGCAGTAGTAGTAGTGCGACAGCGACATCTCCTACAGGGACTCCCAGTAGCCAAAGTGCGACAGTCTTCACTCCTAGCGCAACATCCAGTAGCGCTAGCGCCACAGCTGCCGCATCTACAACTTCTCCTAATATTACGAGCGTCACTGTTGCCGCACCCGCAACCTCTACCAATCCCACTAGCGTCACCGTTCCTACACCTGCAACCTCTGCCAATCCCAATAGCGCTAATATCACTAGCGCTAATATCACTAGCGCTAAAGTTAATGCGCCAGCAACAATCATCCCTAATGCTGCTGGAATCTCAACCACCTTGCCAGTGGCAACCTTCTCTAACCCTAACGTCCCAGGCACTTCCCGCTCATCAACCGTTGCCGCAACCTACATTAGCAACTTCTCTTTGCTATCATCTCTTCCAGACAAGAGTGAGATTATTGAACAACGTAAAGACCTTTCTGTTGAAAATAATAGTAGCAACAATGAAGGAGCTTCCTATAGCCTTGTAGGGCTAGGTAGCCGAGTTTTTCCAGGCCTTGGTCTGAGGCTAGTTACTGATTAAGTCTAACTGAGTGGAGTCATAACAATGATATGACCGATCTTTCAGGGGCATCTATTCATCCGAATGAAGTGGTTAATTTCCTGAAAAAAAATCTTCAGTTGAAGGATGTCCATCAAAAAATTTTATATCAAAGAATCATCGAAAAAGCGGCTCAGGAAAGAAACCTAACAGTCACCGCAGAAGAAATTCAGGCTGACGCGGATAGGCTGCGTTATGAGAAGCGTTTGGAGAAAGCCTCAGACACGCTAGCATGGCTGGCAGACCAGATGATTACTGTGGATGACTGGGAGGCAGGAATTAGCGATCGCATTTTGGCTTGCAAGTTAGCAAATTCTCTGTTCTCTAAAGAAGTCGAAAAATTCTTCGCGGAAAATCGGCTTGATTTTGACCAAGTTTTACTCTACCAAATTATTGTTCCTTACGAAAAGGTCGCTCAAGAACTTTTCTATCAAATTGAAGAAGAGGAGATCGATTTTCATCAAGCTGCTTATCTTTACGATTGTGATGAAAGGCGCAGACATCATTGTGGATTGGAAGGCAAGCTTTTCCGCTGGAACTTAAAGCCAGAGATCGCCGCCCTTATATTTAGTGCCCAAATCGGAGAAGTAATTGGACCCATCCAAACCGAGCAAGGTTATCATCTCTTAATGGTTGAAGAGTTCATTCCTGCGGAATTAACCCCTGAAAGGTATCAAGAAATCCTTGATAGACTCTTTCAAGAGTGGTTAACCAGTGAGTTAAATTATATGATTCATAACCAAATGGTTTAAACAAGCCACCAATTTTGGGTGAATTTAAAATTCAATGTTAACTCTTGCTTTTAATTCAGTATTCAGAATGGAGGATATCAATCGTGATCCGTTCTAAAGTCTTAATTCAGCGAATCGTCTCATCTGATGGAAAAAGTGTTGCAGAAGCCAAGAGCGTAGTCATTACGTCGGATGATAGTGAGAGTACAATTAGTCAATGCGTCACGGTTGAAGTCTGTTCCGGCAATCGTTGTAGCAGTCGCTCAACATCTAGCGTGACTTCTAAATAGACACCTGCCTGAAAAGTGGGGTGGGATATAATCTTACTGCATCCAAACGAGAATTGTTATATCCCTAGCGATTACAGATCGCCCTTTCTACAAGCATTAGGATGTTCCTATTAGGGACTTCTAGAAAAAGTAATCTCTATGCCATTGTAGGGGCACGGCAATGCCGTGCCCCTACAGCAACTATTCCCTACTAAGAGGCTGAAAAATGAAGGCTACGTAGGCAGGCTTCCTTCGCGTAGCTACGACTTTAGTCGCCTGACGTTTTTATTTTGACTTCACTGCAACAGCTTTCTTTCTGGCTTCATATCCAACGCTCATTAAGCAGAATAAGAGTAAAGCTAAGGTACTCGAAAACTCTGGGGTTTCAGCAATTGCCTTACTTGCTTTCACTTTATTTGTCTTAGTTTCTACTAAGGTTAGATAAGTTAAGCTATCGAATTTACGCGAAAACTTACCTTGAATAAAAGCTTCAGCAGTTTCTTCGTTGCCTCCAAAAGAAGTCTCTAAAAAAAATTTATTTGGCTTAACGGTTACGTTGGCGCTCTTCTCATAAGCAAGAAAATCACCAGGTTCTAATGTCTTTATTTTTCCGGCTAAGATAAAAAAGTCTAAAGGAATCCAAGTCTTCGTATCTTTATTATTCTGGGTGTTATATAACTGAAAATTTACCTCGCCAGACGCACTAGCATATTCAAATTCTGGTTCGTCAATAGAGGTTTTAAGACCTAAAAAAGCTGAAAAATCGAAAGAGAAAGTTTGACCTGCATTTACTAGAAAGTTATAGCCAATCACTCCAGCTACGCTTTTCACCTGTCCAAAATAGCTCTTACCTTCGCCCTCAATTTTACTTAAAGAGAAATTGAAAGCGGAGGTTTTTTTAGGGGAGGGATCGGCTGTAAATTCTGCAAAGGCATCAGCATCGGCAGTCACCTCACTACTGCTTGTAAATATCTCAGTAAAAGCCTCAGTAAAAGCCTCCACCTCAACAGGTGAGTGGCTAAATTTATTCAGTTCTACTGTCGCTTCAGATTTGGCTAGAGTTGCAGCCCAACCAGGCGCAGCAACGAACGCAGAGCTAGCCATCAAAGGCGTTGCGAACAGCAAGAAGCGTAAGCTGGGACGTTGTTTGGTTATCATAAAAACCTTATTTCCTTATGTCACTAAAATTTTGGGTATGAGAATTTTGACCTGCTGAAAGTTGCAGATCGAAGCGATGAACTAACAAAGGAACAATTTCACCTAGACTGTTTTCAATAACAATAAACAGTCTGTTTGTTAAATGGAGGTCTCCATTTAACAAGCCTTTGGGTTACGCTGAAAAGACTGACGAGAAAAGTTTCTATTGCACTCTAGCAAAGAAATACTTAAGGACTTTCACGTAAGTATCATAATCCCAATTCTCTAAAATTAGAGTAAAGCTCCAGTAAATATACTGAAATACTTTTTAAAGATTTGATGAAGTAGGAATGGTCATTCGGATGCTGAACAAAATGAAAAAATTGCCGTTCTATCTATTGGTTCTACAAGGAGTGTTGTTCGGGATAGAGCTACAAGTAGCAGCGCAGGCGCTGGTGCCTCTAAAAGCGGTGGAAAGGTTGGGCGATCGCCAACAGATGCGATCGCTTGAGGCTGCTGTTACCAAGAAGCAGCTATCTGGAAGCCAGAAGTCAGACCGTTTTACTAATAAATTGCAACAGATTCCTCTCGATCGGGGAAGCGCAAATAAGTTGCCTCAAAAAAGTGAAGAGGGGTCAGCACTCGAAATTCCTACCTCTGTCACGTCTCCGTATTCTCACGTATGGGTCATCAAAGACAGCCAAAATCAGCCAGAGCAACTGCCTTTTGCGTGGATGGTCAAAGATACTAAAAAACAGTATGGGGAGGGCAGTCCGGTGCCGCTACAACCGATATTGGGGCTGCTGAAAGATGCCAACCAGGCAGCGCTTCAGATGGCAGACGCGGGTGACGCGGGTAAAGCTACTAAAAAGTCTGGCTTTGATGAAATCGTTAAAAATACGGAGAAGGTGGAAGGGTTGTTTACCCTCTACCGCAACAAGAAGACGGGCAAAATTTATTTAGAAATCAAGCCCGAACAGCTCAATAAAAACTTCCTCGGCACCGTGACGATGGAATCGGGGATTGGAGAACGCGGGATTTATAGCGGAGTTCCCCTAAATGATTTCCTGTTTTATTTTCGTCGCGTGAACGAGAATTTACACTTTGTGGTTCGCAATGTTAACTTTCGCACGCGCTCTGGGGAGCCGCAAGAGCGATCGCTCAACCGGGCGTTTAGCGACTCTGTCCTTTACTCCCTAGACATCAAAGCGACTCATTCGCAACGCAAAACCCTGCTTATCGATATGGGGGACTTACTCCTGACCGATTTGCCAGGGTTAACCTCAATGTTAAAAACGTTTTTAAATACTTCCTACCGCCTCGACAGCAACAAGTCGTATTTCGACACCGCCAAAGCCTTTCCCCTCAATATCGAAATTTCCTCGGTTTATGGTTTCTCATCAACAAGTAGCGAGGACGCAAATTTAGCTACTTTGCCCGATAGCAGGGCACTCAGCCTCAAAGTACATTACAGTTTATCCCAACTACCGGAAAACAACGGCTATATTCCGCGTCTGGCTGACGACCGGATTGGCTACTTTATTACTGCTTATAAGGACTTCTCCAACGACAACCGCAGAGAACCTTTTGTTCGTTATATTCATCGCTGGCACTTGGAAAAGCAAGATCCGAAAGCATCTCTGTCACCACCCAAGAAACCGATTGTCTTCTGGATTGAGAACACTGTCCCGGTTGAGTACCGCGACGCCATCCGCGAAGGCGTTCTGATGTGGAACAAAGCTTTTGAGAAGGCGGGATTTAAAGATGCGATTGAAGTGCGGCAAATGCCGGATAATGCCACCTGGAGTCCCGCAGATGTCCGCTACAACACGATTCGCTGGATCAATTCTTTGGATGGATATTCTGCCAGGGGGCCATCGCGTGTCAATCCGCTGACTGGCGAAATCTTAGACGCCGACATCATTGTAGATGCCAACATGGTGCAATCGATTAGGCAGCGATATCGCACCCTTGTCGAGTCAAGCCAGTCGTCGGGAACCGGGTTATTTTCCCAAATTGCGGGGAATCCCAATCTCTGCAACGGATTGGAGAGAGAGGGAGAGAGAAATTCTCAATCATCTACCCCCGATTTTTCGCAACTCCTGCAAGACCACGATCTCTGCTATGGCATGGAAGCGGCTACTCAATCAGCAATGGGAGCGATCGCATTATCGCTGGTTCACAATGTCTTGCCTAGCAGCAACGAAATGAAAGAATTTGTGCATCAGTATATCCGCCACCTGATTGCCCACGAAATTGGACATACTTTAGGGTTGCGGCACAATTTCCACGGTAGCACTCTGCTAAAGCCGGAAGAATTGAACAACACCGACATCACGCGCATTAAAGGAATGGTGAGTTCGGTGATGGATTACGTTCCCGTCAACTTGGCACCCGAAGGCGTGAAGCAAGGAGAGTATTATCCAGGCGTTGTTGGCCCTTACGACAAATGGGCGATTGAGTACGGTTATAAACCAAGTGGGGCAACAAATTTTGTGGCTGAAAAGCGATTTTTAGAGCAAATTGCCTCCCAATCACCCCAGCCAGAATACGCCTATGCGACGGATGAAGACATCTTGGATCTCGATCCGGGTGCCAGTCTTTGGGATTTGAGTGGCGATGTGCTGCGCTACTCACAGTCGCAGATGGACAACGCCCGGATGATGTGGGGGCGTTTGGATAAGCGTTATCCGTTGCGGGGTGATAGCTATGCAGAAATGCGCCTGTTGTTTAACACGATACTTAGTTACTACTTCAGTAATGCTAATTTGATGAGTCAATACATTGGCGGACAGTCATTTAGCCGCAACCACGCTGGAGATCCCAACGGGCGTTTGCCGTTTGAACCCGTGCCGCTGGAAAAACAGCGCGATGCATTGACAAAAATAAGAAAATATGTATTTGCCGCAGACGCTTTTGATTTTCCGCCCCAATTGCTGAATCAGTTGGCACCGTCGCGCTGGAGACATTGGGGAAATCCGATCCCGATTTTCCGACTGGATTATCCAATTCATGAAAACCTGCTGTTGCAGCAAAGTCGGGTATTGCGATCGCTTCTATCCGAAGATCGCCTAAATCGTCTGCGCGACATTGAACTGAAAACAAAACCAGGAGAAGCGCTGACGCTACCGGAACTCTTCGACACCTTGCAAAATAGCATTTGGACAGAGGTACAGCAATCCGATCGCAAACCCGCGAATATTTCCAGCCTCCGCCGTTCCTTGCAACGCGAACATCTGGAAATCATGCTGGGGATGGTGTTGCGGACTGAATCGGTACCGGAAGATGCCCGAACCCTAGCATGGTACGAACTGCAACAACTGCGGAAATCGCTGGATAGTGCATCGAAGCAGAAGAACCTCGACACCTATACCAAAGCGCATCTTCTGGAAACACGCGATCGCATTAACAAAGCCTTAAACGCCCAGTTGGAATCGAAGTGAATCTGCGATCAACGATAAATGGTGCAACGTGAAAGAGAAAACCTAACTCCCTTTTCCCTTCCCTACAAGGGAAAGGGGAAAGAACTCTTTGCCCCTCTCCTTGCAAGAGAGAGGTTGGGGAGAGGTTCACCAAGATGTATTGGGGGAGTCAATCAGACAGTAACGCGCCGCGTCACTGTAAACTTTTTTGTTTTTTTTGACGGATAGTATTTTTGAACACTGGAACGGGAACCTTAAACAGGGAGACGTTGATGCATTTAAAGATGGTGTTGAAGATGACGCTCAACTTTAGCGTGCAACATAGCTCTCTAGATTTTGTTGAAGAGAAATCAAAGGATTTGTGTTCTGTTTTTAGTCCCCCTTAGAGGAGGTTTATAAAGTACCTGGTGAAGGGAAATCAAAAAAATACAAATTATTCGTAGCCAAGCAGATTTAGAAAATCCGGAATTTTAAAATTTGGGTGGGTAGGTTTCCTATATGTATCTGGTACAGACCCTCTGCTAAAGCCACGAACAGGCTCTAGAGACGACAATGGCATCTCTATTTTCCAAACCCATCATTGTTCCGACTTGAATTAGTAATCGTCAATCAGTTTAAAGACAAAATGAAAAAATCGCCATTCTACGTGTTTTTCCTTCTGGGACTATTCTTCGCAAATGTTTCTTCAGCTAAAGCAGCCATTACAAACACCCAGAAGCCAGTCGTAACCTCTCAGGTTTTAGCTAAAGATATAAATATAGAAAATTCGGATTTTCAATCCTTCGATGAGACGGTTAAAAACACTCAAAAGCTGGAAGGATTATTTACCGTTTACCGAAACAAACAAACCGGCACAATATATCTAGAAATTAAACCAGAACAGCTCAATAAAAACTACCTTGCCACCATTACCTTAGACTCCGGAATTGGCGAACGAGGTCTTTACAGCGGAATGCCGCTGCAAGATATGCTTTTCTACTTTCGTCGAGTCAACAACAATTTGCACTTTGCCGTCCGCAACGTGAACTTCCGTACTAGTCCCGGCAATCCAGAACAGCGATCGCTAGAACGAGGGTTTTCTGACTCCGTTCTCAGTTCCCTGAAAATTATCAGCATTCATCCGCAACGCCAAACCATTCTCGTCGATCTGGGGAACCTGCTACTCAGCGATTTACCTGGATTAAGTTCGTATTTAAAAACTGCTTTGGAGGCTTCATACCAGCTAGAAGAAGACAAAACCTACTTCGGTGCTGCCAAAGCTTTCCCCCTGAACATGGAAATTGAGTCGATTTACGGCTTCTCTAACCCTAGTGGAGATGACGGGGCGTATTTGCCGACGTTGCCTGACAGCCGCGCCCTTTCCCTGAAGGTACATTACAGTCTCTCCCAGCTACCGGAAAACAACGGCTATATTCCGCGTCTTGCCGACGAACGGATTGGATACTTCACGACGGTTTACAAGGATTTTTCCAGTAAAAGTGGTAAAGATCCGTTTGTGCGCTACATCCAGCGCTGGAATCTAGAAAAGCAAGATCCCGCAGCTTCCTTGTCGCCACCCAAAAAACAAATTGTCTTCTGGATTGAAAATACTGTCCCGGTTGAGTACCGCGACGCCATCCGCGAGGGCGTTTTGATGTGGAACGCCGCGTTTGAGAAGGCGGGATTCAAGGATGCGATCGCAGTGCAGCAGATGCCAGAAAATGCGACTTGGGACCCGGCTGATGTGCGCTACAACACGATTCGCTGGTTCAATTCTTTGGATGCCGCATTTGCATTAGGGCCGTCGCGCGTCAACCCGTTGACTGGGGAAATCTTGGATGCTGACATTATCGTGGACGCTGACTTTGTGAATTCGTTCAAGCAGGAATATCGCCACCTGATCGAACCGAACCAGAAGGGGAACAGCAGTATTTGTCACCGTGGCTTCTTGCCTTCTCACTCGTCTAAACATGGTGGAGAGGCGCATGGTGGAGAGGCGCATGGTGCCAATAGACAGGTAAAACCTTCGTTATTAGAGCATGATGGTCACAACCATCGATGCAAGGGAATGCAATTTGCCAATCAGATGGCAGTTGGGTCGCTGTCGCTGTCACTATTGCAGAATGTCAGTCCCAGAAGCGATCGCATGAAAGAGTACATTCATCAATTTGTGCGATTGCTCATTGCTCACGAAGTCGGACACACTCTAGGCTTAAGACACAACTTCCGTGGCAGTACCCTCCTCACCCCAGAGGAATTGAACAACACTGACATCACCCGTGCTAAGGGGATGGTGAGTTCCGTCATGGACTATCTGCCACCCAACTTGGCACCCCAAGGCGTCAAGCAAGGAGATTACTATACCAGCAAAGTGGGGGCTTATGACGAGTGGGCGATTGAGTATGGTTATAAACCCAGCGGCGGGGTAATTCCCATCGCCGAACAGCGGTTTCTCGATGAGATTGCCAAGAAATCGAGTCAGCCAGAATTAGCTTATGCCTCTGATGAAGACAGTTTTGACCTCGATCCCACCGTGAACCAATATGACCTGAGTGGCGATCCGCTTGGTTACTCGCGATCGCAACTGGATATCGACCGCCAACTATGGGATCGTCTCAATAAAGGGTATCCCGGCACCGGCGAAAGTTACAGCGAAGTCAGCGATCGCTTTAACACCGCGTTCATGCACTATTTGCAAAACGTGTTCTTGATTACTAAGTATATTGGCGGACAATCGTTCTACCGCGATCGCCCCGGAAACCGCAACGGACGCTTACCCTTTGAACCTGTGCCAGTCGCCAAGCAGCGCGAAGCCTTGGCAGCATTGCAAAAGTATGTCTTTGCGGAAGACGCTTTTAATTTCCCGCCGGATCTACTCAATAAGTTAGCACCCTCGCGCTGGATGGATTGGAGCAATAATATTGCAATTAATCGCCTTGATTTTCCGGTTCACGACAGCATCTTCTTCCCGCAAAGCATTGTTTTGAGAGAAGTGCTATCGGGCGATCGCCTCAACCGTCTGCGCGACTTGGAACTGAAAAGTCAGCCAAATCAAGCACTGACGCTACCCGAACTATTTAATACCTTGCACAGTGACATTTGGAGTGAGTTGCAGCCAGCAGATAGCAAATCGGTGAAGATATCCAGCTTTCGTCGGGCTTTGCAGCGAGAACATTTGCAAATACTAATCGGCATGGTGTTGCGGACTGAGGACGTGCCCGAAGACGCCCGAACGCTTGCCTGGTCAAAATTGCGCCAATTGCGTGAAGACATCAACGGCAGCCTCAGGCACCGGAGTGGGAACTTAGATGAATACACCAAAGCACACCTGCAAGAAACACGCGATCGCATCTCTAAAGCCTTAGATGCTCAGATGCAATCAAATTAAACTGACAGGTCAGGAGTCATTTAACTAATGATTCCTGACCTGTGACAAATAATCATTAGTCATTAGTCTGTTGCAAAAACTAAGGACTAAGGACTAAGGACTAACTATTTTTTGATGCTCCTGGAATCGCAATATCTATCGACGTAACATTGGGCGTGATGCTGGTTAGAGGCGGCTGAATCGCAGCAGCATTTCCGACCACCAGCGTGACAATGTTCTCTGGCTGGAGATATTTTTGGGCAACCCGTTGAATATCCTCAATCGTGGTTGCTTCCACCTCGCGCTGGTAACGGAAGATAAAATCCTTCGGGTAGCCGTAATATTCATATCGCATCAATCGCGACAGAGTTTGGCTGGGATCTTGGAACTTAAAAACAAAAGAATTGAGTTCCGATTCCTTGGCGTAGGAAAGTTCTGCTGGCGTCACTGGATTGGTGCGAATGCGCTCGATTTCCGATAAAACGCCCTTAATGAAGGGCACAGTCGCATCAGAGCGAGTCTGTCCCCCAGCAAGGAATACGCCTGGGTAGTCATATTGAGCGCCCCAATAACCGTACACCGTGTAAGCAAGACCTTGGCGCGATCGCACTTCGTTAAACAACCGTCCGCCAAAACCGTTTAACACTCCATTTAATACTGACAGAGCCGCATAGTCAGGACTGTTCAATTGACCGCCCAGATGACCCATGACAATATTACTCTGGGTTAGCTGCGGCTGATTTACCAGAAACACGCCTCCCCGCTTTGCCTGTTCCGCCCCTGGTATCGGTGGAGTTTGCGCTGTGCCTTTTGGCTTCCAGTTCCCAAACTTTTCCTGGATCATCTGACGCATCGCCTTACTGTCAAAATCCCCCACGATGCCCAGAATCATATTCTTCGGATGAAAATATTTCTGGTAGAAACTGATTAAGTCATCGCGGGAAATGTTGTCTAAGGTTGCATATTCTACGGTGCGAGCATAGGGGCTATTGTTGCCATAGACTAATTTCTCAAATTCGCGGGAAGCAATACCACCTGGGTCGTCATTCCGCCGCGCAATTTCACCGCGCTGTTGCGTCTTGGCTAAATCTAGCTTTTCCTGTGCAAAAATCGGCTCTTGGATTACCTCAGCAAACAAACTAAATACGTCCTTCAAGTCTTCAGAGAGCGTCGTAAAGTCAGCACTACCCGCAGTGCTAACAATACTGCTCTCTACCGAAGCGGCGCGTTGTTCCAACAATTGGTTTAGTTCATCGCTGGAGTGCTTCGCGGTTCCGCCAGTCCGCATGACTTCCCCAACCAACGTAGCCAAACCTACCTCGTTTTCTGGTTCCAGACGAGCGCCGGTGCGAATCATCGCCGTGCCACTCACGAGGGGAAGTTCGCGATCTTCCATCAGATACACAATCATCCCATTGTCCATCTGATAGCGCGTGTACGGGGGTACCTGAATTTCCGGCAATGGCGGAAACTTCAACTCCGTATAATGCCGCGCTGTATCCGCTACCGCTGGCATCAAAAATGTCAAAAGTATCAAGGAGAAAGTCAAAAGAAACAGAAAATAATTTTTCCTTTGTTTTCCTTTGCCCTTCTTCCGCAAATTCTGCCTAAACCACTGCATACTCATTCCTCTTCCTTCTTCTTCCTCTCAGTCCTCAGTCCTGTTTAGGCAGAATTCGCCCAATTGTCCGGTTTTGTGGCTGGAAAGTTTCTTTCGCCACGCGCTGAATTTCTGCGGGTGTCACGGTAGCGATCGCATCTAGTTGCTTAAACAGGTTCCGCCACGAGCCGGTTTTCACTTCATAGTCCACTAGCGACATCGCCATGCCCATATTGGAATCGAGCGATCGCAATAAATCAGCTCTTGCTTGAGTCTTCACCCGATCCAAATCCAGTGCTGCTACGGGTTCCGTCTTCAGCCGCTCAATTTCCTTGCTCAAAGACGCCGCCACTTCATCCACTGTATGACCGGGAGCTGTTAGCGCGTAGAACAGCATCAAATTTGGATACTTATCTCCCGGAAAGCCACTAAAACCTTCCGCATTCAGAGCGACTTGCTGCTCTTCTACTAAAGACTTGTAGAGGCGAGAAGTCCGACCATCGCTCAACAATCGACCGATCAGTTCATAAATTGCATGATCCGGATGATTCATCGCTGGGCGGTGATAGCCTTCTAGATACCAAGGTTGGGATTGCAGGCGCAAAGTGACATCCTGCGCTTCCGTTTGCTTGGGTTCCGTCGGTAATTGCTCCTGCTCCGCCGTTCTCGCTTTGTAACGTCCAAAATAAACTTGAGCCAGCCGTTTCACTTCCACTGGGTTAACATCCCCAACGACCGCAATAGTTAACTTGCTGGGGACGTAGTGCGTGTCAAAAAACTTCTGCACATTTTCGCGGGTAAGATTGCGGATGTCCTGGTCGTAGCCAATCACTGGACGCTTATAGGGATGCACTTTGAAAGCCGCATCCAGAAAAGCCTCAATCATTTGACCAATGGGTGAGTTATCGGTTCGCAACCGTCGCTCTTCCAGGATGACTTCTTTCTCTTTATAAAATTCTCGAAACACCGGATCTAAAAACCGCTCCGACTCCAGCGACATCCACAGCTCTAACTTGTTAGAAGGAAAGCTGTAGAAATAGACTGTGGAATCTGTAGAGGTTGCCGCATTTAGACCGACGCCTCCCGCTTGTTCGACAATTTGACCCAGTTCATTTTGCTTGACATATTTTGCTGCTTCGGCTTCAACTTTGTTAAATTCTGCCTGCAACGTTGTCACTTCTGCCGATTTCTTTGCCGCTTTTGCTGCCTGAATTTGTTCAGATAACTGGTCTAAACGGTCTAAAAGCGGTTTTTCTGCCTTGTAGTCCTGCGTACCAATGCGTGTGGTTCCCTTAAAAGCTAAATGCTCTAGAAAGTGAGCAACGCCTGTTTGACCATTGGGTTCGTTGGCACCGCCCACATCGGCATAGGTGTAAAACGACACGACCGGCGCTTGGTGCCGTTCCAATACAATAAACTTCAGACCATTCTCTAAGCGAAACTCTGTCACCCGCTGAATCACCCGGTCTAAATAGGGCTGAATCGATTGGGTTGTGGCAGTCCCATCCGCCTTTTCAAGCGTCTGGGTACGAGCTAACGCCACATTGGGCTGCATACCCCACCCCAGCAGCAGCGCGAGCAGAAAAGCCAGAATGCTTCGCCACTGACGCTGTCTTGACGGTTGAGGGCTGGGGTTCAAACTTTCCCGTAACGGTTGTGCTGTCGTTGGGATTGACACACACAGGAATCGACAAAACTGACTCATACAATACAAAAGATTAAGCAGCGCTAATTCCAAGATATTGACTCTAACGTGGATTGTGTGGTGTTAACAATCTGTGAAGGTTTGGGGGATTGATTACTCGCCCATAGCACAATTGCATTAGGGTGTTAGTGGTAATCCATCCATTTATTTCTTAATATGGGAATTTTTAACCGGAAAACGGTAGGAACAACTAAGCAAGTTGCTCATACTGAAGACGATACTCACACCCGAATTTTACAGGCAGCACAGCGGTTATTTGCCCGACAGGGATATGAGGGGACAACAACCCGCGATCTTGCCGCGACAGCGGGGGTTGCAGAAGGAACGTTGTTTCGTCATTTTCCGAACAAAAAGGCGATCTTGATTGAGGTGGCGACGCAAGGCTGGGTAGAAATTCTCACAGATTTATTAACCGAATTGAGTGAAATGGGCAGCTATAAAGCTGTAGCTCAGGTGATGCATCGGCGGATGATGAATCTACGTGAAAATGCGGATATGCTGCGGGTTTGCTTTACCGAAGCGCAGTTTCATCCAGAGTTGCGCGATCGCATCCAAGCTGAAGTCATTGTCAAAATGACGGATGTGGCGGAAGCTTTCTTTCAAACTGCAATGGATAGAGGCACCTATCGCCGCATGAATCCAAGAATTGTCGCCCAAGTTTTCTTAGGGATGTTCACAATCGCCGGTTTTAGCCACGACACCCTATTGGGAGAAAATGCTTCCCCGAAAGCAATGCAAGAAATGGCAGAAGGGTTAGCTGATATTTTCCTGAATGGTGTGTTAGCGAAATCAAGCAATTAAGATTAGTCCGGCAATTAGAATTTGCATTAATCCGAGCGTTTAAAATTTGCATTAGCTCCGGCGATTAGAAATCGCGCCTATACAGACAAAACCCGCCTTCGCAGGTTTAAAATAATGCCCCAGCGATTTCCTGTTCGCCTGGTGTCTTAAACTGATGCAAGTGCGCGATAATTGCTCAACCAACAATGGACGCTGAAGAACTTCTAAAAAGATACGCCCAACGCGAACGGAACTTTCAAGGAGCAAAACTAAGTGGGATAAAGCTCCCAGGTGCAAACCTAAATGGGATAGACCTACAGAATGCAGATTTGACCGGAGCTGAGTTAAATCAGGCAAACTTGGCTAATGCCAACCTCACTGGCGCAAAATTTAGCAGAGTATCCTTAATTGGAGCAAATCTGAGTGGGGTGCAAGCTTCTTCAGTAAATTTGGGTTTGGCAGAACTCAGCGGTGCCAACCTCAGTAAGGCAAACTTGAGTGGTGTTAACTTTAATAATGCCAACCTAGACAATGTAAACCTAAGTGATGCTCAACTAAATAGTGCCAACCTAACTAAAGCGTCTCTAAGTCAAGCCAACCTTGTTAGAGCAAACTTGAGTAATGCGAAACTAACGGGTGCAAACTTAGCTGAAGCTGACTTAAGTCGGGCAGAATTAGCTAATGTTAACATCCAAGATGCCAACCTCCAGGGAGCCAAGCTCCGGGGTGTCAAGTTGCCCAGCTATAATTTGTCAGCTATGAATTTTGCTGAGGTAGATTTAGGCGCAGCAGAACTGACAAACATACAGTTTAGAAAAGCCTGTCTGCGAGGGATAAATTTAGAGAGAGCAGGTCTGCAAGGAGCAAATTTCATGGGGGCAAACCTGAATGGAGCCAACCTGAAAAAAGCAGATTTGACTGATGCAAACCTTTATGGAGCAAGCATCAAGGGTGCGGATTTCACGGGCGCGATAATGCCCGATGGGGAAGTTTACAAGTCCTTAGCCTCTGATACAGAACCCCGCAAACAGGAAACATCGTTACCAACACAAACATCAATGACACGCAAAGTAATTCGCACCGAGAACGCACCAGCACCAGTCGGACCGTATAATCAAGCGATCGCTGCCAGTGGTCAGATGATCTTCGTCGCTGGTCAAATTGCCATCGATCCCAGAATCGGTGATATTGTCTACACCGACGATGTAGCCAAGCAAACAGAACAGGTAATGGCTCATCTTGAAGCGATTCTCTCTGCGGCTGGCGCTAACTTTGAGAATGTGGTCAAAACCACCGTCTTTCTCAAAGATATGAATGATTTTGCTGCGGTTAACGCAGTTTATGGTAAATATTTTGACGCAGAGACAGCCCCTGCCCGTGCCTGCGTGCAAGTATCCCGTCTACCCAAGGATGTGCTGGTAGAAATTGACTGCATTGCGGTAATTTAAGACCGATAACGCCAAGCGCGATCGCATTGTAGGTTAGAACTCGCTACTCTAACCTACGCCTGTATAGCCTGCGAGCGATTGGTAGAAGGGTTGCCGACAAAACACCTCCCGCGATCCCTTATGATAATAGTTATCATTATTAAAATTATCCCGGCATTCTGAGAACTACCATGTCCTCGGAAATGCTACGCCGCATGGTGCGAATCCATGTCTGCATCGCTCAATTAACACCGACAGAGCAATGAACAATCTTACAGCACCCAAACAAAACCTAATTCCGGATATTCCTAAACGGGGAATGCCAGTCACGATCGTTACAGGCTTTTTAGGTAGTGGTAAAACAACGCTACTCAACCATATTTTGCATAATTGTCAAGACTTAAAGGTAGCAGTTTTAGTTAATGAATTCGGTAATATTAATATTGATAGCCAGCTCTTAATATCCGTCGATCAAAATATGATCGAACTAAGCAATGGCTGTATTTGTTGCACCATCAACGATGGATTGCTTGATGCAGTTTATCGGGTGCTGGAACGAAGCGATCGCATCGATTACTTAATTGTCGAAACAACCGGAATTGCCGATCCATTGCCCATTGCCTTGACCTTCATTAGTACAGATTTGCGCGATCTAACTCGGCTTGATTCTATCTTGACTTTGGTGGATGTGGAAACGTTTACACCGGAGCATTTTGAAAGTGATGCCGCCCTCAATCAGATTTCCTATGGTGACATCATTCTGCTGAACAAAACCGATTTGGTTCCAGAAGCCCAAGTCAAGGAGTTGGAAGACTACATTCGCGCCATGAAAGTAGGCGCAAGAGTTTTGCGAACCTCCTACGGACAAGTTCCTCTGCCACTAATTTTAGATGTGGGAGTTTCCCAAGCGGAATCTTATCCAGCTAAAGAGGAATCTAGCCATCATCACCATCACGATCACCATCACGATCATTCCCACCACTTAGAGAATGATGGTTTCATGTCATTTTCTTTTGAAAGCGATCGCCCTCTCCTTTTAGAGAAATTTCAACAATTTTTAACCGAACAACTTCCCGAAGACGTTTTTCGCGCCAAAGGTTTACTCTGGTTTAAGGAAAGTAGTTTACGCCACATCTTTCAAATGTGCGGTAAACGGGTTGAGATGAAAACTGACAAGTGGATTTCTCAAAAGAGCAATCAACTGGTATTTATTGGGCGTAACTTGAATGAAGCCCAAATTCAACAACAGTTAAAAGATTGCCTAGAGTAAATAAAATAGGGATTGTGTCTTATGGCAACTTCAACGATTTCTGCACCTAGTACTGTCGGAATTGGCGGAACCGTTCAGGAATATCTCTGGACTTGGGAAGGACAAGAATTACCCATAGTTTATGAAACTCTAGGCAAAGGATCTCCTATATTACTTCTGCCAGCTTTCAGCACCGTTTCTACACGCGCGGAAATGCGCGGACTGGCAGAGTTATTATCATCTCAGTTTCAAGCCGTTGCTCTCGATTGGCCTGGATTTGGGCGATCGCCTCGTCTACCCTTGAACTATCAACCCGCCCTATATCACCAATTTCTGCAAGATTTTGTCAAAAATGTTTTTAATACGCCAGTATCCATCATTGCTGCTGGACACGCTGCTGGTTACGCAATGCAGCTAGCGCGGCAACAACCGTCCGTTTTGTCGCGGATTGTTTTAGCGGCTCCCACTTGGCGCGGGCCATTTCCGACGATGATGGGTAAACAGCAAGGGTGGTTTGGAACGCTGAGAAATGTAGTGCGATCGCCCATTTTAGGACAAGCTCTCTACAAGCTAAACACCACGGAGTCCTTCATTAGCTTGATGTATCGTCGCCATGTCTACGTTGAACCTAACTCGTTGAGTCCCTCCCGACTCGAACAAAAGTTGCAGACAGCACATCAACCAGGAGCGCGTTTTGCTCCCGCCGCCTTCGTCACCGGAGGTTTAGATCCGGTGAATCATAGAGACGATTTTCTCGCCTGGTTTCAGCCTTTACCGTTACCCGTGATGGTAGTCATTGGCGAACAAGCGCCCCCGAAATCAAAGGAAGAAATGGAAGCAATGGCGAATGTCCCAGGAGTGCAGACAGTCAGGCTTCCCGGTTCGTTGGGATTACATGAAGAGTACGCAGATGCTGTAGGTGCTACTATCTTGCCATTTTTGATGGATGGGGGTGGGTGAGTGCGATCGCATTTACTTTGTCCTCAAGCCAAGCCAAGCTAACACAGCTAAGGATTTGGTTGCCGTTCAGCAAAACTTAGCGGGCAATTAATTGGCTATAATGCCATCAAAAACTGTCAGCTTTTGAATTATGAACAGAATTGCTCTTGCTTTGCTTACTTGTCCGATAATTTTGGCATCAATGCTCCTGCTAGCGAATACAGCACAAGCCGCTGAAGCTTCAAATACGATGCTGTCTGCACCAACTGCACAAGTTATTGTCGTGCAAGATCAACAAGTGCCTGCATCTGTGCAACCGAGTAATCCTATCAAAGACCATCTAGGGTGCAGTTGCGCTGCTTGCACTAAGGCTCTAAGTCAAATGCAAGGTCACTTTACGCTTTAGCCAAGATGGACGGCGATGCCAAAAAAGCGATCGCGCTTTCTTGAGTTGAAGAATTTCCTTCTCTTTACCCACTATGCCCGTCTTCAGGCGGTGATGGTGGGTTTTTGCTTAATCCACGTAACTTTTAGGCGATCGCTCTTGCCACGCTACTCGCGCTAAAATTACTATCCATTTAGTAATATTTAAAATCTCTATCAACTGTCAGCTTCAAGCTAACAATTCATCTAGCGCTACACTAAATCCTCTGAGTACCAATTGCGTACTCACTACATTACCAGTATTAAACCCTAATGTCTGACTTTGAGTAATTAACAATATCCGACGACTCTCAGGAAATACTAGCCAGACTTCCGAACAACCCGATTCTAAATACTCGCTTGCTTTGGCAAATAAATCCTCGGCTGAATCAGTTGGAGAAGCGATTTCAGCAATCAGTGGCGGACTTTGTGGCAACCCTCCTGCCTCACCAAACTGCGCTACCAATTCCGCTGTGAGATAGGATACATCAGGACGACGCCCCTGCTTCAAAGTCCGACAGGGAAGTTCTACAACAACCTCTCCTCCTTGTCCAGATTGGGTAATGAAATTTTTCCAGCCCCAAGCTAACCTAGTCTGAACTATACTATGTTTTACCGTCATTCCCGTTTTCTCCACAAGTTGTCCATCCACCCACTCCATGCGATCGGGGGGATTAGCCATAAAGTCTTCTAGAGAGCAGCTTTCGGTTACAGTAGCGATCGCCATAGTTATCTACTCGCTTTGGTCAGGTACTAATATTATGGCAGGCTGCACATAGACGATACCCCCAACTTCCTGATAAAAAGAAGTTGGGGGTATGTATTATCTATAAATTACGAAAAATTATTAACGAACCCTAGCTGTTTCGCACTCCAAACGAGGTGCAATTAGCTCTTCAGATACCATCTCATCTGGAAAATGTTTATCTATAATTTCAGGGATTTCTGTAGCGTTAATCCGAGTGTAGCGGGTTTTATCCGGCATAACGATATTTGGCCCTGATTTGCAACGCTTCATGCAGCCAGTTCCTTTAATCGTAACCTGGTCGTCCAAGCCGCGATCGCGCAAACCTTCTTCTAAAGCCTGACAAACTTTATTAGCACCCAACTTGCAACAATCGGACTTTTTACACACCAAAATTGTCGCTTTGACGCCGGAAGGTAGAGGCAATTTTTTAGCAGGTCGAGGCAATTCCTGAATTTCCTCAACTTGTGTAACTCCCTGCAATTGGCTGGGAGGAACACCAGGTTTAACTAGATAAGCTTTTTGTTTGACTTCTCCACTTTTTAACTTAAGCTTGGTTTCGCCAAAAACCTCAACCCAAGTACCGGGTGTCACTCCTGAGCGAAATAGGGAAATCCGAGCTTCTTTGGCAAGCTTGATCTGACATTCACCCTCTGAAGTTGCGAGTCTCAAATATTTGATTTTATAGCCATCTTCGATGACAAAACCGAGTAACCATCCCTCAAGGCGGAATTCTGAGTTGTTTTGTTTAAATTTACTCATGCTTTTTTACAACCTCTTTTAACTTTCTTTTGGATCGTTACTCGTCTGCCAGCAGCGTTCCAGATGGCTCACCAACTCGCCGCGCGATGCAGTTAACTGCCTGACTACACTCCACAGCTGAATCGCTGCTGTCGTGTTGTAGACCTCAACCAGCAAGGGCTGGTCAACCGCACACCCACAGGAAATTCCTAACTCTCGCAAGCGGTAATAAACTTGCCACCGATCTGCTCGATTCACCTCAACAACCTTGCCTGTTTCTGGTTGTGGCTCAATTGGCTCTATTGGATTCATTCGTTCCCACAGACGCGAAAAATTAGCATTGTCTATAACTTCCCTGGACTCGCTAGCCTTTCCGAAAATTCCCTGACGTAGGGAATTTTTACAATTTCACCCTAGTTAATACATATAACTCAAACGACAACAATTCTCAACTAGCTTAACTGAAAATTTAATTGCTTGCGAGAAATAGGCAAGGATACAACTGAGGAACTAGCGCTTGCTGCGGATCGGGTCAAACTGGCTCAGACTATAGTGAGACACCAAAATTGGGTTAGCGTGATACACTTACTGCATTAGCAACAACCGTTGCTTATTGAGAGGAGAATACAACGATGTCCGAAACTCAGAGTGTATTGCGCTCCTTCGGTCAGGTTTATGACAATCCAGTGTTGCTGGATCGCAGTATCACCACGCCGGTTTGTGAGGGCTTCAACATTGCTCTAGCGAGTTTTCAGGCGCTGTACTTGCAATATCAAAAGCATCATTTTGTGGTCGAAGGTTCAGAATTTTATATGCTGCACGAGTTCTTCAGCGAAAGCTACGAACAGGTGCAGGGACACGTTCATGATATTGGCGAACGGTTGGATGGACTGGGTGGCGTTCCAGTAGCTGGCTTTGCCAAGTTAGCAGAACTGTGCTGCTTCACGCCAGAAGATGAAGGGGTATTTTCTTGCCGCCAGATGGTGGAACACGACTTAGCCGCCGAGCAAGCGATGATTCAGCTAATCCGGCGTCAGGCAGGACAAGCAGAAAGCTTGGGCGATCGCGCAACCCGTTATCTGTACGAAACAATCTTGCTGAAAACCGAAGAACGGGCTTATCATCTGGCTCACTTCCTCGCTAAAGACAGCTTGACCTTGGGTTTTGTCCAGACTACGAATAATTAGTATCTGCCTCTTGAATCCCGTTGAGGTAAGCTAGATGTAGCCTCGATATGCAGGCTGCTAAAATTTTCAGTACCTAACCTGTGGTTCTTTAAGACAGAGAGTAACACTAACTGAGCAGAGGGAAGATATCTTCTCTCTGCTTGTTTATTATGAAGTTGTAAAAGTTCTGATTAAGTTGTAAAGAAAAACCCAGAAGTTAATTTTAAGCTTGTTGAAATTAGTTGTCAACTAACCTAAAAGGCGGATTTCTTGGCTTCCCTACATCAGGGGAATGAGAACCGAAGAGTTCAGAATGGAAGGGCGGATTTGACGCGATCGCGGTAGAGACGCGATAACCTGGTCTCTAACATCGATAGCCTCGATCAAACTGCCCGGTCAAGGGGAGCTGGTTGTACCAAGAAGACACTTGCCAGTTGACACAAAAGAAGTTGCAAAAACCTTTCCCTCATCAAATCTTGGGCAAATTGGCAAAAACCACTACCAAGCACAGGGGAGAAAGCCTTTAAAATAATCTGGACTTAAAACAGTCACGCTAGGACAAACAACTATGCCCCGCCGCCAGGACATCCACAAAATTCTGTTACTAGGCTCTGGTCCAATTGTGATTGGACAAGCCTGCGAGTTTGACTATTCAGGCACTCAAGCCTGTAAGGCGCTCCGGGAGGAAGGATATGAAGTCGTGCTGGTGAACTCGAATCCAGCCAGCATTATGACCGACCCGGAAACGGCCGATCGCACCTATATTGAACCGTTGACACCAGAAATCGTAGAAAAGGTAATCGCCAAAGAACAACCTGATGCGCTGCTGCCCACAATGGGAGGTCAGACAGCTCTAAATATAGCCGTCACCCTTGCGAAAAATGGAGTACTGGAAAAGTACGGGGTCGAGTTAATTGGAGCCAAGCTACCGGCAATCGAGAAAGCCGAAGACCGGCTGCTGTTTAAGGAAGCGATGGCGAAAATTGGGGTAAGCGTGTGCCCATCGGGGATTGCTAGCACCCTCGATGAAGCGAAGGCGATCGCGTCCCAAATTGGCAGCTATCCCTTGATTATCCGCCCTGCCTATACCCTAGGCGGCACCGGCGGCGGCATTTCCTACAACCAGGAAGAATTTGAAGAAATGGCTCAGGGCGGTTTGGATGCTAGCCCAGTGTCGCAAATTCTCATCGAACAGTCGCTGCTGGGTTGGAAAGAGTACGAACTAGAAGTCATGCGCGATTTGGCAGATAACGTCGTGATTATCTGCTCGATTGAGAACCTTGACCCGATGGGCATCCACACTGGGGACTCGATTACCGTAGCACCCGCGCAAACCCTCACCGATAAGGAATACCAGCGGTTGCGGGATGCGTCGATTAAAATTATCCGCGAGATTGGGGTAGAAACCGGCGGCTCGAATATTCAGTTTGCAGTTAATCCTCTGACTGGCGACCTGATTGTCATTGAGATGAACCCCCGCGTTTCTCGCAGTTCTGCCCTGGCTTCTAAAGCGACCGGGTTCCCAATTGCGAAGATAGCGGCAAAGTTGGCGGTAGGCTATACCCTCGACGAAATTCCCAACGATATCACCAAGAAAACCCCGGCGTCCTTTGAACCGACCATTGACTATGTGGTGACGAAAATACCCCGATTTGCCTTCGAGAAATTTCCGGGTTCTCAGGCAATCCTGACGACGCAGATGAAGTCGGTGGGAGAAGTGATGGCGATGGGGCGGACGTTCTGCGAGTCGTTCCAGAAAGCATTAAGAGGCTTGGAAACGGGTCGCGCGGGTTGGGGATGCGACAAGAACGAGAAATTGCCAAGTTTGGAACAAATTCGTTCGGGACTGCGGACGCCTCATCCAGAGAGAATTTTCACCGTTCGTCATGCCATGTTGATGGGGATGACGGTAGAAGAAGTCTATGAACTGACGGGAATCGATCCGTGGTTTCTAGATAAGATGCAACAACTGTTGGAAACCGAGAAGTTCTTGAAGCGAAGCAAGCTGAAAGACCTGACAAAAGAAAAGTTGTGGGACATCAAGCAGGAAGGTTTTAGCGATCGCCAGATTGCCTACGGCACCAAAACGACCGAAGATGAAGTCCGCGACTACCGGAAGAATTTGGGTGTAGTGCCCGTCTACAAAACCGTGGATACCTGTGCGGCAGAATTTGAGGCGCTGACTCCTTATTACTACTCGACTTACGAAGAAGAATCGGAGGTATTGCCCTCAGATAAGCGCAAGGTGATGATTTTAGGGGGTGGCCCGAACCGGATTGGGCAGGGGATTGAGTTTGACTACTGTTGCTGTCATGCAGCTTATTCTCTCTCCAAGCAAGGGTTTGAGACGATTATGGTCAATTCAAACCCGGAGACCGTTTCCACCGATTATGATACGAGCGATCGCCTCTACTTTGAGCCGCTGACGAAAGAAGATGTTCTCAACATCATCGAGGCGGAACAGCCAGAGGGAATTATCGTGCAGTTTGGGGGTCAGACGCCGCTAAAATTGGCTTTGCCATTGCAGGAATATCTGCAATCCCACCCCGAAATCACCGCTAAAATTTGGGGAACCTCGCCAGATTCGATTGACACCGCCGAAGACCGAGAGCGATTTGAAAAAATCCTGCGGGAACTTGATATCAAGCAACCAGCGAACGGAATTGCTCGGAGTTTTGAAGACGCCTTAGCGGTCGCGCAGCGCATTGGCTACCCCGTCGTGGTACGTCCTTCTTATGTATTGGGAGGACGGGCGATGGAAATTGTCTACTCCGATGAGGATTTGCAGCGCTACATGATGTATGCGGTGCTGGTGGAACCCGATCATCCGATCTTGATCGACAAGTTTTTGGAAAATGCGATTGAGGTGGATGTGGATGCGATCAGCGATCGCACTGGTAAGGTGGTGATTGGCGGCATCATGGAGCATATCGAACAAGCGGGCATTCACTCTGGGGATTCTGCCTGTTCCTTGCCCTATACTTCCCTATCGGAAGCAGTCTTGGATACCATCCGTACCTGGACTATCGATCTCGCCAAGACCCTCAAGGTGATTGGATTGATGAATATCCAGTTTGCCGTTCAGGGGGAACAAGTTTACATTCTAGAAGCCAACCCCAGAGCCTCGCGCACCATCCCTTATGTCTCCAAAGCGACTGGAGTACCCCTAGCCGCTCTGGCGTCCCGAATTATGGCAGGTGCCACGCTGGAATCCCTCGACTTGACAGAGGAGGTACTGCCGCGTCACGTTGCCGTCAAGGAAGCCGTACTGCCTTTTGAAAAATTCCCCGGTGCTGACACCCTTCTGGGGCCAGAAATGCGCTCGACGGGAGAAGTGATGGGGATTGACGTGGATTTCGGAAGAGCGTTTGCTAAGGCAGCGTTAGCAGCGGGACAGCGGTTGCCCTTATCTGGCACAGTGTTTGTCTCAATGAACGACCGGGACAAGGCGGCGGCGGTGCCAGTGGTCAGAGATTTGATCGAGTTGGGCTTTCATATTGTCGCCACCGTTGGCACGCGCAAAGTGCTGCGGGAACATGGGCTAGAGGTGGATGTGGTGCTGAAACTGCATGAGGGGCGTCCTCACGTTCTGGATGCGATCAAAAACAACAAGATTCAGCTGATTATCACCACACCTTCTGGGGAAGAAGCGCAGGCAGATGGACGCTTGATTCGTCGCAGTGCCCTCACTTACAAAATCCCTATGATCACGACGATTGCAGGTGCTAAAGCTACTGCGGCAGCGATTCGTGCCTTGCAGTCAGCTCCTTTGGAGGTGAAAGCGCTGCAAGACTATATTGGCATCCCCAACTATAGTGATGCCAAGTTGAGTCCAATCCAGGTTTAACCCTCCAGTCCCCTTTTCGGAATCGGGAAGGGGAGGGGCAAGGTCAGAGTGTATGGCATAAAAATAAGAACCGCTATAGATGCCAAACGCCCTTCCGGGAATCCCCCATGAATCTTAGGGGATTTTACCGAAGCGATCGCAAGGTTGCTTACCCAAACCTGTTTTCTTCGAGAACAGGTTTGGGTTCTTTCAAAACTAAGCCGAAATCTACGTAGTGGGATCGTATCCCTACTTCAGTCAGGACTTAAATCAGGTTTTGCAAGAGATAAGCATCCCCGTTCTTACACCATTTCCCGTTTAAAATGTCAAGCTTGTCATCCCAGAAACCGACGCTGAGCTTTGACAATTTATTGGCAACCTTTATGAATTATTAGGGCTAGGTATAAATTTATTGCCCTTCGTAAAGGCAATAGTTGGCAGCAACTGAGTTGAGATTTTTTGACATTCAGAAGAAATTACTACTTTGTTAAATTGTCAGCAAATCATCAGATTCGCCTTCTATCGAGAAGCGTGGATTCACAATTATTCTTTTATGCAATTTGATAGAAACTTGACTAAAAAGGCATTTCGATCAAAGGAAATCTCAGTAGACTAAAGTATTATAGGTTACATAGTAATTTCGCTTGGTGTTCCCCTGATGCAACTGAACCGATGCGATCGCCACATAGCCATTTCAATTGCAGCATATGCTGTCGGCTACGCAACACGATCGCTCGATAAGCGATCGCCCAAAGGACCTCAAGCAGGTCAAGGTTAAATCTTCTTTCTCTGAGTCTGATAAATGTCTGCCCGTAACGATCCCAGCTATTTTGTTGGGGAAATGCCAACCAATCGAACTTTAGACAAAAACAACCGTAAAGTTTTTTCGAGCGAGTTCAATCCAGAAATCAAAATCCAAGTAACCCAAGTATAAAAAAATACTCAATATTGCTTTTGTTTTACTGATTGAGAATCAAAATTTTTTTCTAAAACTCATGCAGCTTCAGACATCTAGGCGAAGGGGAGTTGGTTACTTTTCCATAACTTGATGAACCCTCAAATTCACGTAAATTTTAGTGGATATTTCCCCGGCGATCGCAGTGCAATGTTATTTTTAAAATGGGTTTACTTAAGCTAAATGATGTTGAGGTAAAAAATGCAATACTCAAATTCTAAAAAATCCCACCTAGAGATGGTTGATGAGGAGTCAACAGACAGTCTCGATAAATCCTTAGAAGCAATTTTGGCTCAACTAGAGCAAAATAACCAATTTGTAAGTGAATATCCGGATGTCGAGGAACTGGGGTTGAAGCATATTAGTCGTAACAAGAGGGCGGTAATAGAGAGAATGATTGCCCTCTGCCTATTCAGGTCCAAACAAAAGCCTAATGAAAGCCGGACAGAGTTTGAATGTGCCTAATGAGAAATCTCTCCAGCGACTGAAAGACTTGATCTTACACGTTGTAGAGGCAGATACAGATAACTTCCTTGAATTAGCAGAAATTGCTGGATTAAATCCCGTTAAAGATTTTGCGGGTGCTAATCTTAGTGGCGTTGACCTACATGGTGCCGACTTAAGCGGTTCAATTTTGCTGGGTACGCTGCTGCTGGGTGCCAATCTGATTGGTGCCGATCTCGCGGGTGCCAAGCTGAATAAAGCCAACTTGAATATGGCTGATTTGAGCGGTGCTAATTTGCTCAGTGCCAATCTCAACAGAGCTGACGCTATTAAAGTCTGTTTGATGGGTGCCAACTTGATTGGTGCTAACCTCAACAGTGCCAACTTACTATGTGCCCAACTCAATGAGGCTCAAATGATTGGAGCCGACCTTTGTCGCGCCAACTTAATTGATGCTTCCTTGTGTAGTGTCAACTTGAGTGAGGCGAACTTGAGTTATGCTATCCTGCGTCGTGCTGACCTGAGTAGTGGCACGTTGATAGGTGCAAACTTGATGGGTGCCGACCTAAGCGGCGCTGACCTACGTCGTGCCAATTTGAGCGATGCGGATTTAGGCACGGTAAAAGTGGAAAAAGCTCGATTTGGAGAGAATACAGGACTTTCAGAAGCAATGAAGCGTGACTTGAAGCGGCGAGGGGCAATCTGGTAAGAATATTTGCGCTCGTCGTTGCTCCTCAAGAGCCGCTTACCGAATCCGCCACAACTAAGTTTTATAATACTTTTCGGTTAACCTCTCTCCAAAGAGTTTAGATGGGGGAGACACGCAGGGAAGTAGAGAATTCGTTTGCCGATAAAGAGGGACTCTCCCACTCCAGAAGCCAGATTGGGTAATGCTATAGGTTGAGTCTAGGATCAATGGTTGTTGATTATTGGGGCGAGTCTAGTGAATGCGATCGCTTCCGCATCCCAAACGCCAAAACGCTCAAAAACACCAACCCGATTACCCCCGCCAAGGGATTTTTGTCCACACCAGTAATCCAGTCGGAAACTTGACCAGAAAATTGCACCAGATTCCCCACATTAATGATGTAGTATCCCCAAACCAAGCCAGCGTGCAGACCGATCGAAAGTCCCAGACGCCCCTTGCTTCCGCGCTTTGCCCAAACCAGGGTTAATCCCAGCAGCAACAACCCTGGAAATCCCGGCAAAGTCCGAAAAATCTCCCTCAGCGGCTTCAGAAAATGTAGCAGCGCAAAGATAAAAGCATCTGCCAAAAGAGATACGCGGGGACGATAATCCCGTTCCAACTCATCTAGCAGCCAGCCTCGGAATACCAATTCCTCTGCAAAACCGATACCCAGCGCGCTCGCTAACCCTTCTAAAATCAGCTTGGCTAATGGAATTGTCGGAGGCTGCCACACCAGCCAACCCAATAGCCCCTCCAGCCCAAACAGACTGAAAGTAATCAAGACGCCAACACCCAGTCCAGAGAAAAGCTCTTTGGCATTTTGCCGCGTTCCTTGTAAACCATAGCGTCTCAGTAGCTGGGGTTGCTGATAGACTTTCTGACCCCACCACCGAACAAGCAGGAGAAACGCTGCAAACAACAGTCCCATCGTCAGGATGGTGACTAAGTTGGGATCTTTACTCAAGAGTAAGTAGATGGGTGCAGCCACCGGCAACCAGAGCAAGAGTAAACTCAGCACAAAACAGCCCAGCCGCGCCGGTGCCGGGTACTGGGCTAAACGGACAAAGTTTATTTTTAACAACCTCTTGCCTCTTACTTGTTGCCTGGGCGTATCCTATTCGTCTGGTTCTATGGTGCTGGTCAATCCGTGGTTGTTCAATGTTTCACTATAGAACTCCGCATGCTCCAAGGCGCAAGTAATCACGAGAGCAAGCCCATTGGTATGAGCTTCCATCATGATACTGACAGCCTGAGGTTGCGTGATACCAGGCACCGTCGTTATCAAAACCTGCACCACGTACTCCATTGGGTTGAAGTCATCATTATGGAGCAACACACGATAACGAGGTGCGAGTTTACGGACTGTTGAAGGCTTTTGTACGGTTTCGACAGACACTGCTCTTCCCTCTTCGTTACTGATCTACGATTGATAAACGCTACTTGAACTCTCCCCTTCTCTACTCCAGATGTGATGCGAACACAGCTTGCGTACTACCATACGGAAAGCCGCTACGCGCCTACGTTACCCCATCTGAAGTTGGGTCGCTCAAGGCAAATGTTAAGATTCTAGCTGCTTTTTTTATATTACTCAATACTTATGCGTTCTGAGGAGGCAATCGCTCCAGCATTTCCTTAGCGCCTGAGCAAAACCTTTCCTCAACATAACTAACGTGGATGCAGCAACCAAGCCCTTAGACAGAACTACTGAATGTCTAAGGTCATCCAGCCTTCCTGAGAAGCTAAAATAAAGAAGTTAACATTACTTAACATTTTTGTGACATGCAGGCAACCCCAGCAGCCTCTACCGTCCCCATTCCCGGCACTTATTGGCAATGGCGGGGGCAATCCATCTATTATGTACGGGCAGGACAACCGCAACCCGAACGCCCGCCCCTATTATTGATTCATGGCTTTGGTGCCTCTACAGACCACTGGCGCAAGAATATTACTGAACTGAGTCAGGATTTTGAAGTTTGGGCGATCGATCTGCTGGGCTTTGGTCGTTCAGCCAAGCCGGAGTGGGAGTATGGTGGCAACTTGTGGCGAGACCAACTGTATGATTTCATCACTAACGTGATTCGTCAGCCAGTTGTGTTAGCAGGAAACTCTCTAGGCGGCTATTGCGGGCTTTGCGTGGCAGCCCAACGTCCATCAGCCGCTGTTGGATTAGTATTGCTCAATAGTGCTGGCCCGTTTACCAATCTTAAGGTGCCGACTCAACCGAACCCCATCCAAAAAGTGATGGGTGAAGTCGTTCAGTCACTTTTTCGCCAACCCTGGGCTAGTTTTCTGTTGTTCCAGTATGCGCGACAACGTTCAGTCATTCGGAATACACTCCAGAAAGTTTATCTCGACCAGAGTGCGATCACCGATCGGTTGGTGGAAGAAATCTATCGCCCCTCTTGCGATCCCGGTGCTGCTCAAGTGTTTGCTTCTGTCTTCAGAACGCCTCAAGGCGAAAAAGTTGACGTTTTATTAAAGCAGATGCGCTGCCCGCTGTTGCTGTTGTGGGGAGAAGCAGATCCCTGGATGAATGCAAGAGATAGAGCGGAGCAATTTCGCCAATACTATCCTCAACTGACAGAGCATTTTTTACAAGCAGGTCACTGTCCCCATGATGAGGTACCAGAACAAGTAAATGCTCTGATGCGCTCGTGGGTATTAAGCAATTAAAAATTCAAAAAAACGCCAAATTAAAAATCAGAGAATGTTTAATTTGGCGTTTTTAATTGTTTACCAAGGATTGCCGATCATCGTAAATGCTGCCCAATAATAGGGATGAGAGAGTTTCTTCTCTCCTAACCCTGCCAACTCCGGAGGTAGCGAGATATCCTCTCTGGAAGTATGCATTTTGTTTCCCTCAATACTTACTTCTCCATTAATCATCGATATCTGTGCCTGCCGTAGTGCCTCCGCTTTGATGGGGGCTTTTTTCAATTGTGAATAGAAACTGGTCATCAGTCCCAGCGTCCCTTCATCGCTGACGTACCACAGACTTCCCATTGCCGATTTCACCCCTGCTTGCACAGCCAATCCAGCAAAGCCCATCTCTGCCTGTTCATTGCCTAACGCTGTGCGACAGGCGCTCAGCACTAATAACTCTACAGGTGGATCGTTCCAGCCCATTTGCTTTAGCTGATTCAATCGCAGTTTCGTGTCCCATAGCTGAATGTAGGATTGGCTAGGAGGGCCTAATTCAAATTCGGCATGAGTTGCTAGATGGACAATCCCAAAGGGCTGCGAGTAGCGCTGGGACTTCAGATTCTTGAGGGTGAAGGCGTCGTTAAGGAAGGCTTTGCCTTTCCACAGCTGGGGCGTAATCATTGACAACTCCAGGGGCACTGATGGTAACGCGCTTTGTTCGGGAAACTTCTCCGCTCCCATTGCCAGAACTTGGGAATTTTTAATGTCTTTGAAGAGAGTATCCGTCAAACTAAGACTGGGCATCAACCCCGTACTGTATTTCTCCACCAGAAACTTTTGACCATCGTGGAGAGCGGCAATCGGGATGGAGCGTAACCCACTGTCTGCGAGGAAGACCATATTCTGGATACCCCGCGCTTGTAAATCGGCTTCAATGGGTGCAATCATCCACTTATAAAGTTTTTGGGCTGGAGCCAGGTAAGCCTTCTGTCTTCGCGGGTTAATCACTTCGGCACGGAATTGATCGGCAACCTTGATTACTTGCGATCGCGTTGTCCCCGGAACCCGTTTGCGAATTGGTACACCATCAGAAGTCACTACCAATATTTCCAACTGGTCGCTATTGTTACGCCCTGCCCGATTGACCTTACTTAGGGAACTAGATTGCTGCACATTTTCTGGTTGATTTAACGGCTGTAGTGACTTAGTTCCATTGAAAGCCGTCGTATCTAGTAGGCTCGGATCGAGTGCAATCGTCTGGGGTACAAAAGTTACATAGATGAGTGCCGGTTTCACCCCAGTCGCTTTCTCAATTTTTTGCAAAATATTACGAGCCTGCACCAGTGTTGTCGTCCGAGAATCAACGGGTTGACCCAAATATTCCTCAAATTCACGGGTGAAGGATTCTTCCAGAACTGCAACAGATTCACTTGCATCAGTTTGTGAAGATGATTCCGCATCCACCTTTCGTGATGATGAATTTTCCTTGCCGGAAGAGGTGGAAACCGGATCGTTTCCTGAGCCGGATAAGTTATCTCCCTGACTTGTTCCGTCATCTCCCTTGCTTGCTTGATCGTTGCTAGGGCTGCCGGAGCCTGTGTTTTTGCCCGTGCCACCAGTGCCGGTACTACCGCCCCCCGTGCCACCGGAGGAACCTGTGTTTTTGCTTGTGCTTCCACCCGTGCCGCCGGAGGAGCCTGTGTTTTTGCCCGTGCCACCGGAGGAGCCTGTGTTTTTGCCTGTGCTTCCACCCGTGCCGCCGGAGGAGCCTGTGCCGCTGCCACCTGTATTGCCACCCGTACCCCCGGAGGAGCCGGTACCGCTGCCACCTGTATTGCCGCCCGGATCTATGCCGCCGGTGCCACTGCCACCTGTATTGCCACCCGGATCTATGCCGCCGGTACTGCCACCTGTATTGCCACCCGGATCTATGCCGCCGGTACTGCCACCTGTATTGCCACCCGGATCTATGCCGCCGGTGCCGCTGCCACCTGTATTGCCACCCGTACCCCCGGAGGAGCCGGTGCCACTGCCACCTGTATTGCCACCCGGATCTATGCCGCCGGTACTGCCACCTGTATTGCTACCCGGATCTATGCCGCCGGTGCCGCTGCCACCTGTATTGCCACCCGGATCTATGCCGCCGGTACTGCCACCTGTGTTGCCCCCCGGATCAATGCCGCCAGTACCCCCAGGACTAGGGGTAGGAGTGGGGAGAGGAGTAGGGCTGGGAGTGGGAGTAGGATTGGGATTTGGGGTAATATCTGTACCTACCTTGGTCGGTTGGGCAGATCCCGTAGATCCCGTGTATTTTATGGGGGCTGCTGTACCCGTTGTTAAAGTAATCGTCCCATCAGTGCCTTGACCGAACTTTCCATTACCAGAAGCGCCCGCCGTTATCTTGTTATACGTAATGCTACCCTTCGCAGTTAACGTTACATTCCCACCATCGTTGGGGCCGCCTGTAGCTTTCGTTATGATGTTGCCAGTTTTAATGTTTCCGTCTTGTGCTGTCAACGTTACACTACCAGCACCGCCCATGTTGCCCTTAACAGAAGTGTTAATCTCTCCAACAGTTACATTTGCACCTGTAATGGTTAACGCTCCCCCGGAAGTTGTGATGGATTGCGATTGATCCATTGAAAAAGACCCGGCACCATTTTTATCCGCGTCGGCAGTAAAGGTAATCGAGCCACCAGAAGAAAAGTCCAGCGACACACCGTTGTCGATGGTAATATCATTCGTTGCTTGTAGTAAGACATTACCAGTCTGATTTTCGAGTAAGCTCTTGGAGATAGTGAAGTCTACCTCATCCCCTCCATCAGCCGATAAAATTTGCCCCGCTAAGTCTCCTGTAGGAGTATCGGCATTGAGTTGATCGTCGTTCGTACCACCTGTATTGACTATCTTGATATTCTTTGGATCGAGCAGAATGGTGCCGTCTACCCCGTTAGGCGCACCTACATTCACCTCTCCTTTAAATGCTAAGTTTTCCTTGCCGGATACTTCGACAAAGCCACCATTACCTTGATTAGTGCCGCCACTAGCACCGATTTTGCCATAGAAGCCGGTTACTTTGTCTGCCCAGACGATGACATGACCGCCATCGCCGTTGAGCAAACTGTCAGCATTGATCGTAGAGTCGCTGCTGATGTAAGTATGAGAGGCAGTGGGAATGGTGCCTTTCCCCTGAAAATCCCCTCCAATCAGGACGGTGCCGCCACCATTGGTGCCTGAAGCGTTAACATTGCCACTAACCAGCCCGACTTTGTCGCCCAAGACCTGCGCCGTGCCGCCAGTCTGACCTGAAACGTTGAGACTGCCAGAGGCGATCGCAGTGCCTGGATCTGTGGGAATGCTAACCCCAGATCCCGTTAACACTACCTGACCATTGCTGTTGACTGTTAGCCCAGTGGCACTCCCGGCACCGCCTCCCGTTAACAGTTCTGGGATGGAAGCAACTGGCAATGTCCAATTTTCCGGCTGGCTACCGGCTGCTGCTATGGGTTGAATTTCTAAGCTTAGTAGATTCCCTGGTTGACTCAGGCGTACTATGTTCTCACCAGGTACGGCTGTTAAGGTGATATTACCCCCAGGAGCTGTCAGGGTTCCGGTATTTACTACGGTACCACCCAGTAAAGCAATATCCTTTGCCGCGCCTACACTCAGTTGCCCTGCGTTGATAATTGCACCGGGTTGAGCGTTGGTGAAGGCAAAGGCGTTGGGTTCTCCCCCCAGGGCAGCATAATTATTGTTACCAGATGCATTGAACCAGTTGTTGCCAAAACCAATTCCTGTAGCAGTGGTGGCGGTGAAGCTTCCGTTTACATTTAAGCTGGCGTTGGCACCCAATACAATGCCAGATGGATTAATTAGAAATAGATTGGAATTGCCATTCGTAACTTGGAGCAGACCGTTAATAATAGAGGGGTTTCCGCCAGTGACGCGACCCAATATATTTTTAATATTTTGGTTCGACAGAAAATTCGCAACTTGGTTGGCGTTTAGCCCAAACTCGGAGAAACTGTGAAAAAGGTTTGCCCCATTACTGGAGGTTTTTCCCCCAGTAATGTCGAAACTGTTGCCATTGGTATTGACAATGGTGTTCGTGGTGTTGGTGGGGTCCTGATCTGGCACAATTTGTGCCTGCGCGATCGCCCAATCGACGCCTCCTGGAGCGATCGCAGGCAACATCCAAAAGGCCAAGGGTAAAACTAAATATTTTATCCTTTTTCCTTTTTCTTTTTTCACTTTAATATAGCTTGCCTTCAGCAATAGACTGATTTCACATACAGCGACTTTCATTTGCCTAATTCCTGGGAAGAAACACGTCGCTCGTTGCCACTTCTGGAACTGTCACCCCAGCTTGTGTTGCAGGTAGCAGGTAACCAGATACTTGGTAAGAATGCACCGATTTTTTTTCTACTCTCAATTAGAAAAGTGGCGAGGCGGCAAAAAAAACAAATTTAGATTGCTCTGCCTAGCCTTATCTCCAAGCTATCCTCAAAAAGCAGATTTTAGGCATTTTTAATGCATTTATTTTAACAAAATGTGTTAATGCACTTTTCTCTCTACAGCTATATAAAATCCATAGGCGAACGCATTCCTTTTAGGGGATGGTAAAATTATTTTTTCTATAAAACTAATTGGCTGTAACACTGTTTGAGTTTATGCCAATCGTGAAGTGCCAATCATCACCAAAACGGATGAGTAGGCAAATTTCGATTCTCCACTTCGGGCAGTTCAGTCGGCAACATATACCCTTCCGGAGTATACCCCTTTCTGCCCTTAAACGTACCCCTTTCCTTTAAACGTTACCGCATGGGTCGATGATAGCCCAGGGCTTTGCTGTACCGATCCGAAAAGTCTGTCATTCATTTGGGAATTTTCCGAGATGAATGACAAAGAGTCACTACCGCTTTTGCTAGCCCCTACATGCTGAGTTCGAGGATTTCCGCAAGAATATGACCTTATCTAAATAAAAACGCGATCGCGCTCTTCAGATTCACTTTGTGCAATACTCGCCCCAATTCTTCTAGAATTCACAATCCGATGCACGAGCTTCTAGGTCGAGGATTGCTGGGAGTTAAGTCGGAGAAATGAATGAAACCCTGTCATTCGTACGCTGGTAAGCCACTCCGTGTAGATGAGTTCTCCGCGTTGGGGGCGTGGCCTTTGAGGAACGCAACCCACAACATTGAGAAGGCTTCGATAGCTAACACTTAGTCGCTCTACCCTTCACACAGATAATTATGGGTTGGGGAGAGATTAACCGAAAAGTATTGACTTCAATCTTACTCAAATATTTCCCTTCACTGCGCTTCGCCAATCAGGGTAAATGCCGCCCAGTCTCATGGGTTCGGGTATGTTTTCAGAGTTTTTCACATGGCACTTCGCAGTGCAGATGCTCGGTCTGGATTTCCCTGGAGATTATTATAAAACTTCGTCATTAGGAAAGAAGTGGGGGCAGCAGGGATCGCCCATAATGACACTTGAACACTAGGAACTCTAGCGGAAATAAAAACCCGAGACAGCCTGATGACGCCATCGCCTGTAATCCGACCTCTTCCCGTGTCAAAAGCACTCAAAACCACCAATTCGGCTTTTAAAGACGAACTGTGCGGTGTGTCGAAGGCAGTTCGCTCCGATCGTGCGTACAAATCCAGTATTTCACCCGCCGTCAGCAAACCACTATCTTTCCCGTCTGATGCAAGGGCGAGCCTCCCTTCGGGAGGAGCTAGCGCTATCTACGTTTAATTTTCCGACCTTTTGTGGCTTTTAATCTTATGAAGATTTGGCTAAAAGTATTTCCTATCCTTGAGCTAGATGCGGGTTTTTAGGGTTTAATTGCTTTTATGAATTGGTTCAGGGGTGCTGTTTCCACAGCTCTTGAGCCAACCGATTTCCATTTTTCCTCTGCCTAGAGTGACAAAAGAGCGATAGTGTGGTTTGTGATGTACTCCATCTGATTCAGTACTAATTTTTAAAATTTCTTCTTCAACATCCGATAGTCGGCTTGAGCGATGGTCGGTTTCAGACAATAAAAAGGCAAAATGCTAAAGAAAGGAGAAATTTTCTGGATGCATTTGCCTTTTTATTTTTGTTGTAGGTTGTAAAATTATCCGCTTGTGTTCTTCGCTTCCTTTGCAGCTAAAGCGAAGATAGTGCATCCGCAGTGCTATGCGATCGCTAACGGAGTTTTTTAGAAGAGACTCTCTTCACAAATCAGATAGAAGTGCAATAGAAACCTTTTAGGCGATCTCTAATTGTGCTTTTTCAGGTATCGGGAAAAGGTAGAAACAAATCAAAATTATTTAAATCCCGATGGTTTTCCTCTAATTTCCTATGTGAAAATTTCTACTCAACGATTAAACTGATTGGAAATCTGAGGAACAACTTGAAGTATCCGGTGAATTCAAGATGCTGGGAATACCCAACACCGCGCAAGGAAAATTAGCACCTAGTTTCTGAACAATTGGATGGTTGGCAGAGGTACAGCCCAGCAACAATAAAGTCGCAGCTTCTGATTCAACAACTTTTCTGAGTTCTGTAGAAATGCAACCAAACCGTAGATGAGCTTTGAAAGAACTTCGCCATTCTTCAGCCAGACAACGGGCTTGCGATAGGATACGATCTGCTTGCTCAGAAGGATTCGTTTGATAGAAAATTTCCCTCAAATAGGAAGGATCTATCTCCATCATTCGTGTGCGTGCTTCTAATTCCACAGGGGTAGGTTGAGTTAAAACAGGTGTGGCACACTTTTTTGCCGATGCTTCTAGAGACTCTAGGGGAAGCTGTTGGCTTAAAGGGCGTCTAGCATCGCCCCCGTTAGAGATATGTGGACAATGGCTGCTTTGATCTTCATCGACAACGTAAACGACTTGAACCGTGACTTGCGCCTTTGTAACTAACCGGGTTTGATGGGCAATCCATAGGGCAAAATCCAGAGCGGTTTGACTGCTAGGAGAACGATTATAGCCCACGACTAAATTGATTGATTTAGCAGAATTAGCGCCTTTGGAAGTAGGGGAAACTGGCTCTGGTAGTAATACCATTTGTTCAACTACATCCTGACGACCCATTGCGCTTTCAAGACGGGCTAACATTGACTTAATATTCACAAATTCAAACCTCCTGAAGTAATTAGCCTAGCTTTGCAAGAACTTAAGTAAGGGTTTTAATGGGTTAGAAACGCAATAGAGCGTGTTTCCAGTTCAGTTGTTTTTTCTTTGATAAACAGTTGACCAATGGCTCGTCTACTCGTCTTGATTGAAATATTCATCGAGGAAGTTCAAAGCGTGGTTACGCAATTCAAAATACTCGCGGGAGTTGCGGAGGGCTTGGCGATCGCGTGGATGCTTAAAAGGCACGTCCAAAATTTCCCCAATCTTCGCGTGGGGGCCGTTGGTCATCAGTATAATTCGGTCAGACATATACAGCGCTTCATCTACATCATGGGTAATCATCATCACCGCCTGCCGTTGGTGTTCCCAAATATGCAATACCTGCTGCTGTAATTTGCCTCTCGTTAGGGCGTCGAGTGCCCCAAAAGGTTCATCCATTAACAACATTTTGGGGCGAATTGCCAAGGCACGAGCAATCCCCACCCGTTGCTTCATCCCGCCAGAAATTTCATCAGGATATTTGTCAGCGGCTGCTGTTAAATTCACCATTGCCAAGTGTTCGTTCACAATGCTAATTTTTTCAGCACGGGAGGCATTTTTTAGCACTTCATCGACCGCCAGACGGATATTTTCTTTCACCGTCAACCACGGCAGCAGTGAATAGTGCTGGAACACCATCATGCGCTCGGCACCAGGTTTACGAATTTCTTTACCTTCTAATTGCACGGAGCCGGAAGTCGGTTTTTCTAACCCAGCAACCATTTTGAGAAGCGTTGATTTGCCGCAGCCAGAGTGACCAATCACGCAAATAAATTCATCTTCACTCACACTAAGATTAATGCCATCCAGAACAACAAATTCACCTCCATCTGCTGTGGGATAGGACTTGCAAAGATTTTCTATTTCCAGAAATCCAGTGCGGTTGACACTTTGATTATTGGCATCCGTTGAGAATGAGGTGGATTTAGTCATATCATGCTCCTTCGGGGGACGAACTCTTGAGAATTTTAAAGGTATGAACGAGGCTGGCTTTTGCCAAAAAGTAAAACTCAGCCGAGCTGTTTGAACAGTAACAAGTGCAACTAATTAAGATAAGAAGAAACGAGCGGGACGGTTTGCCCGAATCTCAAACCCATTAATATATCCAACTGGATCGCTGGGATCAAAACCTTTCTTATCAATGAATACTTGCGGTGGTTCAACTTTGTAATCTTCCTGGGGACACTCAATGCCCATTTCTGCGGCAATTTCTCGATAAAGATCGGTTCTCCAAGCTTGTTTTGCCAGTGCTTCTGCATTCTTAGGAAATTCTTTGATTTGTCCCCAACGAGCCGCTTGAGTCATTAACCAGAGACTTTCAGATTGCCAGAGAAATGTCGAATGTTCTCCTGGACGTTTGGGAATGTTGTCAGGGATATCGAAGAAAATTGTAGTGTCCTCGGCTTTCGCAATCCGAGCTTTACCATCAAAACCGCCATAATTGTAGTCGCCAATAATTGCGGGACGAGTAAATTTGGGTTTAGCACCTGTAAAGGAACGCTCGGAAATAAGTGTTGCTACTTCTTCGCGGTTTTCAGGCTTGCTGCAATACTGGCAAGCTTCAATCATCGCTTTGACGAGGGAACGATAAGTTTTGGGATTTTTTTGGATGAAAGATTCCATCACACCCAGCAGTCGATCTGGGTGTCCCAACCAAATTTCTTTGCCTTGAGCGAAGGTAAAACCAACACCTTCATTTCCGGTAATTGCGCGGGTATTCCAAGGTTCTGCCACCATGTAGGCTTGCATCGCTCCTATCCGCACGTTCGTCACCATTTGCGGTGGGGGAACGATGATGACGCGAAACTCTTTCAGGGGATCGACTCCGGCGGCGGCGGATAGGTAGCGGACGAAGTATTCGTAAATGGCAGAACTGAGGACAACTGCCCAAACTCGTTGTTCTCGCGGCTGTTTGTCAAAGTAGCTGCGGAAATCCTTCCCAAATGCTTCTAAATCACCGTTATACTCCCGCCAGGGACGCAAACCTGCTTCCCACATTTTCCGGTTCATCGTCATGGCGTTGCCATGTCGGTGAATGGTCATGGCGGCGCAGAGAGGGGCATGGCGTGCGCCTTCAGCACCGATTCTGGCGTTGGTGACGGCACCGGAGACTACGGGGGCGGCATCAGTACGACCAAAAATTACGCCGTCACGAGAGGTTGCCCAGCTAGCTTCCCGGTTAAGTTGGACGTTGAGACCGTACTTGCGGAAAAATCCTTTTTTCCAAGCGATCGCAAACGGCGCACAATCATTCACCGGCACATAGCCAACAATCAGATCGGGTTTTTCTAACGATCCTGGCTCTACGACTTGTTTGATGGATGCGGATTCTTCAGTGAGTCCTTTCGCTGAGCGATCGCCGCTAATCGCACAAGATGATAGTGCCATTCCTGCTGCTGTGGCACCCATACCCTCCAGAAATTTTCGTCGCGTCCAGTTTGTGGTGTCACTCATAATTCGTCCTTGCGATCCATTTCCACTCAGCTCAAGCCACTAGGTTTGAGCGATTACTGCTCATGAGTTCTCTGAAAAAATTGACGCCGTAGGTACTACGTCTGGCAACCCACTCGTTTGAGCGGTCAGCGTTACCACGACGCCCGTGAGTCTCGCTCACACTAGCGATTTCTGTTAGAGCAGAATCATCCCTACTCAACAGAGGTTTACAGAAAATTATTAGACAGAGGTTGCCCTAGGGCGACGGTGAGTAACCAAAGCTTCAACTTTGCCTAGGGCGTAGTCCAGCAGTAGTCCTGTCAGCCCAATCACTACCACTGCCAAAAATACTGAGCTTAGGTTTAAGCGACTCCATTCATCCCACACAAAAAACCCAATCCCGATGCCGCCTGTGAGCATTTCTACAGCGACAATGACCAGCCATGCAATCCCCAAACTAATCCGTAAACCAGTGAAGACATAAGGCAAACTCGCAGGCCAAATAATCTTGGTAATTCGTCGCCAACGGGGCATTTCTAGCACCCTTGCTACATCGAGGTAATCTTTGGAAACGCTAGAAACACCGAGAGCAGTGTTAATAATTGTGGGCCATAAAGAGGTAATGAAGATAACAAAAATTGCTGACGGATCTGCTAGGTTAAAAATTGCTAAAGCAATGGGCAACCAAGCTAGCGGCGATACCGGCTTGAAAATCTGAATTATGGGATTGAGTGCCATCATTGCTTGCTTGGACATCCCAATCAAAAATCCAATGGGAATGGCAACAACTGCACCTAACAAAAATCCCAGCAATACTCGTCGAAGGCTTGCCAGTAGTAACCAACCAATCCCTAGATCGCCAGGACCCCGTCGGTAAAAGGGGTTCAGAATGTAGTCTAAATTCTTGACAAACGCCTCTGGTGGGGTGGGTATTAATTCATGCTTGAAAAGCGCAACAATCCACCACAAAACGATAATTCCTAAAAAACCAAGGGCGGGGAGGACGACGACATCCCGAATCAGAACGGGTTTTGCCCGTTTCCAGGCTACCTGTCCAGCAACTGCAATCGCAGACAAATTCAGCTGCAATATCATTATGAAGCTCCTCAGAGTCACTCTTCAGGTACAAGAAAGTAGAGCAGTACCAGCCGGGGACACTGATGAGTTCAGAACATTTCAAAAAATGCTGACTCTTCAGTCTCCTCTCAATGCCTACGAAGTTAGCTGACGGGCTAGAGCTGAGAGATGCTCTTCTCTAATGGATAAGGGATGAAGGATAAATAAACAGTTTTTTATTCCGCCTTACACCTCTTGCCTTACTCCTGGCAGAGATACGCCCCATTAATTGGTTCCTCCGTTCCAGCGCTTATACAGAGCGATCGCTTGCTAAGACGCTGAATTAGGCTGACTTACTCGGATTAACCGATAAGTCTAGCACGCCTTTTTAAGACAGTCCACCTTTCCGAAGACATAGCTTTCTAGCGATCGCTTCTCGATCAAATTCACAATAGTTTACGAATTTTTTGAGGCATTCTAGTGATGTTTGTATTCTGTACTACATCTTGCCTTCCTTCAACCCCATCTTTAGGTAGAAGCCGCTTGAAGCAGTCAAAGTTTATATTATCTATCTTGTTAATCAGCCAATTTTAGCGTTCGTTCAAGGCACCCAATATGATGTCAGCATTCTCCTCTTTGGTTTCTGAACCTTCCGAACAAATCCTTTGTTTTTATACAAATTGCACAAATAAGATTCAAATTGTTAAATTTGATAATACTCAAGACTTAAACTTTGAACGGATTGTTTTCCCTGGTCAACGTTTATTGTTTAAAGCCTTACCGGACTCCCAACTAGAAATACATACTAACCCAACAAAAAGTTCTACTGAAAACTTAGCTTTAATAGAAGTAATTCCCTGCGATCATCTCCGCGTACATGAAGAAATGAGCGTCTGAAAATGAAGCTTTTAACCCTTAGGGTGGCTTTTGATTAAAAATATTTTAAGAGCTTATAGGCGAAGTATTTGGGCGCGAAAATAAGAAAGACAAACAAATTAGCTACTCCCTAAACTAAGATTAGTTTAGGGAGAGCATTTGTAAACGAGTCAATAGCGCCAAAAAATGATGGATTTTAGTCAATTACTGATCGATAAATCTGCCACGATTGTAGAGAAATGGATTGAAGCTGTCCGTGCTGATAGTCGAATTGAGACCGCAGCAGAATTATCTTACAAGGGTTTGCGCGACAGCCTCCCCCGTGTCCTCAAGGCATTAGCGACTGTACTTTCTAAGTTTCAAGACAGTGATGTTCAGTCGTTAGTAGATGCAAGTTTAGAACATGGTATACTTCGGGCTGAACAAGGTTACGATCCAGTAGAAATTGTCCGCGAATATCGAATTTTACGGGAGACAATTGTTTCTACGTTAGAGGGAGAGTTGCTAGACTCATCACCGATTGAGATAATCCGAGTCATTCGTCTGATTGATACAGTAGTGGATGAAGCGATCGCTCAATGTTTTAAAAGCTACATGGATGAGCGATTGCACGAACTCCAACAGCTGCAAAGTCAGTTAAAATTGACCAATCAAGAATTAACTCGTTTGCTTCGGGCGAATAAAGATAACCTTTCTCATCTAGCCCACGAATTGAAAACTCCCCTTACTTCCATTATTGGCTACTCAGATTTATTTTTGCGCCAACAACAACGGAAGCAGGAGGAGAGTGATAACCTTCCGAATCTAGAACACATTGAGAAAGTGCTACGAAATGGACGACAGCTACTTCGATTAATCAACGATGCGTTGGAAATCTCTCGCTATGAAGCGGGGAAAATGAAATTGCAGCCATCTGTAACAGATGTACGCTCTTTAATTCAGAATATCCTGGAAATGGTAGAACCTTTGGCGGATTCCAAGGAGCTACAGATAATCGTTGATTACGATTCAGCTAGCGCCGATAGCTGTGCTGCTCTTCGAGAAGGACTACACCCAACATGCGCCCCCGATCGGGTGCTGACAGATCCCCTGAGACTACAGCAAATTATTACTAATCTCTTTAGTAACGCGATTCGTTACACCGACTCTGGAACGATTAAATTAAGCTGCCAAACGCTATCAGATAAAGAGTGGGCGATCGCTATCAGCGATACGGGAATCGGCGTTCCTCCAGAAGACCAAGCTCGTATATTTGAACCCTACTTTCGCTCTATCCCCCAAGAAAAGTCTTTCCTTCCGGAAAGTACAGGTTTAGGATTAGCGATTGTCTCGCGGTTGGTAAAATTATTACAAGGAAGAATAGAGCTAGTTTCACAAGTAGGCATTGGCTCCACCTTCACTGTCATTTTACCGTTAGCAGTGAATACTTCTGAGGAAATCGTGACGCCTTCAACAACCCAGGTATAGCACTTTCAACTAATTTTTAAAGATGAAACCCCAGACTCCTTAGAACAGTCTGGGATTTGAACTCTAAACTCGAATCAAATAGCGATGAAGCCTGTTTTCGGGAAACAACTGCTAGTTTAGGGTCAAGCAGACGACCTGCAAGACTCTCCAAAATTCTTGAACCCCTTCAAAAGCCGTAGGTGCCCGTGCGGGAGCGTAGGTGCAGCCTTGGAGAGTCAATAGAGCGAAACACTGGCTGCTGTTGGGGGTGCATCCACTTCAACCCAAGCCAGACGTAAAGATTGGTCAGCCAGCCAAAACTAACCACCTGAAATTCTCGAAGGGGTGGAGTCACGATTGAGCGCTAGGTGAATTGGAAACAGGAGGAATTTGACAAGCAGAAAACTGAGTGTTGCGATCGCTCGTAAACTTTACCATGCGATCTCTTTGCTAGCGTATGCCGCGATCGCTCGGTGGCTGCTCATCTATCTTCGATCGGCAGGCGAGTGAAAAGTTGTACTTCGCGTATGATTAGTAATCAGCTGCTTAGCACTGGGAATAATAACTTAAGAGTTGAAAGCGGTTATTTTTAAAGTGCTGAAAAAACAATTAAAAACATTTCCAGAAAATCCGAGCGGGGAAAAACCTATTCGAGCTGACTTGAATAGCCAATACCTAAGGGGGCACAAACCCAGGGGGCATACGCCGTGATTGTAGACTTGAAAGAAACTGAACTCAGGGGAGCTTTTCTCAAAGGGAAGGAGCTGAGGGGAGCAGACCTAAGAAGGGTAAACCTCAGCGAGGCGAACCTCAGTTATGCAGATCTCATAGAAGCAGACCTAACAGAGGCAAACCTGAATGGGTCAAATCTAAGTGGAGCCTGTCTCAATTTAGCAAATCTGAGCGAGGCAGACTTGACGAAAGCAGACCTGAGTGGAACCACCCTGATTGGAGCAGATTTAACAGCAGCCAACTTGAGCGGAGCCAACTTGAAAAAGGCGAATCTGGTTGGAACTAATCTGGAAAATGCTAACTTGGCTGGAGCGAACCTGGTAGGAGTGGACTTGAGCGCAGCCGAGCTAAAGGGGGCTATCCTACAAAAGGCTGTCTACAATCAAGAGACTCGATTCCCTCCAGACTTTAACCTTCAGGAAGCGGGGGCTTACTTGATTGCCTCTGGCACTTTACTCATCGGCGTCAACCTGAGTGAAGTCGATCTCAGTGGAGTTTATTTAAAGTCAGCCGACCTGAAAGCAGCAAATTTGATGAGAGCAAATCTGGTCGGCGCAAATTTGGAGAACGTTAACTTGGCGGGTGCCAATCTGGTTGGAACCGATTTGAGTAAAGCCAAGCTGAGGGGAACCATTCTAGAAAAAGCTGTCTACACGCAAGAGACTCAATTTCCCTACGAGTTTGACCCCAGTGAAGCTGGAGCTTACTTGATTGCTGCGGGTGTATGCCTGCCTGGGGTTAATTTGAGCGGAGTCAATCTGAGCGGAGCCGACTTAAGGGCGACCAATCTGCGAGGGGCAAAGTTACGAGGAGCAAACTTGAGAGGGGTAGACTTAAGCAAAGCTAACTTGAGGAAGGCTGACCTGGATGATGCCAACTTGAGCGGAGCCGACTTACGAGGGGCGGACTTTACGGGAGCCATTTTGAAGCTGGTGAACTTCAGCGAGGCGGATCTAAGAGGAGTAGACTTAACGCGAGCCGACTTGAAGGGAGCCAATCTAAGTAGAGCCGACTTGAGAGGAGTAGACTTGACGGGAGCTAGCTTGAAGCAGGTGAACTTAAGTGAAGCCGACTTGAGGGGGGTAGACTTGACGCGAACGGATTTAAGGGGAGCCAACCTAAGTGGGGCAGACTTGACGGATGTGGATTTGAGTCGGGCGATGCTCAAGGGTGCCGACCTGACAGAAGCCAACGTTCCGCAAGAAAATTTCTTTAACTTAGAAATAGAGGCGCGATGAAGCTTAAAGCGATGTGCGATGGATGTGCGATGAATAGAGGGGCGAATAAATAATCGGAGTATTCACCCGGAGACGATATCCATTATTTTTTCTTGCGAGTCCAAAGATCCGTGAACATCATGGTCAACCCGCCGATAAAAATTGCGATCGCCATCCCGCCTGCCGTAACATTCATCCAATCAATATTTTCCATCTGATTATTCAGCCGTTTTTTTGAGCAACGGTACTAGATTAGCAACTTTGGCATCCAGACAAACATCCCCGCCCAGAAAAGCGCGAACTAAGCGAACATTAAAGGTTCTGTAACCTGCTCCTGGCAAGTTTCGCTTGCGTGCTTGCTGGTGCGCTTTCAACCGTCCGGTGCAAGATGCGAACTCAAGGGACTTATTTTGCTCGAAGCAGTCTTAGACCTAGCCAGAATCGCCCCTTAGAAAGCGACAGGCGAGGGGAACTATCTTCAAACCCCTCTCCGATACGGAGAGAGGTTTGGCTACAGATCTGCCCGCTTGTGTCTTCCAGAGACTTGTACAAAAGGTTTAGTGTCTGACTTCAAACTCAGGTGAGATTTTCGGAATTTCTTTGAGATAAACCCGCGAAAAAGGTTCGGCTGAGCCAAGCTGGTACTGTTCAAGCAAGCCATGAGAGCGGATGGAGATAGTGTCTCCTTCCTTAATCACGACAGTAGAGTCGTGGAGAATGTCTCTCGCCAGCATCATCTCGGTTTCCGTAGGATTATCCAAGATTACAAGATTGCTCCCGTAGTAGAACATCCCATCTGCCTCTAGTACGTCTTCTGTGTACTCAACAATCAGCAGATCGAGCTGGGGATTCCGGAGCAGGTTTTGAACGTTACTGTTGTAATCTTTGTTCAAGTTTTTCTGGGAACGATTGACGAAAACTCCATCCCGACAAACTGCGCCAATTGTCCAGTCGGGGTGTTGCATCAGGATATCGTCAATGACTTCTTGAAGTTCTTGAACTGAGATCCGGTTGAAGGTGATGAAAGGTATTCTGGCTTTTTCGGCAGAGTCAAAGAAGGTTTCCAGAATATGGGAAGGCACATCGACGCTGTCACCAACGGCGGGTCTAAGATGCATATAGATGCCGGGGGCGGCGTTAATTTCGATGATGCCAAACTCACCATCCTTCCAAGATTTGGATAAATTTTGGGCGATGACATCAATACCGAGGCAAGTCAGGCGGAAATGCTGGGCGATATCTTGCGCCAGGATAATGTTGTCCGGATGAACAGTGCTAGTCTTATCGATGCTCAAGCCGCCAGCCGATAGGTTGGCAACTTTGCGAAGATAGACGGTGCGATCGCTTTCAATCACGCTATCCAGACCTAATCCCTGTTCTTCTAAGTACATTTCCATCGCTTCATCGCACTGGATCTTGCCCATTGGCGACGTTGGTGTATCTATCCTGTCTGGCTTCCGATTTTCCTGCTCGATCAATTCCGCAATCGTCGAGTGTCCATCACCCACGACTGATGCGGCGCGGCGTTCCGTCGCGGCGACGAATCTACCATTGACGCAAAGCATCCGAAAATCTGACCCTTTGTAGCTTTTTTCGACGATGATCCGGACTGGCTGCTCTTTAGGAATCGCATTGACTGCCCTGCTAAAGGCATATTTCAGTTCTTCTGAATCTTGCACATCAGCCGTTACCCCAATTCCTTTGTGGCCCACTACCGGCTTCACAGCGACGGGATAGCCAATCTCTCTAGCGGCTGCGCGAGCGTCTTCCAGTGAAGCGACGATGTCACCTTTGGGAACGGGGAATCCCAAGGTACCTAAGAAAGCTTTGCAGTCATCTTTGCGAGTGGTAAAGTCCGAATCCAGATGGCTATCGCAGTCAAAAGTCGTTGCTATCCCGCGAATCTGCTTTCTTCCATAGCCATATTGAACCAGTCCTTCGTCCCATAGATAAAAAACGGGAATTCCTTTTTCGTGAGCTGTACGCCACAGCGCATAGACTGTCGGTCCGCCGTAGACGGAGTAGCGGAACTGATCCTGCATCGCCTTGAACTGATCGTCAATCCGAAAATCTTTGCCTTGAGCGATCGCTTCAAACCAATCCCAAACACTGTAAACGACTGCCCGACTGGTGCGTGCATGAAGCGATTCTACGGCAATCTTCGTGCAAGTGGGAAGTTGCTTGATACTCCAGTGCTTGAGGTGCAGCCCCATGTCCAGTTGTCCCACTTCTGACACGGTTCGAGCGAACAGTTGGGCATGAGATTCGTAGGTTTCATCACGCAAGTGGGGGTAGCGATCGCCAATAATCGATACATAATCGCTAATTGCCGGAGGTTGCGCGTACTCAGTCAGAGCGAAATCGAATATTAGCGCCCCCGTCTGCAAATACGGGTTTGGCCCCATGTAATGCTTGAAGTTAAAGATATCGAATGCATCCGTTTTTCTCGCATTGACACGGACTGCATCGGTCATTATCTCTCTGCTCATTGAGTATCTCCCGTTTTTAAACACCCTTTTTATTAACTTGGCGACTCGCTTACTTGAGCCTAATTCGATTGCATAACCTTTTCAGCTATCAAAGGGCAGAGTCAAGTCAATTCTTTTTTATTGGATTTAATGGTGAATGGTTCGTTGCCTTTCTACCATTTGCGACCGCCATTACCCAAATCACTTAAATTTCTTTAATAAAACACTTTAAAAACCCATTTTCTTTAAGAAAATGGGTTTTCAGATTTGTGGAGTTTCCCCCTTGAAAATTTGATACAAAACCTAAGCTCGATCTACAATTTCTTTTGCTTTATCTTTGAGGTCTTCTTTTAGATGCATAGCAGCAGCTTCATCCTGCTTCATCTGACCTTCTGCTTGGTCTTTTTGGTCGCCGGTTACATGACCAAGCCCCTCTTGCACCTTGCCTTCTATGTTTTTAGCAACCGCTCTGGCTCTATCTTCTACGCTCATTTTTAGCTCCTTTACAAGGATATGTAATTTCTTATACTACTCCCAGTATATGAAGCTTAAGGGTAAAAAAGACATCCCTCGGCAGTTAGATTTTAAAGGCACAGGTAGCATTTAAAAAGTAGGATGGAAAGTGCCCACCCTACTTTCAATTAATCAAGAATTGGCTTGCGAGTTTTCAGATCAAATTTGTATCCGTGTGGAAGGATATGAAGCTTAGCTCCACAAACTGCCAAAGGCTCATCCTTCAAAATGTCACCGATGTTGCTATGGGTCAGCTCTGACTCATCGACAATCGTGACAGCTCCTTCCCCGATTACTTCAAACTTGTTATCGCTGACCGCGATCGCTGTATTCTCGTCAATCCCAAATCCTAAGACAGCAGGCTGCTGTGCCAAGGCAGAAATTAACCGTCCCAGACGCCCACGTTGTAAGAAATGCTGATCGATGACCACTCCTGGCAAGAAGCCCATACCGGGGCCCATCTCTACCACTTCAACCCGTGGATTTGTCTCAGAGTCGCCTTCAACGATCATGACATCTGGCATCATCGCAGCTCCAGCGCTGGTGCCTCCCACGACGATTCCTTCAGCGTACCGTCTGTGAATCGCCTCATCGATCTGGGTACCCTTGAGAATGCTGGTGATGCGAGCCTGATCTCCGCCGGTAAAAAATACACCAGTGGCTTTCTCAATGGCCTCTAAGTAAGTGGCTGAAGTTGCATCTTCCCGCTCAACGGTGTCAACGATGCGAACGTCTTCGGCTCCCAGCCGCTCAAACACTCTGATATAGTTCTCTCCCACTTCTCTGGGCAACTCTGTCGCCACGGTCATGACGACAATTCGAGCTTTAGTACCCCCGGCGCGGCGAACAAACTCCCGAAGGATTGTGCAGTCTCCCTCCTTGTCTTCTGCACCCCCGATGATCACCAACTGCCCGCTAGGTTTATTCGCTGGTACGTTTTCTTGAGCTTCCATTGATTTTATGTCCAGGTATTAATGGTTGTTTTGTGCATAAAAATACCCAGGAGATATAGAAGACTCCCAGGAAATTTTTTATGTCTCAGATTGGCTGTCCTGAATAACTAAAATAACTGCATACCGTTTGCCGCAGCTTCTTTCTAGGGATATAACTTGCAGCAAATCTGTAATTTAAAATACATAAGTCTATTTTGAAGCCTTTGACCGCTAAGCATAAATTAAGCTTGTAAGGCTGCAAAACTATATAGCTTACAATTCATTAAATCTTGCGGCTGTTATTCAGATCCTATAGCAGCAATTCTCAGATGCATGAATGAGACGCTTTGGCACACACTATTGCTGTGTTCCGGATAAGCTTTATAGTGCACCATCAGCTAGCTGCATTAATTCAGATGAATTAATAAAGTAGCTTTGCTTGATGGAACAGTTGAGTTTGCGTACCCAAGACTTCGTAGAGGTCAACTGCTTGCTGCTTACCGCGAGGGATCACCCGGTCAATCAACCGACAGTTGAATAACTCCGGTTGTCTCATCTGGGCAATAACGGCATCACTGGCAAGGATGTGACAGCCGTAAAGCTTTGTCAATTCTTCTAGACGGGCGGCAGTATTCACGACATCGCCGATTACAGTAGAGTCCATGCGCCGGTCTGAACCCACTGTCCCAATCATGGCAACGCCTGTATGAATGCCGATACCAATGTTCACCGGCTGCTCCAGGTTGTATTGTTGGCGATCGCGATTAAACCGATTTAAGCTGTCTACCATCGCCACCGCCGCACTTAAGGCATCCTGTCCGTGGTTTCCCGTGCGGTCAAACACCGCCATCAGCGCATCTCCCAGGAATTTATCAATAAATCCATAATTGATTGCGATCTCTTGATTCATCTGGGTAAAGAAAGCGTTCAGCCACTCAAAGGTGTCGCTGGCGGTTTGAGTTTCAGCGATCGCGGTAAAGTCCCGAATATCGCAAAACAAAATCGTCAATTCTTCTTCCCTGGCGTTTCCCAGTTGAATTGACTCTACCCCTTCGGGTGCAATGCGTCTCAAGAATTGATCCGGCACAAATAGCCGAAACTTCTCTGAGAGATATTCATTGATTCGCCATGCCGCTGATAGTTGACGCTTCGTTTTTTCTTTAATTTTTTCCTGCATTTGTTGCCCGGAATGCTGCGATCGCATCTCGATCAAACGCAGAGTATTTGCAATCTTTTTCAAAAGGAGAGTAGTTTTAATCGGCTTGGTGAAGTAGTCATCACCTAATATTTCCAACCCCCGAAGCTTGGATTCTTCATCATCCAAAGCCGTCAAAAAAATCACCGGCACCGTTTGTAGCTTTGCATCCTCCCGCAACCGGCGACAAACTTCAAAGCCTCCCAGATCCGGCATCATTACATCCAGTAAAATCAAATCTGGCTGAAAATCTTTGACAACTTCCAGTGCTTGAACGCCTGATGAAGCTATTAGAGTTTCATATCCTTGTGAATACAACAACTCTTCTAGCAGCAATAAATTATTGGGTTCATCATCAACTAACAGAATGCGCGGCAAGGGCTTTGTCATGGGACTGACAATATAAGTGCAAGTGGCGCTGTTATGGAAAACTACTTCTGTTAGCCACCATTACACTCGCGCCTATGATTTTCCTTCAGTGTAACTACTTAAAACAGTTGTTCGCTGAACCAGTAATTCTAACTAGATGCCCCTGACGATTCCTAAGCTTGACAAGTTTTCTTTCAGTACAGGTAGGTAGATAGATGGAAATCTAACTCCTCCGAGGTTGCCGGTAACTGAGAGAACTTTAACATTATTGAAACACAGGACTTCGGTAAAGACAATTAACCATCTGGTAGATCGAAAAACAAACCGATCAAGAGATGATCTTTCTCCCAAAGATAGATAGCCCTTTGGTGATAACAATTCTCGATTGGATGCAGCAAGGTTTAACCCCACCCCATAGACCTAGAGGGCTGCCACACCTCTCAATTTGCAGATTCAAATAGGGTATAGGAGCAGGGTATCCTTGCCGCTCATGGATTCTTTGGGGTTCTAATCCTGCATAAAAGAGCGGACGGTAGTCGTGAGGAGATCGATATCTATTGGCTTACTGATGTAACCATTTGCCCCAGCAGCCAAACAGCGATCGCGATCGCCCGCCATTGCCATTGCCGTTACTGCAATTACTGGCACCGACTTCCACAAGCGATTGGCTTTAAGCTGACGGATAATTTCAAACCCATCCACCCCCGGTAGTTGGATATCCATGACAATCAAGTGCGGCAGCGATTTAGGCGTCACAAAGGGAGATTGCAACGCTTCCATCATCGTGCGACCGTTATAAATTAACTCAACTGCATACCCTTCTAACTCAAGTACATCAGAAATCAATGCCTGATTGAAAGCTTGATCTTCCACCACCAAAACTCGCTTGGCATTCTCAGAAGACACACCACCTTTGAGAAATGATGACGGCTGTTGGCTTGGCACTGGGTTCGCTGCCTCTGTCAACGTCTGACTCATTTCCGTTACCGGCAACCAGACGCGAAACGTACTCCCCTGATTTTCCACCGATTCCAGAGAGACGGTGCCGCCGTGGAGTTCCGCCAGTCGCTTCGTCAGCGCCAAACCTAACCCAGTTCCTTCATGTTGCCGCGTTAAGGAAGCATCCACCTGCTGGAAAGGGCGAAACAGCAAATGCCACTTATCTCTAGAAATCCCGATACCTGAGTCTTTGACTTCAAGACACAAGAAAGGCGTGCTAGGATTCACCGGGCTGCGATCCGGTCGAAATTCCCCAATCAACTGGGTGCCATAAGCCAGTCGTCCACTCAATTTAATTTGCCCGCGATCTGGGGTAAACTTGACAGCGTTGGAGAGCAAATTAATTAATATCTGGCGGACACGGCGTTCATCTAAAGATGCCTGCCCCAGCCGATAGTCTATTTCTAGGGTTAAGGCAAGTCGCTTTTTATCCGCACGGGGTTGAATCATTTGCAAACACTGCCTGCAAAGATCCAGGATGGAAACTGGCTGGAGTTCGAGTTCTGCCTTTCCGGCTTCTATTTTGGAGAGATCCAGAATGTCATTAATCAACTGCAACAGGTGTTGACCGCTTTCTTCCATCACCCGCACGTATTTAATCTGGCGTTCGTTCAAGGAACCGGCAATTTGCCGCAGCAACAAGTCCGAAAACCCTAAAATGCTGTTGAGGGGTGTCCGCAGTTCGTGGGACATGGCAGCCAGAAACTCAGACTTCATTTGGGAAGCCCGTTCTAAATTCTGATTAATTTCGCGCAGGTGTTCTTGCGCCTGGGCCCTTTCAATGGCAACGCCCAGCGTGCGACAAGCGACCAGGAGTATATCCTGTTGGGGAGCGTCCTGAAGTCTCTGATGAGTGCGAGATTCCAGCGTCAAGACGCCAATAATCTTGCCATTGGCGGCGGGAATGGGAAAAATGCCCAGTTGACCAATTGCCGGATGGCGAAATGCCGACACTGCCTGGGGATGTTTAGAATAATCGTCAACAAATACTGGCTTGCCGGTTTCTACGACTTGCCACAATAACCCTTGACCATAGGGAATCCCTCGATCGAGAAAGGCTTGCATCTCGGCAACGGCAGCTTCGCCGTGAGTCGCGATGAATCGACCAGAAATTTGATTGGTGAGAATATCGGCATAGGCATCAATGCCTTGACCCGTAATTACCTTGACATCGCCGAACGCTGCACCCATTGTCTCCACCAGATAGGAAAGTGCAAATTTTCCGATTGTCTGCAAGTCGCTGGCAGGCTGCAACCGTTCCATCAAACCTACTAAAAAGGTCAGCCGCCTCACCTCAGCGTTTAAAGTTACCTGGTAGTCTTGATACCTGGTGACATCGCGGAAGGTAAACAGGCGTCCCCCATCACTCGTCAGTGTGGTATCTATCTCTAGGCAGATACCGTTAGATTGCTGTATGGGAAAGGAAATGTATTCTGTTTCAGTTTTGCTAAGGGCTGAAGCGATTTGTTCGCTCTGCTGCTGCGACCAATATCCCTGTGCCACCACTTCAGCCAAGACTTCGCTACAATGCGGCTGTAGACCCAGCCATTCGGGGGGAAGTCCCCAAAGAAGACTGAATTTTCGATTAAACAAGACTAAGTGATGGGAGCGGTTAAACAAAGCGATCGCATGGTCTACTGGATTCAAAATGAGTTCTTGTTCCTCCTTTGACTGTTGCCCAGCAGCGATTGTCTGCTCTGGTTGCATAGTTTTTTGAGAAGTTGAGGGTGAAGAAGTCGGGAATCAGTCTAGCACCGTCTGAATCTTGTTAATGTGGCTTTCATCGTCAAAAGTAAACCTTTCTTAATCATTCTTTACTTAACAAAATCTAACATTATCGCTCATGAGTTGACCAACTAAATGTTGTGATTCAACGCACAAGGCAATAAGATCAAAATCTCACTCCATAGATGTTAGGAGTCAAACTATCCAGGGTGGTGCGATCACTTCTATCTCAAGGTAGACATGATGAAATAGAGGTCAGTTGCTCCTTAAATGGGTGAGGTGAGAGATGAGGTTTGTAGAGCAAACTTTAAATCAGGAAAATGAGTTTGAAGTCAGTCTTCCTCTGTCTGAATTTCCGGCTTCAAAACTGAAAACTCAAACGATGCTAAATACTCAAAACTCCATGTCACTGGCCCAAGAACTGGCACAGAATTGGCGAGAGCAGATTGTAGCCGACTATCCCGACTCTAGCGCAGCAATGCAAGAAAGTATTACGCGCTGGCTGATCGGAGAAGATTTAGAACGATTTGAAGCCCTGAACCCAAGCCAGATGACAATTGCTCGGCAAGCAATGGAATATCGTTACCGAATTTTACGGCAGCGCTATTTAGGCGTGGGGCCAGAGCGTGCCTATCGGAATCTTACGACTCGGTTGGGCAGCTTAGTGCTGCTTCGCAATAAAATCCGTACTTGGGTGGCGCTTTCGCGCGATCGCCAGCGGGCAGTGGTCGATGTATTGCAAGAAGTAATTCAGGAACTATTACACAGCGATCGCTACATTCAACAGCAAATTGCTTGGATTGCCCAATGTACTCCTAGTGATACTCGTCTCCGCAATTCCCTACTGATGACCAGTATCGAAGAGTATTGCCTCAGGCCGATTCGCAACCAACCGCTGTTAGTGTATCGGTTTGTGAATTATCTACGGCGTTCTCAGAGAGGCGGCATGACTCACGTACCCGATGGCGAACTGGTACGGCTGGTTTCCGAAGAAGTGACGCCCGATGAAACAGACAGCCCGGTGAGTTTGCTAGACGCTCAAGCAGTCACTCAGTACCAAGAAAATCAAGTTTGGGAAGAACAACAAGCGTTACGTACCACTGTCAAGCAGGAATTTAAAGACTATCTAGCCGAAAATGTGAGTCAATCTGCTGCTGATTGGCTGACACTGTATCTGCAAGGCAAGTCCCAAGAAGCGATTGCTAGCGCCTTAAACCTACAGATCAAAGAAGTCTATCGACTGCGTGAAAAAGTCAGCTACCATGCCATTCGGGTTTTTGCCGTTAAAAGCCAGCCAGAATTAGTCGCCAGTTGGCTAGAAGCGTCATTGCAAGAACACAACCTGGGTTTGACCCTAATCGAGTGGGAGCAATTCTACGCCACTCTCCCCTCCGTGCAGCGGCAGTTAATTGATGGTTTAAAAGCAGGCAAAACCCTAGACGCGATTGCTGCTGAATTGAACCTGAAAAATCACCAAGTCATGGGCGAATGGAGCAAACTTTATCTAGCCGCTCAAGCCTTGCGGAGCGATTCTTAACCTAGTTTTCGACAACTAGCAATATTTTCTTCCCAGAGGGGTAGCATAACTATAACTATATGGATAAAACTGATTTATTCAGAACAATGTGCTAGATAATAGCTGAAATTCGATCGCAGGGGCATCTAGGATATTCACAATTCAAGTTCTGTAACTCGCCATGACCGCACTCGGAGTAACCAAGCTGCGGCTGGTAATTACTACTGGTGCTGATACCCTCTCCACTCTTTTTCTGAGTGGCTCTGATAGATGCAAATCAAATGTTTAGATTGATTGACAAGCTCCTGCCCTTTGAAGCCTGTCTGTACTATCAAATCTTGCCCATCACCTTAGAAGGCACCTGCCTAAAACTGGGCATGGTAAATCCAGCAGACACAGTCTCGTTGGATTATGTCCGTCGTATCCTAACTTATCAAAACTACTCGTTAGAAACCCAGCCGATAGCCGCTGACGCTCTCCAGGCAATCCTCAGCGCGTACTTGAAACACAATACGGGCATCGGCAAACAACAAGCCCATACCGAACCGCCCACGCCGGCAACTGGACACTTAGACACGCAGCCAGATCGAGAAAGCCCAAGCAAAAATTCCGATCCGATAGAACGGCAAACCCTCCCAACTCTGATTGTCGATAGTCCGGAAGAACTGGTCGAAGTGGAGGCAGATCGCCCCAACACTCAAGTGCCGCAACCAGCTCCAGAAAAACCTTTGAGAAAATCGCCGCAAGTGAAGCGCAACGCCACAGTTTCACCCGCTGGCAATCCCTCCCCCCAATGGCAAGAGCGAGCGCAGCATCACTTATCTGGTTTCACTGCTAATCTGGCAGCCCTACCGCCCCAGCAGATGTTAAAAGAATTGTTAAAGCGGGTGCTGAACGGAACTATCGATCGGCTGGATTGCGAACGACAGCTCTATGAAGGAAACATTCTCTGTAGTCGAAACAATGTCTTGCAGTTTGCGATCCCAGGATTAGCGCTACCCATACTTCAAGGAGTCATCGACGAGCTAAAGCGAATCGGAAATCTGCAATTAATGCCAGTCGAACAAACCAAAGTGGTGGAGATTGAGCGATGCTATCAGCACAATCATCTGTTACTGCGCTTGCAAATCATCCCTGGTGAGTACGGAGATGAGGCAGTTATGCAAGTGTTTCGCGGAGAAGCTTTGAGAGCTTATCAGCAGCAGCAACTAGAAAATCTCTGGGGGGAAGCTTTGAATCTTGCCCAGAAGCTCCAGCGCAAGATGAATCAGATATGCCATGCCAGCGCCTCAGACTCAGTTCTCCGTACTTCATCCCATCCCGCCTCAAACCCAGCTCAGATAGAAGCCCTGCCAGCCGTGCATCACTTGCTTACGAGCATCGAGCAACAACTGGAAGGACTCAAACGAATGCCCAGCGATCGCGCGAACCTTGATCCCAAGTCAAAGGACAATATGGCTCATCTGTGATGTAATGAAGAGCGTAGGAGTAACCAGCTTATTGCCTGTTATTGCCTGAAAGCTGAACAGAAAAGCATGAATGCTCCAAGCAAGAGGCAAATCGCGATCGCTGAAGCGATGGATGAAATCAAGGCTGTAATGTGCCACCGATTGCCTTAGCCTGCACGAACGAATTCGCACCCGTTGCAGTAGGGTAGGATAAATCATAAAGGATAAATCGACGAATATCCCGGCTTAGATAATCGTATTTTCCAGACTTGCTCGTTCAAACTTTAAACTTGATAATTCATACTTTATAGTTCACACTTCCTTTCATGCAGACCAAAGCTTTTTCTGAGCTGTTTCCCCTCTTTAACACTGCCGCTCCAGAGACATTAGAATGGCTTTTGTCTGTCGCAGTCGAACACGAGTACCCATCAGACAGAGCGGTTTTGATGGAAGACGCTTGGGGAAACGCAGTTTATTTTGTCGTGTCGGGTTGGGTGAAAGTCCGACGGCTCTCTGGGGAGAATGTCGTTACCCTAGCAATCTTGGGCAAAGGTGATTTTTTTGGAGAAATGGCAATTCTTGATGAATCTCCCCGCTCAACCGATGTGATTGCCCTCTCGCCCGTAGAATTGCTCAGCGTCTCTGCCCAACGCTTCATTCAAACCCTCTTCAAAGATCCGCAGTTGCACCACCGAATGTTGCAACTGATGGTGAAGCGTCTGCGCCAAACGAATCTCCGCTTTCAAATGCGTCATCAACCCCCAGCCGTAAAATTAGCGAACACGCTGATTGCTTTGGGAGAAAACTATGGCGAAGCCACAGAAAAAGGAACGGAAATCTATAATATTCCCTCTAAAGATTTGGCTAACGTCACAGATATCGGCGTTGAAGACACTAGCAAAATTATCGAGAAACTGGAAAGTAAAGGCTGGATTAAAATCGATCCAGCGCAGGAGACGCTCCATCTTCTCAACATCAAGCAGCTAACGCATCTAGCAGGACGAGTTTAGTTGTGAGATTCCAGATGTTCAGATCCCTGGCTTCTCTCGCGAAGTTGAGGATCTCCCCTGCGCGAATCATTTAGGACTTATGTCGTTAATCCTTATCTCTACTAATTGAAAACCGAATTTCTGACTACCGGCTAACCACTGACCAAAAATTGCTAGTTAAATTAGTGGATATCTACGATTGATAAAAGCTAAAAATGACAGAAGCAACAGTTGTTCGCCGCGATCGCTTATCCAATACCGCACCAAAAATTCATTACCAGGTGGCGATACGGGAGCCGGAATCGCATCTTTTTGACGTAACTTTTACCGTACAAAACTGGCAGTCACCGATTCTCGATTTAAAATTGCCCGTTTGGACTCCTGGTTCCTACTTGGTGCGCGAGTATTCTAAACATTTGCAAGACTTTTCGGCTGATTCCAGCGAACAACCTTTAGCGTGGCGCAAGCTTAGCAAAAATCACTGGCAAATAGAGACAAACAGTGTGTCGGAAGTTACGGTGCGTTACCGAATGTTTGCCAATGAACTAACAGTGCGAACCAATCATTTGGACGGGACTCACGGTTATTTTAACAGTGCTGCTCTGTTATTTTATATACCCGAATTTGAAAAACAACCCATTCTAGTGACGATTGTGCCGCCCAAACCCGAATGGCGCGTCACAACTCCATTACCCACGGCGGATGGGCAAGCGAACACCTTCCAAGCGCCCGATTTTGACACGCTGGTGGATAGCCCTTTTGAGATTGGTTGCCACCAGTTGTATCATTTTGAAGTTTTGGGAAAAGCTCATGAGTTAGCCATCTGGGGACAGGGGAACGCCGAACCAGAGCGGATTATTGAGGACACGCAGAAAATTATTGGGGTGGAATCCCAGATATTTGGAGGTTTACCTTATGACCGATATGTGTTTCTGTTGCATTTAGCTTCCACGGGTGCTGGAGGTTTGGAACACAAGAATGCTTGCACGTTGAATTACAATCGCTTTGGTTTCCGCGATCGCGAGAAGTACAATCGCTTTATGCAGCTGGTCGCCCACGAGTTCTTTCACCTGTGGAACGTGAAGCGCATCCGTCCCAAAGGATTGGAAGTGTTTGATTATACTGGGGAAAACTATACGCCTTCTCTGTGGTTTAGTGAGGGGACGACCAGTTATTACGACTTGGTGATTCCGTTCCGGGCGGGAATCTATGATGGAAAGTCTTTCTTGAAGGAGTTAGGCAAGGAAATCTCGCGGTTACAAACGACACCAGGGCGGCTGGTACAACCTGCGAGTGAATCGAGTTTTGATGCCTGGATTAAGCTGTATCGACCAGATGCCAATAGTGGAAATTCTCAGATTTCCTACTATCTAAAAGGGGCAATGGTATCATTTTTGCTGGATTTATTGATTCGAGGGCGTCATGGTAATCAGCGATCGCTCGATGATGTGATGCGGCAAATGTGGCAGCAGTTTGGACAGCCGGAAACCGGCTTCACTCCAGGAGAATTGCAGCAAGTTATAGAATCAGTCGCTGATATGGATTTGAGCGACTTCTTTAAGCGTTACGTTGATGGAACCGAGGAGTTGCCCTTTGACGAGTACCTGAAACCCTTTGGCTTGCGGTTGGTGGTTGAGGAAGAGGAACCCGTTCCTTTTCTGGGTGTGACGGCGAAGACAGAGAATGGGCGCGAGGCGATCAAATTTGTTCAAGCGGGTTCTCCAGCACAGTTAGCAGGGATTGATGCGGGAGATGAATTGCTAGCAATTGACGGCTTCCGAGTGACGGCGCTTTCTTTGAGCGATCGCTTGAAAGACTACCAACCGGGTAATACGATTCAGGTAACGGTTTTCCATCAAGACGAACTTCGGATGCCACTGGTGACGTTAGCAGATCCGCGCCCAAGTGCTTACAAAATTGTGCCAGTGGAGTCTCCTGACGACGCCCAAAAACACAATTTTGCCAAGTGGTTGGGATCGGGATTCTAATGGGCGAACCGACAAAGTCGGCGCTTCGCGATCGCATTTTCACATTCAGTTATCGTGAGAATGCGATCGCTTTTTCTTCTTCTAGAGGGCGATTTTTTCAGTCGGATTTGATGGATTAGAAGATGATTTCTCGATTCGCACATCCAGAGTTTTTCCACCGTTTACATGGTTGTTCCAATCTCAATTTGATGTCTGGGCTCGATCGCACGTCTCAACCCAAGTGGCTGAATACATGACGCAAATTTATGAAAGCATACCTACGCGCCAAAGTGAGTAAGGGCGGCGCGGAACGCGATGAACCAAACCGAGAGGGTAGCGAACAGATAGAGGTAGAACCGAAGCATAACGAGATTGAATGTACAGTGGACGACGCTATGCAATACCCGAAATACAACGAAGATCCACGCGGCGTTTACGTACACTGTATCGACTTGTTTCGTGACGAAAAGGTATAGCACAAGAGCATAAAAAAGTACCGGAATCTCGAACAAATTTTTTAGGTTATCTGATGGATTGGATACCTTTCGCGACCATATTTGCGCGGGTGTGCTAGATGCAACAAGGTCTTGCGGATGGATCTTCTGGCTTTCTATAAAACCGATCCGACGAATGTACATATACACCCAGATTAGGAGTGTCAGAAAGATTGTTGCAAAGAAGGGACTAAAGATTGCCTCTTGTGTCATCTCTACCTTTTAAGCTTGCTCATTGGGCTGATGATTGAGCGATAGGCTGCGCCATACACGATGGACAAGGCTTGAAGAAACGTAGAGTAACGAAAACCCTATCAAAGGGTGTAGTATCTCTAGGTGCAAAGGACTCTTGAGATGAATGGTGAGAAACTGTAGTCCCAGCAGCACGGGTAGACTCGCAGTGAGGCGTTGTATTTGAGGTGGAAATGGGGTGAAGAATGACCATCCTAGTAATAGTAACGACAGTCCACCATACCCTCGGACTAACCAAACGTGAATATTCCACCATGCAGGACTAATAAAGTAGGCGATTCCGACTGTTAATAATTGAGTAATCAAGCATAGGTTAAAGACGACTGAAGTTGCATAAAAGCCGACCTGCATCGCTCTTCTATCCGCGCGATCAATTTCTGGATTGATAGTCATATCAGGGGATTATTGAGATTAAAGCTAATATAGGCTGAGCGCCTTAATGCTTCTAGACCTCGATCGGGTACACTTTAACCCCTTCACGTATGACAAGTTCCTTAGAGCCTCTGTTGTCAGCGATTCGCCAAACCCATAGCAAATCCGACCTGCGATCGCAAATCGCGCCAAAAATTGGTGAATATTTTGCAGCGAAACGATGGGCAATTTTTTTCTTTGACCAACTCCCCTTAAGCGATCGCAATTTTCAGAAAATCTTGAAAATTGCACTCTCAATCGAGCATAATCCTGTGGCGCGTTATTTAGCAGAGCGCTATGCTCCGGTTCACGAAGCATTAGTGACAACCCCCAAGACTTGGAAATTAATCTGTCCTCGTCCAGATCACTGGCATGTGATGGCAGGACCTATCATCAATCACGGTCAAATCGTGGGTGTAGTCGGCTGCACGCGTGACAAAATAATGCCTGCCTTTGATAGCGAAAATCTAGTCGATTTAGGTGCCCTCTGCCTGCACTTATCGAGTTGGGTTGCAACAGTGGATTCACAAAGCATTTTTGCAGGAAAGTCACAGCACCAACCGTTTAATAGTGGTTTCCTTCAGAACGGCAAAGCCGAACGTTTAACAGCTCGTGAGTTGCAAATTGCAGAATTGGTGGCGTTGGGGCAAACCAACGCGGAAATTGGCAATCAACTTTGGATTACTGAAAATTCCGTGAAGCAAGCTTTAAAGCGAATGTTCCGTAAGCTTGAAGTTTCATCCCGTGCAGAGATGATTGCACAGCTTTCAAATATAAGGCTTCATTCATCCAAGGCAAACTCAGATTTATTTAACTCGGTGCTGAATTCCCACTCATCACCTTTCGGTTGTGTTTCCACTAAAGATTAAGTGGTTTGACAGTTGCAATCAGCGGCTGCTAAAGGCTGTGTGACTTAACAAACAGCTGTTATAACAAGCGAAGCAAGGGTTAGGAAATAATAGAAAGGAGTGAACAGGAGAAAAAATGCCCGCTCCCTACAGTTACGACGTGAGAATAAAAGTAATAGGGGCAATAAATAGAGGAATGGGAAAAACCCAAGCTAGTAAAATCTTCAACATTAGTCGAAATAAAATAAACTTATGGCTTAACAAAAGAGAAGAAACGCGAGATTATAGAGCCAAGAAGGGATATCAACAAGGGTATGGGGCGAAAATCACTGATTTAGCGAAATTTAGAGAATTTGCCCAAAAACATGGTAGTCAAACTCAACAAGAGATGGCTCAAGCCTGGACGGAAGAAATCAGCGAGCGAACAATTAGAAAAGGCTTGAAAAAGATTGGTTTTACCCGAAAAAACTTACGGATATCGAGAAAAAGATGAAGAGAAAAGAACAGAATTTATCTTAAAAATCGACCAAAAAAAATTAAAAGAGCGAGTTTATGTAGATGAATCAGGCATAGATAATAGAGAAGATTATGGTTATGGCTGGAATGAAAAAGGACAAAGGTTCCACCACTTAAAATCTAAGAAAAGAAGCCTAAGAGTGAGTATGATAAGTGGCTTATGCCAAGGGAAACTGATAGCGCCCCTAACCTGGGAAGGCTCTTGTAACCGTGCCGTGTTTGAGCAATGGTTATCTGATAAACTCGTACCTGAGTTAAAAGCAGGGCAAATGGTGATTTTAGATAATGCCAGCTTTCATAAATCCGAAAAATTAGAAAAATCATCGAATCGGTTGGCTGTGAACTCGAATATTTACCCCCTTACTCTCCCGACTTAAATGATATTGAGCATTACTGGTTTCCGATTAAAAATCGAGTCAGAAAATCGCTTGGGACTATCGAAGATTTTCGCGAACGAGTAGATACAGCCGTTCGCCTAAGGTCCTAATCTATGCTTCGACTGCTATAACACTGAGTTTGAGGTACGCAGTGTCAACTCCCAAGAATTGTCTCATAAACGTGTTTGTAGAACAGGAGAAAAAAATACCCCAGGTATAAGAGTTAGGGTACAAATAGCATAGAAAATTAATTGCAGTCGGATTGCTAGCATTAGGTGTGATTGAGTAAACGTGATATCTCCCTGATTAACCTCTCTGGTTCTATGGGTTTTGAAAGATGTTGTTGGAATCCAGCTTGTAGTGCTTGTTGCTGGTTAAAGTCCCCAGCGTAGGCAGTTAGAGCGATCGCCTTCACTTGTCCGCCTTGCTCTGTTGACAAAGTTCTCACCTGTTGCATCAGCATATAGCCATCCATATCTGGCATCCCAATGTCACTCAGCAGCACAGTTGGCTTGAATCGCATGAGCATTGTCAAAGCTTCGGCGGCAGTCGTTGCAGTCATGACCTTTGCTCCCGCTTCTTCCAACACAAACGCCACAAACTCCCGTGAATCCGGTTCATCATCCACGACTAACACTTGAATCCCGTTTAAATCAAAAGATGGCTCTGATAATGGACTGTTTTGATTGGCGGTTGGCTGTATGGGCATGAGTGGAAGTTTAACGGTAAAGGTTGCACCCATCCCAGTCCCTGAACTTTCGACTCCGACAGTCCCCCCATGCAGTTCGACTAAGTTTCGCGCGATCGCTAGCCCTAATCCCAGCCCACCAAAATTTCGGGTTGTGGTGGCATCAGATTGGCGAAAGTAGTCAAACACATAGGGCAGAAAGTCCGATTCAATTCCCTGCCCAGTGTCGCTGACTGTAATCTGGGCATGAGAGTCAAGGCGCTCCAACCGAATGTTCACCTGTCCACCTGCCGGTGTGAACTTGACCGCATTAGAGAGCAGATTCCAAATCACTTGCTGCAACCGAGCGGAATCTCCCTGAACCAGACCCACATCCAGGTCAAAGCTTGCCTCGACTTGGATTGACTTCGCTTCTGCTGCTAGCCGTACCGTTTCCATCGCCGCCTGAATGATGGAGACCAGATTGAGCGAACTGACATTCAGGTTGAGCTTGCCTTGGAGAATTCGGGACACATCCAGCAAATCTTCAATTAAGTCTGCTTGTAGTTGGGCATTACGCTCAATTGTCTTTAATGCCAACTGGATTTTGGCGGCATCTAGCTTGCCGTTCTGCAAGAGTTTTGACCAACCCAAAATTGGATTGAGGGGCGTTCTCAGTTCATGAGACAGCACCGCCAGAAATTCATCTTTGATCCGATTGGCGTTCTCGGCGGCTTCGCGTGCGATTTGTTCTTGCTGTAAGAGCTGTTCTCGTTCAGCCTGGGCGCGTCTAAACTCTTCGATGTCTGTGCTAGTGCCAAACCACTGTACAATTTGTCCCTGCTCATCACGAATAGGGATCGCGCGGGAGAGAAACCAACGATAGGTCTGAGCAGCCAAGTGTTTCAAGCGAAATTCAGCTTGATAAGGTGTTTCCGTAGCCAGCGCCGTTCTCCACCTTTCACTCGTCATCTCAAAATCATCCGGATGAATCACTTGAAGCGCATAGTGAATGTCTTGAGTCTGCTCTAAGGTCAGCCCGGTATAAGTAGTCCATTGCTGATTCACATATTGCGTTTTGCCTCCAGCATCGGTTATCCAAACCTGTTGCGGCATCGCGTCCGCGAGCTGGCGAAATTGCGCCTCCCGTTGCCTAATTGTGGCTTCTGCCTGTTTGCGTTCGCTGATGTCGGTAAACACGATTGCCACCTGGTGCATTGCGGCATCGCCGACCCGCGAAATCAAAACGTCAAACCAGCGTGAGAGTGCATCCGATCGCACTTCAGTGCGAATAGACTCACCTGTGTGAATGACTTGTGCGTAGAGGTCATTCCAATATTGTTTCAGTCCCGGTGCGAGTTCGCTTGCTGTTTTGCCTTCTGGGTTGGCAATGCCGGATTGCCGCTCGAATGCGGGATTCGCTTGCAAAATGCGGTGATCAACCGGCTTGCCATCCGCATCGAATAGCACTTCAACGGTGCAAAAGCCTTCGTCGATCGACTCAAACAACCGGCGATAGTGTTCTTCAGATTGGCGCAGGGCGACTTCTGCCTGTTTATGCTCGGTGATATCTACCGCCGTTGCGTAAAGCACCCGTTCTTCTAAGTGGGGCTGCGCTCTCCAGAGCAACCAACGGTAGTCGCCCTCTTTGTGCCGATAGCGGTTTTCAAATGCCAACGTTTCGGAGCCAGATAACACGCTGACGCTTTCCCCGACCGATGCGACAATATCGTCTGGATGCAGAAAATCAGTCCAGGGGCGGGAGGTCATTTCGTCCGGTGTCCAGCCGAGAATGCGCTCAAAGGCGGGGCTGACCCAGTGAAAATACCCGTGGCTGCTCATAATCACTTGCAAATCTGACCCAAGCGCCAGAAAGCGATCGCGTTCCTGCTCCACTTTTTGCCGTTCGGCTTCGATGCGCTTTATCTCGGTAATGTTGGTAAATAAAGCAGCAAACTGATGACTTTGTGGCTCTCCAATGCAAAAGGCATTGACATTAAACCAACGGTTCATTGCGCTCGCTTGCTGCTCAAAGCGAACGGCTTCTCGGTTTCGCACAAGGCTGCCATAAATCTCAAACCAGTAGTCTTCATGATTGGGAACCAGTTCCCGCATCGTTTTACCACTCGCTTGCTCCAATCCGGTTAGCCGTTCAAATGCCGCATTCACTTCCAGATATCGATAGTCAATCGGTTCCTCTTTCTCATCAAACAGCACTTCACAGATGCAGAAGCCCTGGTCGATTGACTCGAACAACGTACGGTATTTTGCTTCCGATTCGCGCACGGCGAGTTCCATGAGCCTGCGCTCCGTGATCTCCCGTGAAATGCACAACAATCGCTCCACTTGCCCATTAGCCTCTCGAATCGGGCTAATTTTGTGATCCCACCATTTGAGTTCGCCGTTGAGTGTTAAACAAGCTCCTTGAAAGGTACAAACCTCGCCGTCTCTTGCAAGGGCTATTGCTTCAATTGCTGCTTGCTTTACTGCTCCTTGCCAAAATTCTGCCCAAGACGTGTTGAGGAAGGGGGTTATATCCCGAATGCCCAGCCGCACTTGCCCCGCTTGGCTCATGAACAGAATTCGCCCTTCTAGGTCAAATACTTTGATGCAGTCATCGCTACTGTCGAGGAGCTGCTGATTAAACTCCTGGCTTTGACGCCACGCCGTTTCAGGAATTCCCTGCGAACTTTGAAGTGAATCTTTTTTTGCCAAATCCGAGTCAGAGCTGTGGAGGCTATCATTCATGGGTCTCCTCCTCACTTCCAGAAGTCTTTGAGAAGTATTTGACGAGCAAATCTTTGCCAGAATCGCCCATCTGATGCAGCAAGTGTTCAATCTGCTTCAACGCAATCGGCAAGGGCTTAGTCCGCCCATTCTCCCAACGATTAACGCTCTGAAATGAAACCCCTAGCTTCTGTGCAAACTTGGTTTGTGAGAGTTCCAGACGTTGCCGCGTTTCCCGCACGAGAGATTTTAGCTCTGACTGGTCAATTACAGGCATGAAGCACAAGCCATCAAGTTATATTCTCACTAACTATACCAAGTGTTATAACTGACCTTCTACCTATCAATAGACAGAACCTTTGCAATATAGCAAGCGAAGCAAGGGTTAGGAAATAATAGAAAGGAGTGAACAGGAGAAAAAAATGCCCGCTCCCTACAGTTACGACGTGAGAATAAAAGTAATAGGGGCAATAGATGGAGGGATGGGAAAAACCCAAGCTAGTAAAATCTTCAACATTAGTCGAAATACAATAAACTTATGGCTTAACAAAAGAGAAGAAACACGAGATTATAGAGCCAAGAAGGGATATCAACAAGGGTATGGGGCGAAAATCACTGATTTAGCGAAGTTTAGAGAGTTTGTCCAAAAACATGGTAGTCAAACTCAACAAGAGATGGCCCAAGCCTGGACGGAAGAAATCAGCGAGCGAACAATTAGAAAAGGCTTGAAAAAGATTGGTTTTACCCGAAAAGAAACTTACGGATATCGAGAAAGAGATGAATAGAAAAGAACAGAATTTATCTTAAAAATCAGCCAAAAAGAAGTAAAAAAAACAAGTTTATGTAGATGAATTGGGCATAGATAATAGAGAAGATTATGGCTACGGCTGGAATGAAAAAGGACAAAGATTCCACGACTTAAAATCTGGAAAAATCTGACAAACTTCTACCCGAGTTAAAAGCAGGGCAAATGGTGATTTTAGATAATGCCAGCTTTCATGAATCCGAAAAAATTAGAAAAATCATCGAATCGGTTGGCTGTGAACTCGAATATTTACCCCCTTACTCTCCCGACTTAAATGATATTGAGCATTACTGGTTTCCGATTAAAAATCGAGTCAGAAAATCGCTTGGGACTATCGAAGATTTTCGCGAACGAGTAGATACAGCCGTTCGCCTAAGGTCCTAATCTATGCTTCGACTGCTATACTAAGAAGTTTGCACTCAAGAGATTGATTCAAAGGTTTGCTAGAAGTCATTGACGCAGCAGAACAATTTTTCTAGACTAAAAATGGGGAAAGCCGATGGATGAGAATTTAGAACTTTTAGTCTATCTGTTTTGTTCCTCCCTTATCCCGAACTCAGGTTATTTTTATCAAATTTTAGATAAAGGGTCTGCTCACTTCTTAGGACGATAAAATTTAACCAGATGAGATGAGGGAACTCCCAAGAAATAGCCAAGAATTACTATCTGATTAATCAGCGTAGTTTTCAGAACCCCAAGTTTGTGCCAGCGACGGGCTGAAGTCAGTACCGGAGTCGGAACAATAGCAATTCGCCCCAAACGTCTCAGACAACGGATCAATTCAAAATCTTCCATAATCGGGAGATCGGGAAAACCTCCAATATCGTGAAATACAGAAGCTTTTAAAAAGATAGCTTGGTCGCCATAGGGTAGGGAAAAAAAGCGCGATCGCCAATTCACCATCCTTTCAACTAGACGTAGCGATCGCATTGGAGAATTAATTTTGAGTTCAAAGGCACCCGCAACGGTTCCAGACTGGGCTAGTGTCAACGGAACTAATTTCTCAAACCCAAGCGGTAAAGAGGTATCTGCATGGAGGAATAACAAGATATCTCCTGTCGCAGCCGTTGCACCCGCGTTCATTTGGCAGGCACGTCCAGCAGCCGAAGACAGAACTTTAACGCCCCAGGATTGCACAAGAGCGACGGTTTCATTCTGACTTCCCCCATCCACTACAATGACTTCCACATTTTTGACATTCCGAACACTCGCTAATGTTGACCGAATCGTGTCAGCAGCTTCATTCAAAACGGGAATAATAATGGAAATTCTTGCCGCTTCTATCACTCAAAACTCAAAACTCGTAACTTTTCAAGATCCTCTGGACGGTCAACATCAAACAGGGAGGGAAGATAAGCAACTGCCAATCCAAGGGAGATAGCGATCGCTACCGTCTTTTCTCGCACCTCCGAGGTTCCCCAGTTGATTCCCTCAAACAATTCTGGAATCATCCGCCGCAACCCAATTAAATAATAGCCGCCGTCCATCGCTGGTCCCAAAACTAAATCATGACGGTTTAGCTGCTCAAATGCTTGCGCCATTATTTTCGCATCCAAACCAGGGCAATCAGTACCGACGATGGCAACACCCTCCATTCCAGCCGCAAAAGCCGTTTGAAACGCCGACTTCATCCGCTGTCCTAAATCGCCTTCACCCTGCGGCTGATAAATAATATCAGTTCCCAACCAGGCTTGCATCAGAGACTGGTCGCCTCCAGTAAAATAAACTTCCACTCTCGTTGCGCGATCGCTTTGCAGTTCCCTCACCTGCAAGAGTGTATGCTCGGTCATCTGGCGATGAAGATTTGAAGCACCATCCTCCCCCAAAACCGGAATTAACCGAGTCTTTGCCTTTCCTGGCTCTGGATAGCGAGTAAAAACGATTAAGCACTCTCTATTCATTGCCATTCAATTCGTTGCTCATTCATCGTTCATTGTTGCTTGTTATACCAAGTCCAGTCGATCCCCCGCAATGAAGAACCCCAACCAAGCGATCGCCTGCGTCTCTTACTCCATCTCCCCTCCCTGTAAGCGGGGAGGGGCTGGGGGAGGGGTTCTTTTCCATCAGGTTTCGTTCCCGATCCAACATTGACTAGGCGCTCATTTCCAACATCCGCTGAATTGGACGCAGCGCCGCCACTCGCGTTTCTTCTGGCAAAGTAATTTCTGGTGCCCGATTTTTCATCGCTAAATACAGCTTCTCCAGAGTATTTAACCGCATATGAGGACACTCATTGCAAGCACAGTCGTTGATTGGCGGTGCTGGAATAAACTGTTTGTCAGGTGCCTGTTTCTGCATTTGGTAAATAATTCCCGGCTCAGTCGCCACAATAAATACCTGAGTGGAACTTGCTTGAGAATATTTCAGCAGTGCAGAAGTAGAACCGATGTAATTGGCATGGCGCAACACCGATGGTTCGCACTCTGGATGGGCAATCACTTCAGCTTCTGGATGTTCAATTTTTAGCTGGACAATCTTCTTTTCAGAGAAGGTTTCATGCACCATACAGCTACCTTGCCACAGCACCAAATCTCGCCCTGATTGTTCCATTACATATCGTCCCAGATTCCGGTCGGGGGCAAATATAATCGGCTGGTCTTCTGGAATCTGAAGAACCAGTTTAACCGCGTTGGAACTGGTGCAAATAATGTCGCTCATTGCCTTAATTTCGGCAGAGCAATTGATATAAGAAACGACTATATGACCGGGGTGAGCCGCCTTAAATTTAGCAAAAGCATCCGCAGGACAACTGTCTGCCAACGAGCAACCGGCGTTGAGGTCGGGTAAGAGTACCAACTTGTCGGGGTTGAGAATTTTGGCAGTTTCCGCCATAAAGTGAACCCCCGCAAACACGATGACATCCGCATTTGTGCTGGCTGCTTTTCGGGAAAGCTCTAAGGAATCTCCGATATAATCTGCTACATCCTGAATATCAGAATCTTGATAGTAATGAGCAAGAATAACAGCGTTTAACTCTTTTTTGAGGGCGTTAATTGCCTCAAATAAATCGTGAGGGAATGCCGCTGTCTGAGCAAAATTACGCTGAGGAAGTGTAGTAGTAAACACAGTGATAATTTTTTGGGGGAATCAAATCGCTAGGCGTGTAATCAGTAATTATAGTTGTTTTTACCAAAACTTGTGGGCAAGTCAGGTCAGAGAAAATTTGCTTTAATATAGCGGTTCTCAATAAGAGTTAGATGCATCTGTGCGAGCGCTCATCGGCTTGTGCTACCTGGCGGTGAATTGTGTCGAAAGTGAACAACGCTCTAGACCCCGCCCAAGCAGGCAAGTGTTCCTGGCAAAATCAAATCACGCGATCGCTCACAAACAAAAAAAAGGAGTTACACCAGAGGATACTGCGAAAACAGGCGATGCTTTTTTATGCTGGAGAAAGACCGACGAGGAAGATAGGATGAGCAATCAGAGGAACCCGGAAAAACCCATCAAAATTGCGGTTGTTGGCGATATTCACGACCAGTGGGACAGCGATGATGAAATTGCCCTCAAGCATCTGGGTGTTGACCTAGTGCTATTTGTAGGGGATTTCGGCAATGAGTCGGTGGATGTGGTGAGAGCGATCGCATCTCTCGATCTTCCCAAAGCGGCAATTTTTGGCAACCATGACGCTTGGTACAGCGCCTCAGATTGGGGCAGAAGTCGGTGTCCCTACGACCGCCAGAAAGAAGACCGGGTGCAGCAACAGATGGATTTGTTGGGAGAAACCCATGTCGGTTACGGTTCGCTTGATTTTCCCGCCCTGAATTTAACAGTTGTTGGGAGTCGCCCTTTTAGCTGGGGCGGAGAAGTCTGGAAAAATGCCCAGTTCTACGAACAACGGTATGGGGTGAAGAATTTCGAGGAGTCAACCGCCCGAATTCTCTCAGCGGCTCAGAGTGCTGCTTCTGAAACGATTATTTTTATAGGTCACAATGGGCCTGTCGGGTTAGGCGATCGCCCAGAAGACCCCTGTGGCAAAGATTGGCATCCTATCGGTGGCGACTATGGCGATCCGGATTTTGCAGATGCGATCGCCCAAACTCGCGACGCAGGGAAAACCATTCCCCTCGTCACCTTTGGTCATATGCACCACACTATGCGCCACACAAAGATCCACTTGCGAACCCCAGTTTATGTCAGCGCAGAGGGAACCGTTTACTTAAATTCAGCCAGCGTACCTCGGATTATCCAAACGGAGACGAACCGCCTGCATAATTTCTCTCTCGTCTCTCTGCAAGGCGGTATCGTCTCCCAAGTCTCCCTGATTTGGGTTGGTAAAGACTTCACCGTTGCATCTGAGCAGATTCTTTACCATCGCACCGAGCCAGCGATCCAACCCGTTTTAAGTTAGTAGTAACAAATTCCACAACCTTGATATGATAAAAAAACACACCTGGAGAGGTGGCAGAGTGGTCGATTGCGTCCGACTTGAAATCGGATGAACCGAAAGGTTCCGGGAGTTCGAATCCCCCCCTCTCCGTTAGCGAATAAAAGGGGAATGGTTAGCTCGCACCCATTCCCCTTTTAGTCATCTATATAAACCAGCCTGTAAACTAGACTGGTTGAAACTTCGTTTTTAGTAGCACAACATTGCCACAAACCTACATCCTTTCCCCCAATGATGGCTTAGGAATTTTCTTAAGGCTATGCCTTGCCTTGCTGGTTGGGGCAGTCATCGGCTTAGAGCGCCAACTCAAGAACAAACCAGCAGGTTTAAGAACCCATATGCTGGTCAGTCTGGGTTCAGCATTCTTTGTTCTCGTGCCCCTCCAAATCGGTACGGCACAAGAAAGTGCTGAGGCTCTTGGCAGAGTCATTCAGGGCGTTACAGCCGGGGTTGGATTTTTAGGCGCAGGAGAAATTTTACGCGAGTCTCAGGACGAATCAAAAACAGGTGTTAAAGTTCGTGGACTCACCTCGGCTGCGGCTACTTGGGTTTCCGCTGCTTTAGGAATTGCTGCTGGGTGTGGGTTATGGCAAATGAGCTTAATTGGGGCTTTGCTGTGTTTGGTTGTTCTAAGAGCTTTTAAAAGGTTAGAGCCTCATAAGTAGTTACTTTAATCAAGTTTAGGCTTAGCAAATCAGCGATCGCTCTTAGCGCCATATTTCATCCGTGCAACTTCGCCACGATAGTAGCAACTTTTTCGCCTAACTTCTCGATGGACTCTTGCTGCTTGGGATCTTTCATCGTACCGTCGGGATTAAATATTTCAAAAGCTTTAGGCACCGCAATCTGATCGGGAAGAACAATAACTCTGATATTTCCCAGGATCGAGCGCAGGTGGACTAAACAGCGTAAACCGCCCAATCCTCCCGGTGAGGTACTCATAATCGCCGCCACCTTATCCGCAAAAGCCACGAGCGGGGGTTCCTCTGGTGCGGTTGAACGTGACGCCCAATCAATGGCATTTTTCAGAACGGCTGTAATTGAGCTGTTGTACTCCGGAGAAGCGATGAGAAGTCCCTGATGTTCGATCATCAGCTGTTTAAACTTCCGCGCATTTTCAGGCATTCCCTCGCTCTTTTCCAGATCCTCGTCGTATAGCGGCATCGGTAGGTCGCGCAGATCCACGTATGTCACCTCAGCTCCCGCTGACCGCGCTCCGTTCGCAGCAACTTGTACCAGCTTTTTATTGTAAGAATCAATGCGGGTGCTACCTGCAAATGCCAAGATTTTAGGGGTGTAAGCCATAGGTGCAAATCTGTTTTCGTGCGACTTCTCTCTCAGGTTGATAATAATTCACTACAGGCTATTTGTGATAGTCAGGATTTGTTAAAGGCGATCGCGTTCTTCGTAGCGGCACAAAGCACAGCGGCTCTTGCTCTTAGCAGCTTCCTGGCTTCTTTAAGAGTGACTCGCTATGTAGATCATCTCCCAGTGTGATGATATTTAATTCAGCACACAGAAGGGGACGCGACAACAAACCCTCTCGTTATGCTTTGAGAGTAGACCTGAATCGGAAGGAAAAAATACCTATGAACAAGGCACTACTGACGATTCTATTGCTGGCGTTCATCGTTTTATTCATTACCTCTCCCTTTGCCGCGCTTGCTATGTTGATGTTCGTTGTCTTAGGAGGGGCATTTATTTCGGCATTTTGGAATTTGGTGCAAGCGCTAATCGGCAATGCTCCGAAAGAGCCACTATAAATTAAAGATGCCAAATTAAGCCAAATTAAAACTTCAGAAAGGGTAATTTTTAATCCCTTTTTAGAGACGAGTCACTACCTGATTCACGCGGGGTTTGCCGAAGCGTTCCCAAGCATTGCCGCCTCGCAAAAATAATTCCATCCAACGGATAGGCTTTCCATCCTTCGCAGCATTCCAGCCGGAACTTCCTGGTGAAAATGCTAAAGTTCCCTGTGGCACCCGGAAGCTGCCGTCAGAGTAAACGGCATCGCTCACGACATCCCCTACCCGAATCACTATTTTTTCTTCCGGTTTTAGGTTGAGGGTATCAGCGGGAATTGTGGTTTTGATGTTCCCGTAACCATCGATCCAGGCAACGCGATCGCTCGGTGCATCGGGGATTTGGCTAGGGTTTAAGACTTCTCCTAAATAGCTAGTATCTCCCTGAGCGATCGCTGCCGCTGCATTGGGAAACACATCCCGCGAACGAAACTGCGATCCCCCTCTAGAAACTTTGACTGTTTGCAGAACTTGAGCGTGGTCTTTGATAAAAGAGAGGGTATAACCCGCAAACACACCCACTACTTTGACGCCATTAGGCAACAGCGCATAAGTTAATCCCTCGCCTTCATTGTTTTGCCGTGCTTCTGGGTCATCTTGGCGAGGAGCGCAGTTGTGATAAATGAGACGCTCTTCGGGACCAGGATTGAGTCCGAGTTGAGCAATCCAGAAACCAGTTGCCAAGGTGCTGAAGGGAGGGACCGAGAGGCAGTGAATCTGGGAGGAAGGTAAAGCCATCAAAAGACGTTGCGTGACCTCTGCAAAAGCTGGATCGCCGGTTCCGTAGTCTGCAATCAGGCTGATGAACATAGCGCCTCTCAAGTGGGGTTTGCTACAGCAATGGTACCTTGTAGCTGGCTTTCTGTAACTGCGGCGATCGCGTTATTGAACACAAAAGCGATCTCGCTGGTGGTGCTACTTTTAACAAAGTACTGCTGATTAGACCAAAAAGCGATCGCTTTGGTTATCGGATACACTCATGAAACTGGAAACAGAGGTCTGAGTAAATGTCCGATATTTATGTCACGATTCGCAATCAGGAGAATCATGCCCTGACTTCAATTGATGGCATTGCCTTTATCACTTTACTTAGGCAAAATGGGCAAGCGATCGCTCAGGAGACAATTGACCTGATTCATGCAGACGCGGGCTTTGATGACCTGCCAATTGGGCAATACACTGTAGTGGTGAGGCATGAACGGGTTTTACCGCAAGAAGTCCTTAATGATGTAACAATCAGTACGGACGAACAAGTAATCATACTGACATTTGTTTATCTAGAGCCAGCACGGGTACTTCTAGACATTCAAGCTTCTGTAGAAAAGAGATTGTAACCATGACTGTTAAAGCCATCCCGTCATACTCCATTAAAATGTTCCGCTATCGAGTACATTGTCTGTCGCGGGATCTTTGGCAAGCAAAAGATCCTGTATGCCGAGTGAATCTGGCTTTACAGTTAGCAGATGCCGCTACATCACTGGCTCGGCTAGAAGTCCTGGAAGCGCAAAAATTGCAGCAACTCTCTTCGATTCATCCGGTTTCCAGTTCTACTGAGTCATAACTGAACTGAGTCCTCTGTGAGATGGCTACCAGTTATCAGGCGGGACGTATGAATGGATATTCGGTGAATGGATTGGCATTGGGCACAAGCGTAGATTACAGCCCCTATAAATCAGATTTTGCTCAGGAGTACAGTTGCCTTGACTGGAGACGCGATCGCTCTAAATGAGATTGCACAATTTTTAGATCGATTCTTTGCCGTTCATCGCTTTGGTGATGACCAAGGTGGCATTTATCAGCTCTCCTCGCGCCCGATTCGCCGGATAGGATTAGCGCTGGAACCTTGGGCGGGATTAGAAAAATGGGCGAAATCTAAACGAATAGATGCATTATTTTTACATCGTCCCTGGAAGCTGAAGGTGGGGCAACTCGCACCCGATGTTGGCGTAGTAGCGTATCATCTAGCTTTTGACGAACGGATGACGCTGGGTTTTAATCCTCGACTTGCCGCTGCCCTAGGGATGTCTGCATTGGAGGTGTTGGGTGAAAAAGAAGGACGACCGATCGGTACGATTGGGGAAATTGCTACGCAGAGTTTTGTGAGTTACTGCGATCGCGTTCGGGAAATCTTTGGCGGATACGATCAAACCCTTGCCGGTAGTGGAAGCGACATCAAGCGAGTCGCAGTCGTTGGAGCAATGACCGATGCACTAATCCGTGAGGCGTCAGGACGGGGTGCCGATCTATATATTACCGGGCAGTTGCGGCAGCCAGCGGCGGCGGCTGTGGAAGAAACCGGAATCTACGTTATCGCCATTGGTCATCGTCGGAGTGAAGAATGGGGATTGCGATCGCTTGCGGGAGTATTGCGCGATCGCTACTTCAATCTAGAAGTTGTTTTACCGCCTGTAAGATAGAAAAATAGTTGCTCGTTCCGATGCCTAGACGACGTTATAAATAGATTATGAGTCGTCAGAAATTTAATCTCTTCAAGCTGATTGGGCAACGGTTACGCCAATCTTTAGCAGTTTTCCGATATAGCGATCGCGCGATTAGTTTAGTCTGGACTACCAGCCACATTCTCACAATCGTTCTTGCCGCTTTCACCTTATTCGCCGGTTTGCTACCAGGGGCTGTTGCCTATGTCAGCAAGTTAATCGTCGATGGGGTGGTTTTGGCTTCTCAAACCGGCTTGCAAAGCGATCGCTGGACAGCGTTAGGTTATGTAGGATTGGAAGCGATCGCTGTCCTGTTGCTGGCAGGTAGTCAAAGGGGTCTATCCGTTTGTCAGTCCTTGCTGCGAGTGTTGCTGGGTCAGCGAGTGAATGTCTTAATTTTGGAAAAAGCACTCACCCTCAACCTCACCCATTTTGAGGATTCCGAGTTTTACGACAAGATGAATCGGGCGCGGATGGAAGCATCCAGTCGTCCCTTGTCGCTAGTCAGCCGGACTTTCAGCTTAATTCAGGGTGGTCTGTCGCTTGTCACTTACGGCGGTTTGCTGCTGCAATTCTCCATTTGGGCAGTGGTAGTCCTGGTTGTAGCTGCTTTACCTGCCTTTATCGCCGAAACGCGCTTTTCTGGGGAAGCATTTCGCTTGTTTCGCTGGCGATCGCCGGAAACCCGCCAACAACACTACCTGGAAACACTGATTGCGCGGGAAGATTACGCCAAAGAGGTGAAATTGTATCAGTTGGGGCCGATGTTGCTGCAACGCTATCAAGATATCTTCTCGCGGCTGTACGGCGAAGACCGAGATTTAACCTTACGGCGAGGATTCTGGGGTTACTTGCTGGGGAGTTTGAGTAGCGCCGCCTTCTATGTCGCCTACGCCTGGATTGTCCTAGAAGCGATCGCGGGTCGGATTTCTCTCGGCGACATGACGATGTACTTGATGGTATTTCGGCAAGGACAGTCTACCTTCTCCGCCGCCCTGACTTCCATTGGGGGAATGTACGAAGACAACCTGTATCTCTCCAACCTCTACGAGTTTTTAGAACAAGACATCCCCAAATCTTGGGGAATGGCAACCAAGGGTATACTTCCGAATGATGGGGTGCGTTTCGAGAATGTCTACTTCACCTACCCAGGAAGCCCTCAACCCGCTTTAAATGGAGTCTCGTTACACCTGAAACCAGGAGAAAAACTGGCAATTGTCGGAGAGAACGGCTCTGGAAAAACCACGCTGATTAAACTATTAACTCGATTGTACGCCCCCGATTCTGGGCGCATCTTACTCGATGGCTTGGATTTGCCGGAATGGGACATTGAAGTGCTGCACCGACGGATTGGCGTGATTTTCCAGAACTTCGTCCGCTACCAGTTCAAGGTAGGAGAGAATGTGGGCGTTGGGGATGTCAACTACTTAGAAGACGAAAAACACTGGGAAATTGCCTCAGAAAAAGGCATGGCGAAACCTTTTATCGAAACGATGACAGACGGGTTTCAGACTCAGTTAGGACGATGGTTTAAAGGAGGAACGGAACTGTCTGGCGGTCAGTGGCAAAAAATCGCCCTTTCTCGCGCTTTTATGCGAACGAAAGCAGATATCTTGGTATTGGATGAACCAACGGCGGCGATGGACGCAGAAGCGGAAGTGATGATTTTCGATCGCTTTCGGACGGTGACAAAAAATCAGATGGTTCTCCTCATTTCCCACCGCTTCTCAACGGTGCGAATGGCTGACAAGATTGTAGTTTTGGAAGCCGGAAAGGTGATAGAACAAGGAAGTCACGAGGAGTTATTGAAAGCTGGAGGACGCTACGCGCGGTTGTTCACGTTGCAAGCAGCGGGATACCAGTAGAAATGACTAATCCGATTGGGGGATTCCGATCGAATTAGCAACTATCGCGAGCGATCGCTAGTCGAGGAGAACAGGCACAACCAATATTTGCCTTTCCCTTGGATTTTTCAGGTATCGCGGAATAATGAATTTCACTCATAAAGCGATCGCTATTCTAGGTATTATTACAGCACTCGGTGGATTAATTTTTGCTGTCCGCGTTACCCTTGAGTCATCAGGCAAGGCACAGCAATCGCAGACACAAATTCCTGTAAATCAACGCTATAAAATCGCCAATCTTGATACCCTCAATAGCCGTGCCAGCGTTGCTAAAAAAATTAATAATAACGGTCAAGTCGTTGGTTTTTTTAACCCTAACGACAGTACCCAAACGGCCTTCATCTATCGTGATGGCAAAATGACCGAAATTAACAGTATTAACAGCCGCTACAATGCCGCTACAAGTATCAATGACAACGGGGAAATAGTCGGTGTGATGACCTTTGCCAACGATAATTATCACGCCTTCTTTTATAAAAATGGCAAGACAATTGACCTTGGCACTTTTGGCGGTAAAAGCAGCGATGCCAGAAGTATCAATCGTAAAGGTCAAATAGTCGGATTTGCCGAGACTCGCAATGATAGGGCGCACGCCTTCCTGTACAGTAACGGCAAGAAGATTGACCTCGGCACCTTCGGAGGTGCGAATAGCTACGCTAACGATATCAATGAAAACGGACAAGTAGTTGGTTCCGCAGAGAATCGCGATCGCATTCCCAAAGCTTTCCTCTACAGCGGCGGCAAGATGATGAACCTCGGCACTTTAGGCGGCCAAAGCAGCACCGCTAACAGTATCAACAACCAAGGTCAGGTGGTTGGTGTGGCAGACACCGCGAATTATCGTCCTCAAGCCTTTCTCTACAACAATGGCAAGATGCTTGACCTCGGAACTTTAGGGGGACAAAGCAGCATTGCTCACAGTATCAACAATCAGGGGCAAGTGGTCGGTGAAACAGAGAATGCCAGCCGCATCCCCCGCGCCTTTCTTTACAGTGGCGATCGCATGATTGACCTAAATCACGTCATTCCAGCTAATTCGGGTTGGGATTTAACCAGTGCCACCGACATTAGCGATCGCGGAGTCATTGTTGGCATCGGTACTTATAACGGCAAAACCCAAGCTTTCCAGTTAACACCCTTTGCGCGCTAATACCGTTTTACGGCTTGTCCGCAACAAATCCCCTTAATGCTTTTAAAAAAAAGCGTTGAAAACGTGAAATCTTCTTCTCTCCTTTGTGTACTTTGCTACAAGTCTTTGAGTTAGTGCGATTGGAGCTAAGTTGCTTCTAAGTTTTTCTTGATGCGAACAGGCCAGACGCCAAAAGCAATCACACGCGCCGGGATATCGCGCAAAATCGGTAAACGAAACAAGAATGGCGGCTTAAATGTCTGGGTCGAGTCAATCGCCTTCGCAATAACTCGCTGCTGAACCAAAGACTGAAAGGCTTGAATAATCCGCGTCGGTAACTCCCGCTGGCGCTGTACTTTCGCCAAGTCGCTTTCTTGCAATTGTCCTTTTTTCAGCGGCTCACTCAGCACATTTGCAGCGACCACTGCATCCTGAATCGCGTAGTTAATGCCAACTCCACCAACTGGCGACATGACGTGAGCCGCATCGCCAATCAGCAGCAAACCAGGGCGATACCAACGCTTGACGCGGCTAGACTCGACGGTAAGCAGCGCCACTTGGCTCCAATCATGTAATTCTTGCATCCGGTCTGCAAACAAGGGTGATGTCTCAGATACAGACTGACGCAAAGTTTCTAAACCCGCTTCCCGCAACTGTTGATAGCTACCTTTGGGAATTACATAGCCAACCTGCCAATAATCAAAGCGGTTCAGCAGAACTAAAAGGCGACCGCCAGCAACGCGCCCCATTGTTTCTTCGGGATCGTCCGCTTTGCGAGGTAAGCGGAACCAAAGCACATCCATTGGTGGCGAAGTCTTGATCGGTTCCATCCCGGCTAATTGGCGGATGCGAGAGAAGCGTCCGTCTGCGCCAATGGCCACTTGACATCGGACTTCATGCCAGCCGCCGTGTCCCCGGTAGCGTACACCCTGGATGACCCCATTTTCTTCAATCAACTCCTGTACGTTTGCTCCCATCACCATCTGAAAATTTGGATAGCGTTTCGCTTCTTCAGTAATGAATTGCAGGAAATCTACCTGGGGAAGCATGGTGATATAGGGGTACTTCGTCTTCAAGTGGCTGAGGTCAACAAATCGAATCGGCCCCTCGGTCGTCTTCAGAGTAAGACTGGGAACCTTTGTGTGACGCATCTGCAACAAGCGATCCGCCAAACCGAGTTCATCCATGATTTCCATCACCGATGGATGAATGGTGTCTCCCCGAAAATCGCGGTCAAAATCCTTGTGTACCTCCAGTAACATTACCGGAATGCCTTGACGGGCTAGAAGAAGCGCTAGAACAGCCCCCGCAGGCCCTCCACCGACAATGCAGCAGTGTGTTTGCTGTACATCGACAATGTCGTGGGTCGTGGCGGGTATCTTAGTCTGCGGAGGAGTTGGAATTGCGTTCATCTTGAACACCTCTTGAAATCAGTTCAACTAGAGGCGATCGCTTCTGTTTCTAAAATCGGCTGGGAAAGAACAGAGGCTTGCATTCCCATCGTTGCAACTAATTCTTTGGGTGCATTCACCCGACTGGGCGATTCTAAATATTCACCCGTAACGGCTGGCGAAACTACCTTCATCTGGTGGCGAATGCTGTAGTATCGATGAGTCTGAGCAATGATATCTCGCTCCTGCATCGAGTCATTGGCAATTTTCTTACGCAGTTTAATAATTGCATCAATCACGGCTTCTGGTCTGGGAGGACACCCCGGCAGATAAACATCGACCGGAATCAACTTATCGACTCCCCGCACCGCTGTTGGTGAGTCTGCGCTAAACATACCGCCGGTAATCGTGCAAGCACCCATTGCAATGACGTACTTGGGTTCTGGCATTTGTTCGTAGAGGCGCACCAATGTTGGAGCCATTTTCATAGTGATGGTGCCTGCGGTAATCATCAAGTCAGCTTGACGAGGACTTGCCCAAGGTTTCAAGCCAAATCTGTCAAAATCAAAACGGGCTGCAAACATCCCCATCATTTCAATAAAACAGCAGGCAGTCCCAAACATCATAGGCCACAAGCTGGAGAGGCGTGCCCAGTTGTAAAAATCGTCTACGGTTGTCAAAACGACATTTTCCGAAAGACTATGGGTAATCTCAGGTCGTTCAATGGGGTTGAGAATCTGAGTTTTTTGATTGTCAGGTTCAATAATGGTTGCTGTCGGATTCATTTTGTCCTCCTTTAGCTCAATCTATAAACGCTTGCATCGAGAATGTTGTGGGTCTCGATCCGCATAGAAGTTGGAATTGCGTTCATCTTGAACACCTCGTGAAATCAGTTCAACTAGAGGCGATCGCTTCTGTTTCTCATATCATCTGGGGAAGAACAGAGGCTTACATTCCTATCGTTACAACTAATTCTTTGCGTGCATTCACCCGACTGGGCGATTCTAAATATTCTCCAGTCAAAATCAAAACGGGCTGCGAACGTCCCTTCCATGAAGGCAAAAGCACTCCTGAACAGGATAGACCATAGACTGAACAGGGTTGCCCGGTTGTAGAGGTCATCTACAGTTTTTGAGGCAATATTTTTAGAAAGACTACGAGTAATTTTAAATTTCTTTATTGATTAATGAATTCGTTATTCTTTAATAGCAACCTTTTCATAACTAATGAGCAAGCGCATTTTTATTAATTAACAACGAGTAAATTGCAACTCCTCAAGAAAATAGTATCAGAAGAATTGAAATCGATTGCGACCCTGTTCTTTGGCACGGTACATAGCAGAGTCTGCATTTTTAATTAAGGTATCTACAGTGTTCCCATTAAAAGGATAGATGCTAATACCAATACTGACAGTTACGAAGATAGTTTGTCCGTTGAGAATGAAAGGCTGAGATAGGGTTGATAAAGTCTTTTCTGCAACTCTGGCAGCATCTTGAACTCTACTAATTGCAGGTAAAATTACTGTAAATTCGTCACCACCCAAACGCGAGACGGTATCGCTGCCGCGCAAGCAACCCGTGAGTCGTTGAGCGACCATCCGTAGCAGCAGGTCGCCCATGTCATGTCCGAGGGTGTCATTAACCTGCTTAAAGCCATCCAGATCGAGAAACAAAAGAGCAAACAACTGGTTATTACTACTACCCCATTCTAGAGCTTGAACCATGCGTTCGTAGAATTGTTTACGGTTAGGTAGACCAGTCAGTGGATCGTGATAAGCCAGATGACGCATCTGGTCTTCTGAAAGCTTTAATTCGGCGTTAGAACGGATTAACTCTTCTGCCGTTCGTTTCAACTCTTCTTCTATCCGCTTGCGTTCAGTGATATCTCGGATGACACCAACTAAAAAAATATTACCGGCAGCATCTTTGTGGAGCGATCGCTTGGTAGCGATTAGGTGAGTTGTACCAAAGATATCCGTAAATTCTTCTTCATTTTCTTGCTCCTCACCACCTTGTAACACTTGCTCATTGTTCTGCCAAAAAACTTCAGCCTCATGTTTAGGAAAAAACTCATAAGCAGACTTTTTAAGTAAAGTTTCTAGGGGATAACCAATAAATTTGCAATATGCCTGATTTAAAATAATCCAACGATGTTCTTTGTCTTTGACAAAAATTGGATCGGGGATGGTGTTAATCACCTTCTGCAAAAACTCTTTAGAGCGTTTTAACTCCTCCTCCAAATAAGCCAGATGACTCACGATCGCGATCGCAGACCCTACAAGCCCCAGGAGTGGAGGAATCAGCGGTATCCACCAACCGAAGAGAAAGGCCAGGTAGGAAATACCGAGCAATCCAGCCCCAGCCGCTAAAATACTGAGACCAGACTTTCTAAGGAGACGCAATCGCCAACTGATATAGGCACCTATCCACGACCAAACCAAAATCCACAAGGCTTCTACGAGATCGGGCCAGACGTTGATTAAGGAACGTCCGTCCAGAGCAGCGCTCAGGAACGCACTGGTAAAATTGGCTTGGAGTTCGACACCTGAAATCCTTTGTGCGCCTTGGTTGAGACGGCTACTGTAAGGGGTGTAGAAAAAATCCTGGAGGCTGGGTGCGGTTGAACCAATCAAAACAATGCGATCGCGCAGAAGGCTGGGTTGTACGCGGTTTGCCAGAACATCTACCATTGAAACAATCTGAAAGCTATTGGGTTGCTTAAAGTTAGCTAATATTTGATAACCCTTGGAATCAGCCGTTACATAAGCCCCATCATTTGATTTAAAAACTGGGAAGACACCCCTCCCTAGCTGTAGGTAATCAGGGTTCACGCGCGACGGACTCGGAGTAATTCCCTTTTCCTTCAAATAAATCAACGCCAACTGGAGCGCAAAACTTGTATGTAGTTTGTTATCTACGTGTGCATATAAAAAGCTACGGCGCACCTTACCATCAGCATCAACGACCACATTATTAAAACCAACTTGCTGGAGACGGTTTAGTACTGGGGATGGTGGAACACCCAAGCTTTTTTCAGTCTTCAATAGTTCAATTCCGATCAAGTTAGGGATAGTTTGACCAGCTTTGATGAATTCTGCATGACCGGGTGGTACTGGGAGATCGCGATAAATATCCAGACCAATCGCTCGTGGCTCAAAGGCATTTAATTTTTGTACTAAAGTTGCCATGACTGCGTCAGGAATGGGCCATTGTCCTACGTGCTTTAAGTCTTTTTCGTTAATTTCGACAATTACCACGCGCTCGTCTATTGGTTCTGAAGGACGCAAACGAAACAGCTGGTCTAAGGCTGCCAACTCCCAGGATTGAAACAGTCCAGCCATCCGCAGGATAATGATGCAGCTTGCAACAGCCGAGGAAGCGATCGGCACTCGGCGCTCTTGTTGAAGCCGTTGCTTCAATCTTGCCCATATACTTTTTTTTAGCATCGACCTGGTTGCAGGGTTATGCAAACAATTTTTTTGTATACACCATCGTGATACAACTTTCCTAAGTATGTGTAGATCGCTCGGTGAAAACTTTAAGTCTAGTCAATGAGAGACTTTTTCAAAATCAGAGTTGCTGATTATCCTTTCTTCAATACTAAGACAGCAGCGTTGTCGCTGTTTTGGCTATCCGTAAAGTGCTAAATAATTGGATGATGAAAGGATACCCCATCATGCCAAAGATTTTGCCGTAGAAGTATTCGGTTTTAATTTTAGCAACTGCTGAAAAGACCAAATAATTCTACGGCAAATATCTTTTTTTCCGTTTCGGGTGACATCGCTATTTTCTATGGCACCCAAATTTAAAGCCCTGGCAAGGAGTTCTGAAAGTTGCGAGGACCTGTATAACCCGATAAATCAGCCAGTTTCTCTAAAGATTTCACACCTGGCTCGACCAATTTACCGTTGACTTCCCAGCTGGGGTAGCTTTGAATTCCCGCTTTTTGGCAGATTTCCGCCTGCTTTTGTGGAGCATTGGGATCGGCACACTCAACGTAATTGACTTGGCTGAATGCTTCTTTACCAAACAATTGCTTTTGATCGTGGCAGTGAGAACACCAGAAAGCACCGTACATTTTAGCTCCTGCCTCTTTGAGATGTTTCGCTAAAGCAACTTCTGCGGAGCTAGAGACGGTGGTAATGGGAAATGTTTGCGATCCGGTGGAGGCGGAGCCACCCCCTGAAGCGACTGGTGATTTCACAGTGGCATAGACGCCCAGAGTGCTAACTAGGGCTACCATTGCCACGACGATCCCGGTAAAAAAGAGTTGTCCCCAGTCCTCCCAAGCGCGACCGATCAAGGTCAGCACTAACAAGCTAAGGGAGAAGAAAGCGGAGGCAAGACAGTAGAGACAAACGGCTTTGATTTCAAATGCCAGTAGATACATCAAGTAGCCGCTGAAAACCGTCATAGCGGTGCCACCGGCAAATAATAGCAACCATGTCCAGTTTTCTAGTTGAGAATGCAGGTCTTTTTTTTCAACTGGGTTGGCTGCCATTGGAGCGAGGGCAAAAGCGACCATGCTGACATAAGCCAGCAAGCCAAACAAAGTTAAGGGAACACCAAAGACGGTGGCGTAGGGGCTGGAGAGGACTTGATCGCAACCGCTGGTAGGACAGGCAGCAGAGCCTCCTGTTAGCTTGACTACGGTTAGATAGCCCGTCACTAAGGCACCTAAAATAGCGATCGCCGCAATCAGCAGACGCGACCAGCGATGAATCCAGGGAGTAGAACGTCGGCGGCTCATGTCAGAACTGAGGTAGGAGGGCTGAGAAGTGAGAATAGAAACCTGAAGCGCGAAATTATCGCAGGTTAGAGAACTCAGTAAAAAGTTTTGAGATGTTAGTTTTTTGGAGTTAATTTAGAAAACCAACAACTAAAAACTAACAACTAACAACTGCAACTAACAACTAATAAGTGACCGAAGAAACTGGCTTGGGTTCCGCTTTGGTCGCAAAGCTGCGTCGGGTTGCTTCTACAAATTGGCTGACCCGAATCGGGTCAATGGGCTGCTCGATCCGCCCGTGGCGCTTGAGAGAGCTGGAAACAATCACGCCATCTGCGGCTTGCATCAGCGTAGAAATATTTTCCCAGTTGGCACCACTACCGATAAATACGGGCGTCCCGTTGGCAGCGGCGGTTGCTAGTTCCAAGTCTTCTAGACTCGGAGGGCTACCCGTCGCCCAGCCACTTAAAATGACGCCATCTGCTAAACCCCGCTCAATCGTCTCTTGCACTGCTGTGGTCAGATTCGGGGAACCTAAGGGGCGACCGTGCTTGACTAAGACATCTGCCAAAATTTTTACATTACTGCCCAATTCCCGACGGTAACGGAGCAATTGATGCGCCTCTCCCTCAATCAGCCCTTGGTCAGTTGCCATGACCCCAGTGAGGACATTGACGCGGATAAACTGAGCGTGGACGCAGGATGCAATTGCGATCGCGCTATGGGCATCATTGCGTAATACATTAATGCCTACAGGTAACGTCACCAAGTTCATCAGCCGCTGGATAATCAGTGTCATTGCACTAACGACCGCTGGATCTACCTGGTTTTTACTAAAAGGGGCGTCAAAGAAATTTTCCACAATAATGCCGTTCACGCCTCCCGCAGATAGCGCTGTCGCTTCCTGCTCAGCTCGATCGATAACCGCTTTCAGGCTACCTCCCCAGCGGGGAGATGTCGGCAGCGGCAGAAGATGAACCACGCCAATGATGGGATTCGGTGTCTTGAAGATTTGATTTAAGTCCACTTGTCTACCTGAAAACACCGGCGAATTCTTGCTACACCTGTCGGTTCTTCTCCTCCAAGCAGCAAAAATAGCAGTGAAATGAATCGCATCTTGGATGATGCCATTCTAGAATTTTATCTAGAATGGAGACAGGGGTAGATACCACTATCCAGTTCCCTACTCTGGTTGGTGAGTGGAAGATAGATTCTTCAACGACTCAACTCCTATCTTCATACCCAAACCGATCCTCCCAGTTTGACACTCACGTCCCACTGGGTAATACACTGCTGTGCCAAGAATAGGGTATAATATTTTGGCTTCAGCTTCTAACAGAATTTCTTTAGCCGTATCTAAACCGCATGGGCAATAAGCCAACAATTGCAATTTCTCACTTGGGCTGCGAAAAAAACCGTATTGATACCGAACATATGTTAGGTCTGTTGGTACAGGCAGGGTACCAGGTAGACAGTAATGAAGAATTAGCAGAATATGTTATAGTTAATACATGTAGTTTTATTGAGGCTGCAAGGACAGAGTCTGTCCGCACCTTAGTAGAACTGGCGGAAGCGAACAAAAAGATTGTAATCACAGGCTGCATGGCGCAGCACTTCCAGGAGCAGCTGCTGGATGAATTGCCAGAAGCAGTTGCCGTGGTGGGCACCGGCGATTATCACCAAATCGTCGATGTGGTTCAACGAGTGGAAGGCGGTGAACGGGTCAAGCAAGTTTCAGAGCTGCCGACCTACATAGCCGATGAAACAACGCCTCGCTACCGCACGACATCGGAAGGTGTCGCGTACCTGCGGGTAGCGGAAGGATGTGATTACCGCTGCGCGTTCTGCATTATTCCCCATCTCCGGGGAAATCAGCGATCGCGCTCCATTGAATCCATCGTCGCCGAAGCCCACCAGCTAGCCTCGGAAGGAGTCCAAGAGTTAATTCTCATCTCCCAGATCACTACCAACTACGGTCTGGATATTTACGGGAAGCCGAAACTGGCGGAACTTCTACGGGAGTTGGGAAAGGTTAACATTCCGTGGATTCGGATGCACTATGCCTATCCCACAGGCTTAACACCAGCCGTCATCGAAGCAATTCAGGAGACTCCTAACGTATTGCCCTATTTGGATTTGCCGTTACAGCACTCCCACCCGGAAATTCTCCGCGCCATGAACCGACCTTGGCAGGGACAGGTAAACGACCAAATTATTGAGCGGATTAAAACAGCTCTGCCTGATGCTGTACTGCGAACCACTTTCATTGTCGGGTTCCCTGGCGAAACGGAAGAGCATTTTGCACACTTGCTACAGTTCGTCCAGCGCCATGAATTTGACCATGTAGGTGTGTTTACTTTTTCTCCAGAAGAAGGCACCCCTGCCTTCACCTTGCCCAATCAACTGCCCCAAGAAGTCATGGATATCCGCAGGGATGCCTTGATGGAAGTTCAGCAGCCAATTTCCTTGAGAAAAAATCAAGCTTGTGTCGGCAAGATGGTTGATGTCTTGATTGAGCAAGAACATCCAGAAACTGGGGAATTAATCGGTCGATCTGCCCGATTTTCTCCGGAGGTAGACGGATTAGTCTACGTCCAAGGCGACGTCCCATTAGGTTCTATAGCATCGGTGGAAATTACAAGCACTGACATCTACGACCTGTATGGTCATGTCGCCAAGCCCGAAGCATGAAGAATGACAACTCAAGAATGAAGGCTGAAGAACCAAGGCAAATATTAATTCATACTTCAAACTTCATACTTAAAAACTTCATACTTCGCAATTCACAATTCTCGAACACTAACAACTAACAACAAATTATGACCCTTTCGTTCACAAGCCTAGGCCTTTCAGAAGCTCGCATTCAGCAACTAGAAAAACTAGGCTTCACTGCGCCCACACAAATTCAATCCCAAGCCATTCCTCATCTGTTGGCTGGTCGGGATGTGGTGGGACAATCCCAAACTGGAACCGGCAAAACAGCGGCTTTTTCGCTGCCGATTTTGGAACGGATCGACATTAAAAATCCCGCAGTCCAATCGCTGATTTTGACACCGACGCGGGAATTAGCTCAGCAAGTTGCTCTGGCAATTCGCAGCTTTAGCAACGAGCGGCGGTTGGGCGTGCTGACAGTATATGGCGGTCAAGCTATCGACCGGCAGATCCAGCGCCTCAGACAGGGCGTTCAGATCGTAGTTGGAACCCCAGGACGGGTGATTGATTTGCTCAACCGGGGAGAGCTTAAGCTCGATCAAGTCAACTGGCTGGTATTAGATGAAGCCGATGAAATGTTGAGCATGGGCTTTATTGACGATGTAGAAACCATCCTCAAGCAAGTCCCCACTGAGCGTCAGACGGCATTTTTCTCGGCGACAATGCCGCCGACCATTCAAAAATTGATTGCGAAGTTCTTGCGATCGCCAATGAACGTCTCTGTGGAGCAGCCCAAAGCCGCTCCCTCCCGGATTAACCAGGTGGTGTACATGGTGCCCCGCGGCTGGTCAAAATCTCGCGCCTTGCTGCCCATCCTAGAACTAGAAGATCCCGAATCTGCCCTAATCTTTGTGCGGACACGCAAGACAGCCGCGGAACTGACCAACCAACTGCAAGCTGCCGGTCACAGTGTAGACGAGTACCACGGCGACCTCAATCAACAAGCCCGGGAACGGCTGCTGATGAGGTTCCGCCAACACCAAGTGCGCTGGGTAGTCGCCACCGATATTGCGGCGCGGGGTTTAGACGTTGACCACCTGAGCCATGTGATTAACTACGATCTGCCAGATAGCGTGGAAAGCTACATCCACCGGATCGGGCGTACAGGTCGCGCTGGTAACGCAGGAACAGCCATTTCCCTGATTCAACCGATGGATCGTCGGAAATTGGTGCTAATTGAGCGCAAAGTCCGACAAACCCTGAAAATCGTCCAAATTCCCACACGGGCGGAGATCGAAGGACGACGTCTGGAAAAACTGCAAGCTCAAGTACGCGAAGTATTGAGCGGAGAGCGCATGGCTTCATTCTTGCCTGTCGTGGCGCAATTGAGTGAAGAATACGACGCCCATGCGATCGCGGCAGCAGCACTGCAAATGGTGTACGACCAAACTCGTCCCTCTTGGATGTCCAGCGAACAAGAAACACCAATGGACGATCGGGGAATCTCTACTAAGCCAAAGCTGATCAAGCGTCCCAAACCAGAAGTGAAAAGCGAGAACACAGAAGTCAGAAGGCAAAAGCCTGAAGAAATCCGCAATTAAAGTAGCGTAGAAAACGAAAATTTCTTCTAGCTTCTGTTGAAGGAGAGAGAATAAATGACAGGGGTGAACTTCTCCCCGTCTCCCCTCTCCATTTTGAGAAGAGTGGGTTTAGTTCAAGGGTCGGTTTTTTATAGACAAACTCTGGAGCGAACCCACTTTGGCAATCCCTTTCCCCTCTCTGACTCCTGTGGCTTTAACTGTATCTGCTGCGAATTCTCCTGCCCTAAGTAACCCTGTTGGACGGCAGTCCTGGCCTGGACTGATTGAGGCATATCGGCAATATCTGCCGGTGACGGACACAACGCCAGTCGTAACACTGCTGGAGGGCAATACTCCATTGATCCCGGTTCCCGCGATCTCTCAGATTGTGGGTAAACAGGTGCGCGTGTTGGTGAAGTATGACGGTCTCAATCCCACTGGTAGCTTTAAAGACCGGGGGATGACGATGGCAATTTCTAAGGCAAAGGAAGCTGGTGCCAAAGCCGTCATTTGCGCCAGTACCGGCAACACTTCAGCCGCTGCTGCTGCCTATGCCCGTCGGGGCGGAATGCGAGCGTTTGTATTGATTCCCGATGGTTACGTGGCGCTAGGCAAGTTAGCTCAGGCGTTGCTGTATGGGGCGGAAGTTTTGGCAATTAAAGGAAATTTTGACCGGGCGCTTGAAATTGTACGGGAGATGGCAGAAAATTACCCCGTCACGCTGGTGAACTCGGTAAATCCCTATCGCTTAGAAGGACAAAAAACTGCTGCTTTTGAAGTGGTAGAAGCGTTAGGAAATGCTCCCGATTGGCTGTGCATCCCCGTAGGGAATGCCGGAAATATTACTGCATACTGGATGGGATTTTGTCAATATCATCAGGAAGGGAAATGCGAGCGCTTGCCCCGAATGATGGGATTCCAAGCGTCTGGCGCATCTCCCCTGGTTACAGGTCAGGCAGTGCCGAATCCAGAAACCCTGGCAACCGCTATTCGCATCGGTAATCCTGCTAACTGGGAACGGGCGATCGCTACGCAACAAGCCAGCATGGGTCAGTTCAATGCGGTAACAGATGCCGAAATTCTAGAAGCCTATCGTCTCTTGGCATCCGAAGAAGGCATTTTCTGCGAACCGGCTAGTGCGGCTTCCGTCGCTGGACTTCTGAAAGTAAAAGATCAAGTTCCCGCAGGCGCTACCGTAGTGTGCGTCCTGACTGGGAATGGTTTAAAAGACCCAGATACGGCAATTAAACATAGCGAAAATTCGTTTAAACAGGGAATTGAGCCAAATTTAGCGACCGTGGCTGAGGTAATGGGATTTTGAGCAGTTAGGCTCAGTTTCATTAGATTATTTCTGAAGTGTGCGCTCCCTCCAAACCTTCCTTATTGCGGTGGTTAAGGAGGGAACTTTACACCTTTTAAGCTTTTGAGCCGGGATTGCGCCCCTCCTCTTCTTGTGAAGACGGAGGGGTTTGTTTATTGTTTTTGCTAGCTTGAGTGCTTACTCCTACCCACTGACCGCGCGGAGCTGATTGGCCTGATGCGGCTGGTTGGCGGGTTATGCGCTCCCGGCTAAGTCGATCGAGGGTATCCCCAATCGCAGTCGTTAAACTTCTGCGGGTTTGTGCATGATTGGTCTGCTCAGATTTTAAAGCCTGGGTAAGGCGATCGCGCTCAACCATCGCCTCGGTTAGTTTCGCTTTCAACTCCTCCAAATTTTCTAGTTGTTCTACTTCTGCACGAATCGCCTCTACAGCACCCGGATTGTCCTCTGTGGGTTGTGGTGAACTCTGGAGTTGCCGTAGTTGACTTTTGAGCTTTTCAATCTGTTGTTGAGCTAGCTTTGCCTCAGTTCGGCGTTGCTGCGCTTCTGTGTTATACAGTTGACGCCAGTTTGCCGCACTTTCCAAAGCCGCATCGCGATCGCGCTCTAACTCTGCTAGCTGCTGTTTCAGGGTCTTAATTTCAGCCAACCACTGCGCTACCTCGTGGGCCATTAATAACGACTCCTCATCGGTTACAACGATCAATTTTTAACAAAATTTGCCGATTTGTCATACACACTATCGATAGTTTTACAAAACCCCTGTAACCTTAGTAGTTGATTTGGCACAGTATAGAAAACGTTGTATACGGAATCAAACAATAATGCGCTCGTTCTTAGCCTATGCTGCTCTTAGAGGCTCCTCAATCCGTTTTTTCCGTTTCTTTCGACATCTCAGCTGGGCGACTTTAAAGAAAACCTTCCAGCGCGTAGCCCAACGGCGGTTAACAGGACTTTCGGCAGAAATGGCCTACAACGCCATGTTAGCTTTGTTTCCAGCCATTTTGGCAATCTTGACCGCAATTGGCCTGTTTCAATCCTCATCAGACACTTTTGAAGGGTTAGCTAAGCAATTGAGTGAAATTGCTCCTCAAGAAGCTCTTTTCCTTATTGAAGGTTTTGCCCGCGAAATCAGTCAATCGCAAAATCAAGGGCTGTTTTCCCTCAGTTTTGTTGCAGCTATTTGGGCGTCTTCTGGGGCGCTGAGTGCCGCCATGACCGCTCTCGATCAAATCCATCAGATTCCGCTAGAACAAACCCGACCCTTTTGGAAAGCCAAATTAATTTCTATCGCTCTAACAATTGGTACCATTGTCCTGCTGATTATTGCTTCCTTTTTAGTATTTATTAGCGACCTGATTGTGAAGCTATTAATCAGCCAAAGTGGATTATTGGAATTGTTAAGTATTTGGCGGCTTTTTAGCTGGCCTTTGGCATTAGGCATTGTCGCCTCAGCCTTTGCTTTTATCTATCGCTATGGTCCTAGCCGCTGGGTTGCTGGAACCCCGATTATGCCAGGAGCAATGGTAGCGGCTGTATCCTGGGCGATTATATCAGCTTTGTTTCGGCTTTACGTCTCTAACTTTGGTAATTACAACAAAGCCTATGGTGCAGTAGGTGCCGTTATTGTTTTAATGCTATGGCTGTATATGAGTTCTCTAGTACTGCTGATTGGCGATCAGTTAAACGTTACGGTGGGAGAATCTATGCGGCATCACAGCAAGGCGAAACTAGCCTCTTTAGAGGCTGAGTCGGCACCAGAATCAAAAGCTGGGTAAATTGAGATTTAAACTTTTTCTGGGTACTTCATTAAGGGAACCGTCGGTGTTTCCTCCTCAATGCGGATTTGCACTTCTTTGACATAGGAACTCATGTAAGACATCACTCCATAGATAAAGAGAACAACACCGACCATCTCCAAGCACTCTTCCAAGCTTGACATCAGCATATATCCAATCGCCTGTATTGTCTGCTTGGTTGAAGTGGCTCCCCAAATTAAACGACCATAGTGATATACGTAAAATCCACTCACTAACTCCATGCCAATGGACCCTCCAACAAAGAAAGTTCCGGCAATCAGAAATAAACGCCGTATCTTTGCGGGAAGATGGACGAGAAATTTTAAGAAGAATATTAAGGTAAGAAATACAAAAGCAATACCGAAAATTACCCAAGTATAGTATAAAAATCCGGTAGCTTTGAATGTATCTCGAAGTGGCTCGATCGTCTTTTCATGGAAACTTAGCCATTCGTCTGCTGATAGAAAGAGAAAAAGAACCGACAGAGCGCCCCAGTGGAAGGTATAGCGATCGCTTTCAGTTTTCTTCGCGTAGGTAATAACCGCTAGTAAAATTGAACAAAGTAATAACAGCGATGCTGAAAACAACGCTGGAAAATTTTTCTCGCGATCGACGTTGAATAACTCTACTACTTTATTTAACCATAAGAGCTTATAACCTTGCTGGTATAAGAAGTGCCTTGTTAACTGACTGGCAAGGCTGGCAAAGATGAACCCTATGACTGCGAAAATCAGAAATTTCCTAGCTTTCTTTGGAGAGATGAAAAACTGCATTTTGAAACCTCTCTTAAAAAATTTAAGCTTGGTGAAATGAAGAATTGAAAAATTTCCCGAATTTTTAAAGTGCTATTTGAGTGATAATGGGCGATTAAAAAGCAGGAAGTGTACGGGATTTCTCGGCTAGCGATCGCGATATCCAGCACAAATGGCACGAGGTTACGCTCGTGTTTTGGTAAAAGTCCCGCGTCAAAATGATTAAGAATAAGTTAATGACAGATTAAGCAATATATAACAAAGTGTCAAGTCAAAGTCTATTGAGATTTCCGTCGAAGAATGGACACCGACACGCAAAAGTGTTATTAGGTCTGCTTTCCAGGAAAGTTGATTCTAAACGATTAACCTAAGATAATTAAAACTAAACTTATTAAAAGCAAAAACCACCTTGTACTTTTGGGTAGAAGGTGGTTTGAAAAAGTAATTAGAAGTGGAGCCTACGGGAATCGAACCCGTGTCCAAATTGGGTATTAACCTATCGCTCATTCACAGGTTTAGCCTATCTAACCCTCAAGGCGGGAACCATCCATTATCCCGGATGACAGGATTCTCTGATGAGGTCTTAGCTAGCAAATCTACCAGAGACGACTTGCTATCGCATCCGTTGGGGTTGTTCTGTAGCCCTTAACGGAGTCAGACTACAGACGCTCAGAAACCTAAGATGAGGTTTTTAGGCAACGACAGCTGCCTGACGAGCGAATGCTACGATGTTGTTTTTCGCAGTTACTTTTTTTTGAGTCCAGTATTAACGAGAGAAGACTCACTCTCGACCTGAATCACGGGGCAGCGTTCGCCAACCTGTCGAAACCATTAAGGCCCCCTGTCTCACATATTCTATTATAGTTATTTGTTGAAGGAATGACTGAATTTAACAAGGTTTCCAGAGACAGTTTTCGGGAGTAATAGCCGAACGATTCAGTTCGGTTTAATCGGCGGTTGGCATCCCAAATATAGAGGGAAAAGCGATCGCTGCCAATTGTGCAAACGTCGATACAAGCAGTCGCTAATTATCCTTCTGTTTGTCCGATTTCTCCGGCTTGTCCGGTTTTTCTGGCTTGTCCGGCTTAGACTTCTTTTCCGATTCCGGTTGGGATTGAGTTTCTGGTTTAACAACTGGCACGACAACTGAACCTGGCGGTGCGGAAGTCTCTAGTGCAGATGAGGGAGCAGGATTAGTTGGCTTGCGATCGCTGCGAGGGAATGGCGGCGTCACTTCCGAAGCGGCGGGAGGCTGCGGATTGGCAACCGGGGATGGTGGCGGCTGTTCCGAAGCGGGAGAAGGTTGTGGATTGTTAGCAGCCGGTGGCGGAGTTTTTTCGGATGTAGGAACCGGCTGTTTTTGCTCGCGACGTTCTATTTCTGCCTGTCCGGCGTTCTTGTTCGTTTCACGATTAGATTGCGGCTTGTTTGAGTTCGGGGATTTCGATGAAGTGTTTGCAGGAACATCTGGAACATCGCGGTTAACCCGCTGCTGAGATTTTCTGCGGAAGGATTTTTGAACTTCAACGGGTTGCCGTTCAGACTCAGTAGGGGTGATATTAACTTTCTCTACGGATTCGGGAGTGACAGTTTGTGCCTCTTGTGGCTGATTTTGCGGCTGGGATTCCGGTTGGGCAACAGGGGAAGCGTCAGGCGGTTGAGGCTGACGCCAGACAGAACTCAACGCGATCGCTAAACCGGATGCGATCGCGATTCCTGTAGCAATGAAAAGACTGCGGGGATTTCGGAAGAAGGAAGAACTGGATTGATGGTTTCTTTCTTCTGGTACGGGCGAAGCGATCGCGCCTCCATTTCTTGAACCCGAATTTTTTCCCACCAAAGCTTCGCCTCTAGGCGGTGATGGAGAGCTCGCTGGGATAGTTGCCACTGTATGAGTTGGCGGCATTGTTTCGGCAGTGGAACCTCCAAACTGAAGATCCGGCAACAGAGACAGCCACTCATCTACACTGCCAGGTCGATATTGAGCATCAACAGCCATCCCGCGCATCACCGCCTGATTTACCGCCGGACTTAGGTAGTGTTTTAAGTCGCGGGGCGCTGGCATCGGTTGCCTGTCTCTGAGTACCGCAGGCGTTGGTACTGTTGCCGTTAACAGCGCGTAAAGTGTGGAGGCTAACCCATAAACATCCGTCGCTGAGGTGCGCTTTGCTTGGGGCAGGTACTGCTCAATGGGGGCATACCCTTCGGAAACAATACTTGTGTGAGTTTGGGTTGAGTCTGGCGTAAACTCCCGCGAAATCCCAAAGTCAATCAGCACCACCTCTTGAGTTCCTTGGCGCAGAATGATGTTCTGGGGCTTGATATCCCGATGCAGCAGATTATTTTGATGCACCACTTTGACTGCTGCCCCAATCTGCTGCATGAAGTGGATAGCAGCGGACTCTGGCAGCGGCTTGTCCGGAAACACGACCTCTTGCAAAGTTTGACCCGCAATATAGTCCATTACCAGGTAGGGCAACCCAGCTTCCAAAAAGAAATCGTTAACCCGAACGATATTGGGATGGACGCACAACGCTAAACGTCTTGCTTCATCCTGAAACTGACGCGCAAATCTGGCAAAGTCAGGATGCCGACAGAGGGAATCGTTGAGCGTTTTAATGACTACAGGTTGCCCCAAGTAGTGGTGGGTGGCTTGAAAGGTAACGCCAAAGCCACCCCGTCCCAGTTCTCGATCGAGAGTGTATTTGCCACCCTGCAAAGTTTTGCCAACTAGCGTGTCCATGCAATCACCAAGAATGAAGGATGAGCTAATTTGAACTCATTTTAAATTTCTCTTCCTTCCGATGTTAGAACCTTTGACCGATCCCGAATTGGAGTCGGCTTTCACCGTGGTCGTTGATACCAAAGTCAGCCCTAAGCAAGCCAATCGGGGATTGGACGCGCACACCAGCTCCGTAGCCAAAGCCAGTTCCTTGTTTGCCACGGACAGTTCCAGGTTCTCCCGGCACCGTATCGCCAGAGCCTAAGTCGGAGCCAAAGTCAGCGAATAAAACGCCACCTACCGGCTTAAAAACTGGGAAGCGATACTCGGCAGAGGCTAACACATAGCTGCGACCGCTGGCAACATCACCACTTCCGTAGCCCCGTACAGAATTGATGCCACCTAGATTAAAGGCTTCATAGGGCGGGAGATTGCCGATGGTTGTGCCTCCCTGCACGTTGAAGGCTAATACATCTGGAGTTGCACCGTTGGTTAAATTAAAGGGTATGTACTGGCTGTAGTTTGCCTTAACCCGGTTCATCAAGATACTGCCGTTCCCAACCGGGATCGATTGTTCTGTACTGAGGCTGACGACCGACCCTTTGGTTGGGTTAATTGGATTGTCTCGTTTGTCTTGTGCGATCCCAGCAGACACGGAAACTTTGTCGTCGATACCGTTTTGGCTATAGGAAAGGCGATTTCCTAATTCATCTACGGGTGAGAGATTGCCTTTGCTATCGCGGATGCTGGTGCGGGTGTAGTTCACGCCTACCGATGCCTGCACATCGCCTACAGGTTTCGTGAAGGTGACGCCGCCGCCAAACTGCCCTTCCCGAACTCTGTCCCCATTTGGCAACTTGACATCTTCGTTAAAGGTTTCTGAAAGTTGCCGCTGTCGAGATGCCTCGATAGTATATCCAGGGCGGTCTGGATTGCTGGCGCGATAGGGACTGGTAATATTCCCATTAAACTGTAAGTCGCTGCGGCTTGCTTGGACATTCAGACCTACCTGCTGGTTAATGCCTCCGAAATTCTGGTCTTTATAATTAATGCTGCCGAAGATGCCACTGTTCTCGCTGTAGCCACCACCGACGTTAACGGCGCGGGAAGTGCGTTCGGTAAGGTCGTAGCTCACATCAACTTTCCGAGAATCGCCACTGAGGGAAACATCGGCGTTGTCAAACAGCCCTAACTGATACAGCCGTTGCAAGTCTGTCCGTGCCGCATCCACCCGGAAGGGTTGACCCGGCTTCAGTTTTAACTCCTGACGGACGAAATTTTCTTGGGTGCGTCCTTTGGTTGGCTTTCCTTCGGTGTCTAAAAAGCGGATTTTTATATCCCCAACGGTACCCTCAGCGACTTCAATGGTGACGACCCCATCCCGGCTGGGTTGCACGGCTAGCACTTGTGCTGCCACATAACCATTTTGCTTGTACCACTGGTTGAGTTGTTCGGCACTTTGGTTGAGGGCATTGGGGCTAATTTTTGCCCCCAGTTGGGATTTGAAAATGTCGTTGGCAACTGCTGGGGTCAAGGCTTGGGCACCGGAAAGTTTGAGCGATCGCACCACTAGGGGTTTCACCTCAAAGACTGTCCTCAGTCCACTTGGCTCGGTATAACTGGTTACGTTGGCACCAGTAAATAGCCCGGTCGCTAAAATCGCCGTCACATCCTTTTGCAGTTGGCTTTGACTGGTATCTCCACCCGGACGAGTTTTAATCGTTTGACGGACAATTTGCTGCAACTCTGGTGTCGCCCCCGCTACCTCAATACCTGTCGCGGTCACGACCAAATCTGGTGAATTGAGAGAGCTAGCAGGCGCTTTTTGGGGAACGCGAGTCGTCTGAGTAAATTGAGGCAGTGTCCGGGTTTCCGGTGCCGCAATGGCTCTCGCGGGGCGGGTGGTGGCAGAATTAACGGGAACAACTACCTCAGGATTGACGGGTTGTTGAGCTGGCGCGGATGGCTGGCGCGTACCCGAACTAACGGGGACAACGACCTGAGCATCTGCTATTTTTTGAGTTGCGGCTGTTGAGGAAGGCACATCGGAAGTGACCGGGACAACGACAACTTCTTCAGCGTTTGGTGTCTGGGTTGGAGAGGAAGAAGTTGTACTGGCGCTAGCCAGAGAACTGAGATCGCTCGCAGCCAAAACCGCTAAAGTGCAAATAGCCAAAGAAGGAACGCGCATTATAGAAAACCAGGGAGAGAGAGGAGGAGAAGGAGATTGCATACAGATATCCAGCGAAATGGTATAAGACGGTAGCTAGTGTAAAATCGCTAATTGCTTATCGCTTACGAGGTTTTGTTAAATTTGACACTCGCTATTGCCGTCTGGTTCCATTCGTCGATTTTGAATTTGGAAATTTTTCCCTGGCTTCTCTGGAGTCAGGAAGGTTGGATTTTGGATTGGCGATGGACAAACAATCGAAAATCTAAAATCTGTGGAGGTCTGGGATGAGGGTACTGTGCCTCAGCAATGGTCATGGGGAGGACATCATTGCCGTCCGGATTTTGCAACAACTTCAGCAACAGTCTCATTCTTTGGAACTAGCAGCCTTGCCATTGGTAGGCGATGGGCGAGCTTATGCTGAGCTAGATATCCCGATCATTGGCCCCGTGCAGACGATGCCCTCCGGTGGCTTTATCTATATGGATGGGCGTCAACTGGTGCGAGATGTACAGGGCGGTTTATTACAGCTCACCCTCGCCCAGCACCGCGCAATCCGAAAGTGGGCGTCCCCAGGCAGACCCAAGGAGCGAGGTAGAGGGGTAATCCTGGCGGTGGGGGATATTGTCCCGCTGTTGTTTGGCTGGTTAAGCGGCGTTCCCTATGCTTTTGTGGGTACGGCTAAATCGGAATATTATTTGCGAGATGAAGCGGGGCCATTGCCACGGCGCGACCAACGAGGGCGCTGGGAAGGTTGGTCTGGGTCTGTTTACTTGCCTTGGGAACGTTGGCTGATGAGTCAGCGGCGTTGTAAGGCGGTGTTTCCCAGAGATGGGCTGACAACTCAGATGTTAAAGAAGTGGCCTATCCCGGCGTTTGATTTAGGGAACCCGATGATGGACGGTTTGGAACCACCCAGACCAAAAGCAATATTTTATTCGTCAAATGCTGAACAGGAAGAGATGAGGCGATCGCTAATTGTGGCTCTTCTCCCTGGTTCTAGACCTCCCGAAGCTTATGCCAATTGGCAGCAAATTATGCAAGCTTGTGTGGGGTTAATGCAGGGGTTTGCACCTCGACCCGTCCTATTCCTGGGAGCGATCGCACTTGGGTTAAATTTAGATCCTTTGTACCAAACCCTTGAGGCTCACGGTTGGCGACAATCTAATGGACTGGAGGAAAGTGAGAAATTTTCCCCCTCGCCCATTTCTGACCCAGAAGCACGAACTTTTACGAAAGAAAATGGCACTCTGATTCTGACTCAGCACGCTTATAACGATTGCTTGAATGAAGCAGATTTAGCGATCGCAATGGCTGGTACGGCAACCGAGCAGTTTGTCGGATTGGGGAAACCCGCGATCGCGATCCCCGGAGAAGGCCCTCAGTTTACGAGCGCCTTTGCCGAAGCTCAATCTCGCCTGCTAGGACCCTCCCTGATTTTGGTAGAACAACCCGCTAAAGTCGCCGGGGTTGTGCAATATTTATTACGCGACCCCGATCGGCTGCAACTGATTGCTGAAAATGGACGCCGCCGCATGGGAGAAGCGGGAGCCGCCGAGCGGATTGCGGCTTGTGTGATGGAACGCTTGTTGGGTTTTTACTTTTCAATTTAGGCTCAACCCATTGCTAATTGCCACTGACAGTAGGGGAGCAAAGTTGTTCTTCCCCTACTCTGATGGCGTAGCCTTGTTGAAAGAAATGATTGCCCAACTCATGCCCACCCCGTTTATTTAATTGAGTTGATGTCCCAACTATAATAGAGAATAAAGAATGAGTTTCGTTGAGAGTAGATTGCTTTGAGCTGAGCGAATACATTTTAGGTTTGGGCTTCGCCCAGCTATTGATTAGAGAGGGATCAAAATCCATGTACAAGATAGGTGTATTGGATGATGATGAAAATTGGTGTTTGATTATCGAGCGATTTTTACGAAAAGATTTTGAAGTTCATATTTATAAAACAGTCTTTACGTTTTTACAAGAAATAGAAAGTTACGATTTACTGATTATAGATTTTTCTATTCCCCCCGCTCCGTATGAGAGAGGCATGGATGGTTGCGAGATCATCAATCATATCAAAAATGATTTTATAAATCCTCCCTTATTAGTTTTAGCAACCGGCTTTATTAGTGCTAATGAGTTAGAGTTTGGCAGAGAAATCTGTCCGGAAGCAGATGCTTTTTTATCGAAAGATGCCGGGTTAGACATCATTTTGAATGAAATCAAACGACTGCTGAATTCTAAAGATAGTGATGCATCTAATCGAGCGATCGCAAATCCACCCAGTTAGATGCTTCATGACTTTATAAGTAATACATTTCCCCTTGGTATTCGCTTAGTAAACTGCATTCTACAGACGGAGAAAAGTAATAAGGCGTGCTTAGATATTCTTAACCAACACTCCAATTTCTCGTTGGATCGGCAGCACATCTAAAATATCGGTTTGGGAGCAATATTTCAGGTCTTCTTGACAATCGAGGCGTAACAGCCGTTGACCATGACTGGCGTGGTGGAACAACTCTAGTAAATTATTTTGCCACTGCTGGTAAAGAGCGATCGCGGCACATCCTTCATCGTTACCTATTTCTAGCGAACCTTTCTCTTGCAAAGAATGAGCGATCGCACCTGCACACACCGTATCCTCCAGAGAAAAACTACCTTCCCAACCCGATCCCAGCAGCCAAACTGTCTCTGGCTGCTTGCTGAGAACGTATTCTACCACCGCTTGACGATTCACTAACGCTGCTGCCAGAACCACTGGAGCCTTCTGTACTCGCGTTAGGGCGCGAGTGCCATTCGTAGTACTGATAAATAATCGTCGTCCCTGTACGCGCTCTGGCGTACAATCCAGGGGAGAATTGCCCAAATCGCAGCCAGACACTTTAGCACCGCCTCGTTCACCAGCGCGCAACCGGAGATCGGCTTGCCACTGTTCGCTGACTTGCATCAAGGTTCCCATATCGCTAAAGACTTGGACAGCCTCAGCACCCGCATTCAGGGCGGTGGCGATAGTAGTCGTAGCGCGGAGTACATCGATGGCGATCGCGCACTCAGGTACGCTGTCGGAGGGAGTCAGTTCGGGCGTGTGGTAGACAAATAACTTCACAATTAAGGTTTTACCTGCAATCAAAACTATTGACTTAACATTTTAGGGAGCATTAGGTAGGAAAGCCTACCAAATTTAGATTAAACCGCCGAAAGTCGTGCCAACGCATCTTTCATCGTGGGTGGTAACTGGCGCATAATCTTACCCTTTTCTCGATCTACTACCACTAACGTGACTTTTGCAGTCACGTACAACTCTTGTCCATCGAGAGATTGAATCTGATAATCCCAATTGATGCGGACGCCCTCGGTATCTGCCATGCGCGTCTTTAGCACAGCACTCATTCCCATCCGCAGAGGGCGGTGGTAGCGCACCGAAAGATCCACAACCGGCATATCGCATCCCAAGGCGACTAAATCTGCAAATTCGATGCCAATTGAGCGCAGGCATTCCACCCGCGCCTCTTCCATCCAGGTAATATAGGAGCCATGCCAGACAATCCCTGCATAGTCAGTATGGTGAGGATGCGCTTTGACTGGGTATTCAAACCAGTTCTCTGTCGTAGCTGTTAGAGAGACGCTTTCAATCGCGCCCATAGGTGGCAGTGATGGCGAGGTTTGTGGTTCTTCTGACACGTTGCCTATCGTCCTCAATACACCTAGAGGATTGTACCTCTAGACTGAGCGCGATCGCCTCCTGAGATCGTTAGATGACTCTTCTTCCTGCGCGAGGGCTATTCTCAGTGCGATCCTTCCGTAACGAGCGATCGCAAGCGTGGATCTCTTCCAGTAGCATAGAAATTTTCTGCTTGCCAACCGTGATTTCCTCAGAAAGCATCGGGTTTTTGCCGATTCCCTACTGATGAAATGACCAATTTCTAAGCCAGCCATCTGCTAAACCGCTTGTGGAAGAGTTGTCCAATGCATCGTCGCGTCTATCACGTCAGTCTTCTCACGATTAGCCTGCTTCTCACCCTTCACCCTTCATCCTTCATCCTTCATCCTTCCGGAAGCGCTTTTGCACAGGCACCAACCTCTACAGACCGGAAAACTGAAGCAGACCGACTTTTCCAACAAGGCGTACAGCAGTATCGTCAAGGGCAATACCCAAAGGCACTCGCCACCTATCAACGGGTGCTAGAAATACAGCAACAACTGAATGACAAAGCCGGAATTGGGCAAACCCTGAACAACATCGGCGAGGTTTACTACTGGTTGCGGCAACCTGACAAAGCTTTAGATGTTTTGCAGCAAGCTTTGGCTATTCGCAGAGAATTAAAAGATCGTACAGGGGAAGGAGAAACCCTAGATAATATTGGCTTGAGTTATTTCTGGAATGACCAAAATGACAAAGCTTTAGAAACCTTGCAACAAGCTTTGGCGATTCGTCGGGAAGTACAAGACAAAGCAGGAGAAAGTAAAACCCTCAGTAGTCTTGGCACGCTTTACGCGGGTGGTCTTCAGCAATATCCCAAAGCCTTAGAAAGCTTACAGCAAGCGCTGGCAATCCAACAAGAATTAGGGGATAAATTTCTACTGGGAATTACTATGCGCCGAATGGGGACAGTCTATCGAGGCATGAAAGAGTATCCTCGTACTTTGGAGTGGTTGGAGAAATCGTTAGCCCTCAGCCGCGAAGTGCAAAACCGTGTAGGTGAAGGGGAAACTCTCTATCAGCTCGGCTTAACTTACTTTAATCAAGACAAGTATGACCAGGCTTTGCAATTTTATCAGCAAGCATTGCCTCTTATTCAAGCCGTAGGAATTCACCTAGTAGAAGCTGGCATTCTCGAAGGAATGGGAGATTCTTACTTTAATCAAAAACAATATGAGCAAGCGATCGCCTTTTACCAACAATCCCTCCCTGTTGTTAGAGAAGTAAAGAATAAGTCCCAAGAAGTTGGCATTCTTCTATTCATAGGGAAGGCTTACAGCAGTCTCAAGCAATACGAGCAAGCGATCGCCTTTAAGCAACAAGCTCTGGCAATCGCGCAAGCCATTCCCAATAATAAAGCGCAAGAAGCCAATGTTCTCTCTGGAATAGCCTATATTTACTTTAGTCAAAATCAATATGAGCAAGCGATCGTATTCTATCAACAAGGACTGGCGATTACACGAGAAACCCAAGATAAGCCCCAAGAGTCTAACTTTTTATCTCTAATCGGAAGTTCTTACTATTTGCAAGGCAAAGACGAGCAAGCCATTGAATTCCTTCAAAAATCATTAGCTATTCGTCGAGAAATCAAGGATAAACCCGCTCAACTAGAAACCCTAATCTTGTTAAGTGGAATATATAGCTCAACAGCCATATCATTTGTCAACAGAGGGGTGTATCCTCAAGCAAAAGCAGAGTATTCTCGCGTGATAGAGTTGGCACAGGAAGCTTTAAACCTTGCCAGAGAATTGAAAAAAACAAAATCAGAAGCAAGTGCTTTAATTCATCTGGGAGCAGCTTACAGCTTCTTTCAAGACGAGCAAAAAGCGATTGAAGTGTTACAACAAGCGATGAGCATTGCGCGAGAAACCAAGGATTTAGGTATTGAAGACTCAGCTCTGACTCAGCTTGCTAGCATTTACAATACTCAGGACGACTCTCGCAAATATATTGAAATCAGGTTGCAACAAGTCGAAATTGCACGACAGCAAAATAATAAACGGGGTGAGGCAGATGTTTTACTCACTTTAGCCAGCACCTATAACGTACTTGGAGAAAATCAAAAGGCAGTCGAAACCTACCAGCAAGCATTAGCCGCAGCGCGACAAATCGAAATCGCTAAACTATTGCCAAATTTACAAGATAGTGCTTTAAGCACAGAATCGAGTGCGCTATCTGGCTTAAGTCTGAGTTACAGCAATCTTGGGGAATATGACAAAGCTATTGATTGGGCGCAACAGCTATTAAAGCGTGCACAAACCCTTGGTAAACCTGCATTAGAAGTAGACGCGCTGCTGCGGTTGGCTTTCTTATACAATGTACCTCTCAAAAATGTTCCGAAAGCCATTGAAGTCAGTCAGCAAGCCTTAACCATTGCGCGGAAAATCAAAGAATCCTCCCTTGAAGCAAAGGCACTGGCAAGCTTGAGCAGCGCTTACAACAAACAGGGAAACTATCCCTTAGCGTTGCAGTCGGCTGAGCAATGTTTAGCAATTGCCAAGCAGCTAGAAAACCCCCAACTAGAGCAGAATGCTTTGGATATTCTTGAAGAAATTTACTCCAACCAAGGTAACTATCAAAAAGCGGTGGAGTTTGCTCAAGCTAGGTTGGCAGTAGTGCAAAAGGCAAAACTGAACAACTATGAAATCAGTGCTTTAACGTCCCTAAGCCAGAGTTATGGCTTGTTAGGTGATACTACCAAAGCCGTGGAAACAGCCAAGCAAGCTTTAACTTTAGCACGACAAAGGCAAAATACTTCTCGTGAAGCCCTAGCTTTAAATGCTCTCAGCGACGCCTACAGAGTTCAAGGAGAATACGAACAGGGGATAGCAGTAGGACAAACGTCTTTGGAGATATCGCGCAAAAACAAAGATTTCATTGGAGAAGTAGCGGCGGCGACTATTCTTAGTGGAATGTATGAGGCTTTGGGAGAATATCAAAAAGTAATTGCAGTTGCAGAGCCAAGTTTAGCACAGGCAAGGAAAATAAATAATCGCGAACAAGAAGCAGAGTTACTAATCAAGTTAGGAAACTCTTACGGAATTATTGGCAAATACACAGAAGGCAAACAGTTAGTAGAGCAAGGATTAGCAATTGCGCGAGAATTAAAAAATCGTAGGCTAGAATCCCATGCTTTAGCTCGGTTGAGTAACCGCTACAAAGATTTAGGTGAATATCAGAAAACATGGGATTCACTTCAACAAAGTTTGAAAATTGCCCGTGAAACTAATATTCCAGCAGCACAGACCTTACCGCTAACTTCTCTGGGGATTGTTTATGCTGAGCTTGGGGATTACCAAAAAAGTAACGAATTCTATCAACAAGCACTGCCCATACTACGTCAACTCAAAAATCGCTTTGACGAAAGCCTTGTGCTGCTTTTTATCGCCCAAAACTATTTTGCCCAAGGAAATCCACAAAAAACTATTGAATCCGCTCAAGAAGGATTAGCAATTGCTGGAGAAATTAAAGAGCCGCAAATCCAAGCATTTGCTAATATATTGCTGAGTCTTGGCTACGGGCAATTGGGTAATGACAAACAAGCAATGGAAGCCGCTCAAACTTGGTTGAATTTTACTAGAAAAGTCCAAAATAAAGTTTGGGAAAAACAAGCTCTTACTCTGGTTGGACATATCCATCGCAAATTTAGACGCCAAGAAGAAGCCATTGAGGTATATCAACAAGCACTTGCGATCGCAACCGATAATCAAGCTCCTAGCGCTGATGCTTTCATTTATTCAGGGTTAGCGCGTATCTACCACGATTTGAATCAGTCAAGTGTTGCCATTACTTACTATAAGCAATCGGTTAACAAAATTGAGGAAGTCAGGCGTGGTATCGAAGGTTTACCACAAGAGTTACAAAAATCTTTCTTGGATGCAACAGTTGATTTCGACAAGGTGAAGGTATCTGATATTTATCGTCAGTTAGCAGCCTTGTTGCTCTCCCAAGGACGGGATAAAGAAGCCCTACAAGTGCAGCAACTATTGAGAGAGCAGGAAATTCGCGAAGCCATCAGTCCTAGAGGTACTACGGGGGATAAGCCGAACATTCCACTCTCTCCGACGGAGACAAAGATTCCTGCTCAAAGCGAGTCCATCATTGCCTTAGCAAAACAAATTAATGAGTGCGAAAGTACCAATTGTAGTCAACTTAAAGAGCTTACGAGTCGCCGCACCTCTCTGATTGTTCAATTTGACCAACAATTGCAGAAGATTGACCAAGAAATTCGCGCTAACCGTGCCAAAGATGACGCTTTCTTTGACCCAAACAAACTAGCAAAAGCTCAAGAGATTGTCGAAGCACAACCAGGCACGGTGATGATTTATCCCTTGGTTCTAGAAAACGAACTGTGGTTACAACTATATGCCCCAGGGGGTGCGGTCAAAACCGTTAAAGTTAACGTCGGAAGAGATGAATTAGGAAAAACGGTCAAAGAGTTCCGCGATTTAATGAAGGAGTGCGAGCAGGTTGCTCATTGCGGTTCGGCTGAAGCTAATAAGATACAAGCTGTTAGCCGAAAACTTTATGACTGGCTAATCAAAGACTTAGAGGCGGAACTTCAGAATAAGAATAACCAGGTGAAAAACTTGGTCTTTGCTCTTGATAGGGTGACGCGCTATATTCCGATGAGCGCTCTTTATGACGGGAAACAATACCTAATTGAAAAATACACCGTCTACAATGTATTGACAGAAGATACTGACACCCGCGATAAACTACCTGTCGGCACTCAAAATAGCCCTGTTTTGGCAATGGGATTATCTGATGCTGTCCCTGGTTTCAGTCCTCTACCAAATGTGCCTGCTGAAATCGATGCGATTGTGCGTCAAGAAACTAAAAATAATCAGGGAATTTATCCTGGTCAAAAGTTCTTAAACCGTTCTTTTGACTTTGCTACTCTGCAAGACAATTTGAAAAGTTATCGAATTTTACACCTAGCGACTCATGGGGTATTTGTTCCTGATAGCGCAGATAAATCTTACATCCTCTTAGGAACCGGCGAACAACTCACGATTCCTCAGATAAAAACCTTAACCGGGTTAAATAACATTCATTTGGTTGTGCTGTCAGCTTGCCAAACCGCCTTGGCTGGTCCCCGTCAAGACGGCATAGAAATTGCTAGTATGGCTTACCACTTCTTGAATCGGGGCGCAAAGGCGGTGATGGCTTCCCTGTGGCTCGTGGACGATAGCAGCACCAGTCTTTTGATGCAGCAATTTTATAAAAATTTAGCTAACGGCACCTCTAAAAAGGCGATGACTAAAGCGGAAGCGTTGCGCCAAGCTCAACTCAATCTGTTACAAGGCAATGTCTCAACAGCAGCCAATACCAATCCTCGCGGTGGCATTATTGTCGAACAAATACCTGGTTCTAGACCGCCGATAACCCCCAGCAACGGCTCAAAATTTTCTCATCCGTATTATTGGGCACCGTTTATTTTGATAGGAAATGGACTTTAAAAAACTATCAAAATTCAGGTACTTGGTAAAGGTAAAAGAGATGGAAAAAATTTCTCACCTTCTTGCTTACGATTGGGCACCTCTGATGCTGATTAGAAATGGCACCTCTGATGCTGATTAGAAATGGATAATAACACGCCCAACTCAGATAGTTGATGCTTTGGCGATTGGCTATACTAGAGGCGCTTAACGCTCAGGAGAGGCAACAAATGCAATGAAACAAAGAATTCTAGCCGCCGCTGGGCTGTTATCTGTCCTCTGGTTCGCTACGCCAGTGAGAGCGGAAAATCCCGAACACCTTAAACGGTTGCTGGAAACCAATAAATGCTTGAATTGCGATCTTAGCGGTGCCAACTTGATGGGTGCCAGATTGGTTGCAGCCGACTTGAGAGGAGCTAACCTGAGTGGTGCCAACTTAAGCGGCGCTGACTTGTCTGGTGCTAACTTGACCAATGCCAACTTAACCAGGGTGAATTTGAATCTTGCCAAATTGACGGGTGTTATAGGAGTTCCTAACAATCTCGTCTCTTTGGAGCCAAGAACACAGAATAGGCAGGAAGGTGGAGGATTCCGTTTGAGGGGTATTGTTTACAATCCTCCAGAGCAAGAAGTTCCGAATATTCGGGAACCAGGAGCCTCGCGTGGTCGTAGCGCCTGTATTGTTGATGCAGAGGGTCTAACTGCGTTGATACCAGGCAAGAATTTTGGGGTAACGGTTACAGGATATCCAACCTTGTTCTTTTATATTCCAAAAAATCCCCCGCAGACAGCAGAGTTGATGGTATGGGATGTAGAGGGAAAGCAGGTTGTTTACGAGACCACTTTCAAGATTTCTCAAAACCCTGGTGTTGTTAGCGTTAGCCTCCCCGAACAAGCAGGTATAAAACCGCTACAAGTTGGAAAAACATACCGTTTTTCCTTCGCACTGCTTTGCGACCCTAAAGACCGAGGAAGTAATATTTTGGTTGAAGGCTGGATTCGACGCAACGAATTAAGCGCCACTCTTGCCAATCAATTACAGCAAGCATCGCCCCAAGAGCGTCCAGCCATCTATGCAAAAGCTGGCATCTGGTATGAAACTCTGACTACTCTGGCTGAGCTACGTCGCGATCGCCCTAACGATTCTACACTAGCTGCCGCCTGGGAAGATTTGTTGAAGTCAGTGGGACTGGAGGCGATCGCTACCGCACCCTTACTTCCGCAGCAAACACAGAGAAGCACTCCACCAATCTCTCAACCGGCTGGTACTTTAAATGCACCTGGAGGGCAGGCAGGAGGAGGAACCCAGCTTAGGGGTGGTGCTTACAATCCTGCGGAAATTGCAGCTCCTGGCGCGACACAAGGAGGCGGATCTCGCTGACGATTGGATAAACTTTCTACTGGTAAGACTGCCAGATATCAATTACTTACCGCAAAAGAAACGCGATGAAGGATATTAAAGCTAATCCGCTTGTGTAGCAGTATTTTTATGCGTTCCCCTATCCAGAAACTTAGCTTTACTACAGCCTTACTTTTATCTTTCAGTTACTTCTTCCCAATGGCAGCGAGGTCCTTAGCCTTAGCAGAGTTCCTGGTGGAACCAGCACAAAAAACACGGTTTATCGCATCTCGACAAGAGCAAAAAACTGAGGCAAATCGGCTGTTTCAACTAGGCATTCAGCAATTTCGTAACAGCCAGTTTAAAGAAGCTCTGCAAACCCTAGAAAGAGTTCTGGAAATTCGCAAAAGAATTGGCGATAAACCAGGGGTTGGGGAAGCACTTACTAGCCTGGGGGAAGTTTACAATGGCTTGAGTCAATACGCCAAAGCTTTAGAAACCTTACAGCAAGCACTTCCTCTCCGCAAAGAAGCGCGCGACAAGGTAGGCGAAGGACGGACGTTAACAGAAATTGGTGCCACATACCGCGAGTTAGGACAGTTTCCTAAAGCAATGGAGATTCTACAACAAGCGTTGGGAATTCTAAAAACAACAGACGACAAGGTAGGCGAAGGCAATACTCTCTATAACATTGGTATTGTTTATAGCGGTCAGGGACAATATCCGCAAGCACTAGAGTTCCTTCAGCAAGCTTTGGAAACGGCGAAAGCAGCAAATGACAAGCTAGGCGAAGGCAGAACTCTGAACACGATTGGCGGAGTTTATGACAGCCAGGGACAGTATCAAAAGGCGATAGAGTTTCAACAACAAGCTTTGAAAATTCTTAGGGATATTGGCGATCGCTTGGGTGAAGTCCGCACTCTAAATAACTTGGGCATCACTTATCGCAAGCTAGGCAGGTATCCTCAAGCCCTAGAAGTCCATCAACAAGCTTTAGCCATTAGCCGAGATATCGGGAATCCCGCCAATGAAGGGCGTAACCTTTACAACATTGGTGTCGTTTATCGCAGCTTAGGCAACTATCCTCAAGCTCTGGAATATTATCAGCAAGCTTTAGCAATTAGCCAAGAGATCGGTGACAAGACAGGTGAAGGGCGCACCCTCATTGGTATCGGGGCAGTTTATGACAGTCTGGGGCAGTATCCAAAAGCGCTGGAGTCTTACCAGCAAGCGTCGGGAATTCTTAAAACTATCGGCGACAAAGCTGGTGTTGGGGCGACTCTCAATAACATTGGGGGAGTGTACTACAGCATGGGCGAGTATTCCCAAGCACTGGAATTCTATCAGCAGGCAATAGAGATTGCTAGAACCATCGGTGACAAAGCTGGTGAGGGGCGCACGCTCAGCAACATGGGGGGAGTTTACGATAGTTTAGGTCAGTATCCCCAAGCACTGGAATTCTATCAACAAGCTTTAGCTAACCGCAGAACTATCGGCAACCGCGCGGGTGAAGGAAATACCCTCAACAGCATTGGAGGAGTATACGAGAATTTAGGGCAGTATTCTCAGGCACTCGCATTCTTCAAGCAAGCTTTGGAGATTCGTCGGGAGATTGGCGATAAGGCAGGCGAGGGAACGACTCTCAACAATCTTGGAGAAACCTACCGCAATTTGGGTCAATATCCCGAAGCGTTGAAACTCTATCAGCAGGCGGTGGAGATTCTCAAAGAAATTGGCGACAAGGCGGGTGAGGGAGTCACCCTCAACAATATCGGAGTTGTTTCTAATCAGTTGGGACAGTATCCCCAGGCGCTGGAGTTCTTTCAACAAGCTTTAGCGATTCGTCAAACCGTTGGCGATCGGGCTGGAGTTGGGGCGACTCTTAATAACATTGGGGGAGTTTACAACCAGTTAGAACAGTATCCCCAAGCGTTAGAGTTTTTTCAGCAAGCATTGGGAATTGCTAGAGAAATTGGCGATAAGACAGGCGAAAGAATTGCGCTTGGCAATATGGGTTTTTTGTTAGAGAAACAGAATCAGCCAGAATTAGCGATCGCTTTCTACAAGCAAGCCGTGAATGTTACAGAAGTAATTCGCCAAGATTTACGAGTGCTGCCACGAGAGCAACAGGAATCCTATACTCAAACCATTGCCGACACCTATCGCGCCTTCACTAACTTGTTACTGTCCCAAGGGCGAATTTTAGAAGCTCAACAGGTGTTAGAACTATTGAAAATCCAGGAATTACCCAACTATACAAAAAATGCGAGAGCTGGGGATAAAACTTCAGGAATCGCCTTAAATCCCATTGAAGAAAAGATTCTCAAAGAAAATGGAACCTTAATCGCTTTTGGGCAGCAAGTGGAGCAGTGCAAGCAAAATCGGTGCAGCCAGTTGAGCCAATTCAACGATCGGCTTCAGGCTTTAACCGAACAATATAATCAGACAATTGAAACCATTCAAAAAGAAATTCGCAGCCGTCGCGCTCAAGATGATGCCTTTTTTGACCCCAATAAACTTAGTAAAGCTAAAGAGATCGTCGAATCTCAACCAGGTACCGTGCTGATTTATCCCTTCGTACTAAAGGACAAAATTTGGTTGCTATGGGCATCGAAAGGAGGCATTGTTAAAAGCCTGGAAGTTCCCGTAACGCAGCGGCAATTAGGCGAATCTGTATTAAAATTCCGTCAGTTAGTAGAAGATTCCCGGTCTGACATTGCCGAAGTCAAGACAACGGGGAAACAACTCTACGACTGGCTAATTAAACCGATTGAACCCGAACTCAAAGCGAATAAAATTCAAAATTTAGTTTTTTCGATGGATCGGGTTACTCGTTACATTCCCATCAGTGCATTGTTTGATGGCGAAAAATATTTAATTGAGAACTACTCCGTTTCTACGGTGCTATCTGCTGACTTAACAGATGTGCGCGATCGCCTTCCTCCTGGCATTCAAAATACCTCCGTTCTAGCGTTAGGACTATCTCATGCAGTTGCTGGCTTTAATCCACTGCCCAATGTCCCAGCAGAATTAGATGCGATCGTGCAAAAGAAACCGAACGACACAACAGGAATTTATCCGGGAAACGAATTTCTCAACAATGCTTTTGATTTTCCTACTTTGCGAGATAATCTGACAGATCATCAGATTTTGCATATTGCTACCCACGGTCAATTTGTGCCAGGACGCCCAGACGATTCATTTCTGCTATTAGGTACGGGTGAGAAATTAACAATTTCTCAGATTCAAACTTTACAAGATTTGGGCAATGTTCATTTGGTTGTGCTATCAGCTTGCGAAACGGCACTGGGCGGGCCTGACCAAGACGGTGTAGAGATTGCTGGCATCAGCTACTATTTCCTCAATGCTGGAACCAAGGCAGTAATCGCTTCCTTGTGGCTGGTGGACGATCGCAGCACCAGTCATCTGATGCAAAAATTCTACAGCTATTTAGCTCAAAGTACGCAACAGACACCCATAACAAAAGCTACAGCCCTTCGCCAATCTCAACTGGGCTTGCTGCACGGTGATTTCTCAACCCCAGCGCTTAATAATGTTGATAGTCGCGGCAGTATTAATGTTGAAGCAATACCCAATTCTAGAAGCGAAAATACTCTCGGTGCTGGGTCAAAATTTGACCATCCTTACTATTGGGCACCGTTCATTTTGATAGGAAATGGACTTTAAAAAATTTTGAGTTTTGAGTTAAGACAGTAACACCAATCTAGTTAGAAGTAATTATGCCTTACATTAAGCGTCGTCAGTTTTTGCAGTTTGCTGGATCGACTTTGGCAACGCTGGGTTTGAGCCAGCTGGAGATTATGCAGCAAGGCGATCGCTTTAGTCGTGCGATCGCTCAAGGAACACCTCGCAAACTTGCCTTGCTGGTGGGGATTAATGCCTATCCAACAGCACCGTTGCGAGGATGCGTCACTGATGTCGAGTTGCAGCAACAACTGCTGATTCACCGATTTGGCTTTAATCCGAAAGACATTCTGCTCTTGACTGATGGGCAAGCGACCCGCAAGGGCATCTTAAATGCCTTTGAAGAACACCTGATTAAACAAGCTAAAGCCGGGGATGTCGTGGTCTTTCACTTCTCAGGGCATGGTTCCCAAGTAACCGATCCCGACTGCGACTTCAAAGACCCGACAGGGAAGTGTCTTAATAGTACCTTTGTGCCCATCGATAGTGCGCTGCCTACCGGATTTCCCAATGAAAGAGGCGTTGTCGAGGACATCATGGGGCACACCTTATTTTTATTGATGGATGCCCTGAAGACAGAGAACGTTACCGCAGTGCTGGATAGCTGTCACTCAGGTGGCGGCAAACGGGGGAATTTAGTCGTGCGATCGCGTGATGGGGGTTCCCAACTTCAACCAGTTCCCGCCGAAATAGAATATCAGGAACAATGGCTCTCTCGCCTGAATCTCTCACCCGCTGAATTTGTGCGTCGCCGTCGCGAGGGTGTTGCCAAAGGTGTCGTCATCGCCTCCGCCAAGCGGGAACAGTATGCCGCAGATGCCCCCTTCAGCGACTTTTATGCCGGTGCTTTTACTTATTTAATGACTCAATATCTGTGGCAACAAACTGGCAGCGAATCTTTTGCCAGCGCCCTCCCCAATATTGGTCGTAACACTACTCGGATGTCATCTCGTCAAAACCCAGAATTTGAGGCGAAACCAGGCAGCAATAATCTCAAGCAACCGATGTACTTTATTGGTCAACAAACGCCTCCAGCGGAAGCTGTGATCACTAAAGTAGAAGGCAACCAAGCTCAATTATGGCTGGGCGGACTTAACCCCCAAAGTTTAGCGGCTTTTGAGCAAGATGCCCTCCTTACCGTAGTAGACTCCCAAGGGCGCGAACAAGGAGTCGTGCAGTTAGAATCTCGTGAAGGCTTAATCGGACGCGGAAAATTGTTAAAAACTGCCAAACCCGGATCGCTGTTGCAGGAACGCACTCGTGGGATTCCCAGTGATGTAACTTTAAAAATTGGTCTTGACCCCTCTTTAGGCAACGACACCGCGCAGGCGAAACAAGCTTTGCAAGCGATCAAGCGCCTTGAACCTGTACCTTTACAACAGCAAGAGGTGCAATACATCTTTGGAAGGATGAAGAGTGAGGGCAGTTTAGGTTTATTTTCGCCAGCGATGGAGCCGATTCCTGACTCCTTTGGCACTGCCGGTGAAACCGTAGCCGATGCTGTCAGTCGCCTGCAAGCCAAACTGAAATCATTACTAGCAGCCAGGATTGTCAAACTCACTCTAAATACCAATTCATCGCGCCTAAACGTCAATGCTTCGATGAATCGAGCCGGTCAAAATGAAATTTTGGCTAGTGCTTTCACCGTTCGCGGTAGCGATCGCAGTCTCGGTCAAAAAACTTCTTCCAATAATCCTTCAGGAAATCTTCCCTCAGATGCCCGAAAGTTACCAATCGGAACGTCGGTGCAGTTCCAGATTACAAATAACGAGCCGCGCGACCTCTATTTCAGCGTCCTAGTCATTGACCCAACGGGAGAAATATCGGCAATCTTCCCGAATCAGTGGACGGCGACCGATGATGTTACGCAGGTGAAGGCTGGGCAAACACTACAAATTCCTGGGACTGACGATCAATTTAACCTTGTCACCCAAGAACCCAAAGGAGTCGCAGAAGTCTTGATTGTTGCCAGTAGCACGCCCCTGCGGAAAGCCCTGCAAGCGTTGCGGAACCTAGCACCACGGGATACAAGAGGCCCCGTAGCTCTTTCGGAGCCAACTCAAGTGGTCGGCGATTTGCTGGATGACCTTGCGGAAGGCACGCGCGGCACTGGAAACTCTCCCCAAGGCGTGAGTAACGTAGATACAACTCAGATGGCGGCGATGTCGATTACCTTTGAAGTTATTTGACCGTTCCGGCAAGAACATAAAGCAGTATCTTGAGAACCGATCCACTTGGGGGTGGAGTTTGCGGGCTTCATGCCTGAAGATACTGCTAAAGACGGAAATCTGCTGTTTAAACTAGCCCCATAGCAGAGACCGTGATACCTTTAAAAATAATGTTAATATCTTGCAATAATTAGGAGCGATCGCAAACGTCTCGCCTCGATACTGCTGTAAACCACTCGATATCCATAAAGGTCGAGTGCAAAGATTACAGTAATTTAGGATACAATTCTCTAATGAGAATCGCCCATGAGTATCGATTGCGCCCAAGTCAGCAGCAGTTAGTTACAATGGAGGAATGGATAGAAGCGCTCAGATGGCAGTACAATTATCGGTTGGCTGAACGCTTTAACTGGTGGAAACAAAAAGGTTGTAATACTAACTGCTATTGCCAAAGCAGTTGTTCAATCGCATCAATTAGAGATAAGCTAGATTCTTGCAGCCAAAAGCGCAATTTTAAAAAAATAAACTCTTTATTTCCAGCCGATAAAAGACTTTTTTTTCAACGATTACAAAACTGCGTTGAGCAGGTGGCAATCCCTCGATACAATAGGAAAGCCCAGAAGCGGATTGAGCGGTTACAGCGTCAGTTGTCTCGCCAGAAACAGGGCAGTAAGCATCGAGTTAAAGCTGTCCAGCAGATTGAATTGTCACCGTTAAATGTTGCAAACCAGCGTCAAAATTTTTACCAACAAGTTGCCAACTGGCTATTGAAGCAATTAATGGTGGTTGCCGATCGAGACTTGATCAACAAAAAACTCGCCGGGAGCAAATTGGCAAAGTTTGTTACGGGTGCTGGATGGGAAAAATTCGTGTCTATCTTGGCGCTCATCGGTGCCGGGAAGAAGCGCTATTCGGCGTTTAAGAGGTTGATTGCAGGAAGGCGTTTCTATGGGCTAGTACATCCATCTGGCACGATTCAAGAAGATTCTAGCTGTGAGGCGGAATTTTTCAGGACGCAGGCTGATAGATGGTTTTTCTATTCTGATGACGGATTGGCTCTTAATCGAGATGAAAACGTTTTCAGGAAAATGAAGAAAAAGGCGGCGGTCATCCCATCAGGCTGTGGAGTTGGGGTAGACCAAAAGGCTCTCGCTGAAACGAGAAATCTCCAAATAAGCCGTAAGGTTGATTGGGAGAAGCTGTCACCGAAGATCGGGTTTAGTGCGAGCAGCCCAATCGAGTATACGCTTTGTGCGCGATCGCAATTTTTGTCTAAAGATATTGAGTCTGGAGGTATTTTTCCATGTCTATCCGTTTGTATGTAGGCAATCTGCCCAAAGAAGAAGTAGACCGTCAGGAGTTACAAGCTCTTTTTGGGGACATGAGCGATTCTGTTTCCACCAAGGTGATTAAAGACCGGAAAACCGGCAAATGTCGGGGTTTTGCGTTTGTAACCGTGAAGACGGATGAACTGGCTGATGAAATTATTGAAAAGTTCAACGGTCAGATGTTCCAAGAAAGCCCGCTGAAAATAGAAAAGGCATTGCCACGAGCTAAGGGTGAAGGGGAAGAAGAACCTCGCCCAGCAGCTCCAGCTCCTATTAAAGACCCCAACAAAGCTGCTAGCGGCGGCGGTGGCGCTCCCGCTCCCGCTCCCACAGGCGGCGGTGGTCGTCGTGGTGGCAGCAACAAGAAGTCGCGACGCTCTGAAGGGACAACATCTAATAATGAATCAGATACCTTTCAACCCGACCCCCGCTGGGCTGGCGAATTGGCGAAACTGAAGGAACTGTTGGCTGCTCAAAGCAATTAGTCGTTAGTCATTAGTCAAAGGTTAATGACTAATGACTAAGCAACTAAAAGCTAATTACTCAGAGGGAGTTGCAACCAGTCTTGCAGGTAGCTGCGTAGCTGCTTGGTAAATTCTGGTCGTTGGTTAAATCGTTCGGTGCGAACGGGCTTGCGATCTTCATCGAGAGTCCAGCCATAATCACTGCTTAGACGCAATTTGCCTTGCCAGTCTGCTACTGAGACAATCAGCTGACTTGCAGGGCTGTTGTCTAGCTCTAAAACCCGAAATACATAATTAAACGTATTCTGGGTGGCTGCGGCAACGGTCGAAGGCTGACCGTATTTGAGGTTGAGGCGCGATCGCACTTGTTCTATTAAACCCGGTTGCTCCACTTCCTCCAAAGTTTTGACGGCTAAGGTTAGTGCGAAATAAAATTCTTCGACTGGAATAAATTCAAGCTGCATAGATAAGAGTCAGTTGTACCAGGAAAGCATCTTACAGCATCTGGTTACAGCATCTAGTTTTAACAGGTGCAGGGATCTGTGTAAGACAAAATCCTGAGCGACGACTTCACAAAATCGAGCCGTTGCTGCTGCAAAGTTACCTGTGGCATTGCTAAGCCAAATCCCTGCCCGTAATCTGCCCCTAAATCGCGGCAAAATTCAACATCTTCCCTGTCTTCAAGTCCCTCAGCAACAACTCGAATTCCCAAGTTATGAGCAGAATTCACTAAACTTTTGAGCATCACCTGCTTGAGAGAATGCTGGCTGCAACCATGTACCAATCGCCGATCTATCTTGATCAAATCGGGGCAAAACTCCATGAAGTAGTTGTCAGGCGAAACACAGGCGCACAAATCATCTACAGCAACTCCAAACCCCCGTTCTCTTAGGCGATTAATGGTTTTCAAGAGTTTTGGACAGCTGACCAACGCTTCCACTTCGGTTAATTCAAATACAATTTGTTCGGGCTGTAATCCCAGGTCGAGAATTAACTTGATGTTCTGCTCTAAGGATGCAGGATCTTTGCTGATTACATTGGGTAAGATATTAATAAAAAATGTTTGATGACTCTTGGTGTTAGCAATTGATTGTAAACAAATTGTCCGAGCCAGTTCATCAAACTCGTAAGCCAATTTTGTCGAAAGGGCTGCTTCAATTAATTGATAACCGCTGAAGTGTCCTTCGCGCTCGTCTTTGGCGCGTGCCAAACATTCATAAGCAATTATTTCGCCGGTTGATAAATTGAAAATAGGCTGATAGTGAAAAAATATTTGCTGCTTCGCTAAAATCTGAAAAAACCAAGCATATTTAACCGCCTGGGTAATCGTACTAATCGGTTGCGCTTTTAAAAAATCTCCTAGTAAATTTTGATAATCGCGTGACGATGTCTCAATAGAAGAATCCTTTTGCTCGGTTCGCGTCAGAAAAAAGCGTGAGGAAGCTTGACTGGTTTCTGAAAGGACTTGGCTGATCTTGACGAAAATACTAACCAGTTCACGATTATTTACAGTTTGATAGAGAAGCTGAGGCATGGCAGGAAGCTCCTGAAACCCAATGCTGGAAAGACAGCAGCTAGTTTCCTTGTCATCAGGTTGGATAACCAGATTAAGCGGATGAATCTGTGACATTACAGCAGAGACTACCAATATTTTTTTCTAAGGAATAAAGATATATCAAACCAGGAAATACCCTGTATCCATTGAAACTGTCTTCTGTCTGAGGGCGTAAGAGGTATTCCCAACGGTACTATAGGTTAGTTTTCAAAAAATGGGAAGCTCGTAGTAAACATTATGTGCTTATAGGCTGCGCTCAAATTGCCATGAGCCGTTTTAGGCAAAACTTTGCCATCCTCTGCGAACCCACAGGAGATGTTCCTACAAAATCATGCCGTAATCGGGCAATACCTTGATATAGGCACTCAAAAGTTTCATTTAGTACAGGGAGGTTTCTTGTAAATCGGCACACTAGGAGAGAGAACCGCCATAAGTTCGCTTCATGCTGCGCGTGAAGCGAAGCTATCACGACAGGGAATCGCTAACGTGTCGCTCTTTACCAGATGCTTCGCTCATGCTAACAGACTCAAGCTTAGAGCTATACAAACTAAGCCTGCTTCAGGGAATCTTTATATATAGGGATTCTTGTTTGGATGCAGCAAAGTTTGATCCTGCTGCCTTTCACCGAAAAGCGGAAACAGGCATGGGGTAAGGTTCCGAGTGGATTGCACGCTTAATGAGAACTGCTATATCGTCTGCCTGCGCGGACTTTGTTTGAAGGACAGGCAAAGGTTATTTTGCTGCGCTTACAGTCGTCGGCTATGCGTTGTAAGTCAAGAAGTCTGTTGTGGACAGACGGATACAACCTTCGTCCCTACTGCTGGAAGTGCTAGCTTAGTGCATCGCTTCCATGAAGGGAATAGTGCTGGCGCGGCATTAGGTGAGTGACAGGAGAAGAGAGGATGCGATCGCATCCTTATCTGAATTATGTAGTTAACATTACGAAAACCAAGAAAGTGATCAGGATTGCATTGTAGATTGCATGATCGGCTGTACTTGCCTGAACTCCTGCTTCCTGAGCTATTTCTTCATTATTATTTTTTTTGAAAGACTGGTCATGTACAAATTTATAGCGGCAAGCAAATAAGAAACCTGGAATAATCAGCAGAAAACCTGCATAAATAGGAATTCCTACGGTGATATGGACTAAACCAAAAGCTGTAGAATTCCCGATTATCTGCTTCCAGGTGTTAGCACCTTGACGAAAAATCTTTTCTTCCAATCCAGCCCAAAACGGAACCATTAAAATTAAACATATCCAAAAAACAACCATCAAAACTTTTGTGTAATCAAAAGGGGGTTTTTGATCTGTACTGTTTGTCGGTACTGCTTTATAAGTCTTATTTGCAGCCTTTTCATTAGGTATCGGGCGAGGTTGAGTTGCAACATTTGCATTGGGTGATGGCTTGGGTTGGGTTACAACTTTTTCATCGGGTGATGGCTTGGGTTGAGTTACAACTTTTTCATCGGGTGGTAAGCTTTCACTGGGATTGGGAAGTTGAGAATTAATATCCTCTGATGGTGGAGGTTGAATGCTTTTAATAGTATCAAACGGTTGAAATATAATATTTCCAGAATTTCCGAAAACTGCACTAGCCCATCCCCATTGCATAAATTGGGGTACGTATGGGCTTACGACTGCAAATGTCGTTAAGGTAACAAAAAGAATAAAAGCTGCCCGAACATAACTTAAAATCCCACTTTTAAAATAAATTGCTAATACCCAACTTAATTGAGACTTGTTTTTCCAAATATCCCCTAAGATAAACCAAATAATTGCAACTGAAAATAAAGTAGAAAACATCTGCTTAAAATTTGTTGCCCAAGGCGATTGAGCAGAACTGATGATAAAAATAAATGTTGCAACAAATAAAAATTGATACTTGAACGCATTGACAATATTTTTTAGATCGTTAAATAGTTGATTTCTTTTTTCAGAATTTAATAAATGCTGAAAGATTTTACCTGTTATGAGCAAGCAGATGAGTTTATAAAACGCAGCCGACGCATATTCTGGCTTAAGCTGTAAGGCTTTTTCAAAGCTAGCGATCGCTTCTTGATAGCGATGTAATTTTGCCAGGATAAAGCCTCGACCGTACCAGGCTTGAGGAAACCAAAAATCTTGACAATCTGGTTGAATTGTAGTGGCTTTTTCAAAGCTAGCCAGTGCTTCTTCATCCCGCCCTAAATTTACCAGTAACGAACCCCGATTGTACCAAGCTCGCTGATAGGCTGGATTGATTTCCAAAGATTTATCAAAATTGCAAAGTGCTTCTTGGCGGCGTTTTGGTAACGGTAGCACAGCCCCACGGGTACACCAAGCTTCATAGCCGTTTGCATTAATCTCCAAAGCTTTATCGCAGCTAGCGATCGCTTCTTTGCGGCGATTTAACTTACTCAGCACCCAGCCTCGCTTGTACCAGGCTTGATAAGATTCTGGTTGAATTTGCAAAGCCTGTTCGCAACTCGCTAGTGCTTCTTTCCCACGATTTAACATGATCAGTGCATGGGCGCGATCGCTCCAAGCTTCGGAATAATCTGGATTTAACTTTATCGCTTTGTCGTAGCAACTAACAGCTTCGTTGTAGCGGCTTAAATAAAATAAGGAAAGTCCATAGTTGTATAAAATTTTATCAGAATTCGGTTGAAGGCCTAAAGCCTCTTGATAATGAGCAACAGCCTCTTTATACTTTCCTATTTCGGCTAATTTTAATCCTTCTTCAAACAGCAATAAGGCTTTGCGTGTAGTGCTTGTTTGCTCACCCTGATTCTTTTGATGGTGTGCTTCTGGAGTCAGATTTGAGTCGTGTTGATAATCTTCCTGAGAAAAATTTTCACCCTGAGTCATAGGAAGGGAACTCCAGATAGTAGACTGACTGTTGCAGCTGAGTTGGTTTAGGTTTACGCGATCGCATACTTTTCGGAGCGGAGCAAACCCCTCACACCCCCCTTCTCTCCGCGGGAAGGGGGGTTGGACTCTCCTCATCGCTAAAAACACTCGTCTTTTAGAAGTGGTTTAGGCAGAGGTAGAGAGGCAATGGAGAGAAGTGAACCGAGTAGTATTGCTAAGCGATCCTAGCCTACAGAGCTAAGTTGTCAATATCGCCAGGAGTTTTAAGAATGAGTGCAGAACAAGATCCCGTTAAGGTGATGAAGCAGGAAGTCGGGAAAGCCGCCGCCGCCCGCGTCCAGTCGGGGATGATAGTGGGACTGGGCACCGGATCGACGACTGCTTATGCAATTGAATCTTTGGGCGATCGCTTGAAGTCCGGCGACCTCAAAGATATCAAAGGCATCCCTACCTCATTTCAGGCATCCGTGCTAGCTAAACAGTACGGAATTCCCTTAACCACCTTGGATGAAGCCGATCGGATTGATATTGCCATTGATGGAGCCGATGAAGTCGATCCTCAGCACAATTTGATTAAAGGGGGCGGTGCTGCCCACACCCAGGAAAAGATAGTAGATTGTTTGGCAGAGCAGTTTATTGTTGTGGTCGATAGTTCCAAGCTCGTTGACAAGCTGGGTTCCACCTTCCGCGTGCCAGTAGAGGTAATTCCGATGGCGATGACACCCGTGATGCGGGCGATCGAAAAGCTAGGCGGGAAGCCAGAACTGCGGATGGGCGTCAAAAAAGCGGGTCCCGTTGTCACCGATCAAGGCAATCTGGTCATTGATGTAAAATTTGACACCCTCGATAATCCTGGAGAACTGGAAAAGACGCTCAATAATATCCCTGGCGTTTTGGAAAATGGTTTATTTGTGGGCGTCACAGATTTAGTTTTAGTGGGCGAAGTGGTAGATGGGAAGCCCATTGTGCGAGAAGCTTAATCTTCTTTTGCGATTCTCCGAGCAAAATTACTAATCTGCTCTCTACCTGGATTTTGTCTCTTTTCCCGTGCGAGACAAAATCCGACCCTATCCTGAGTTTCAGGCGTTTTTGGGTTTACGTTCAACTGTAGCGATCGCACCAGCTTAAACTCGGATTTTTAACGATTTCTCCTAAGCACGGCTACCTGATAGTTGCGCTTGAGAATTTCCTGTCCTCCCCAACTGATATTGCAATTGCTAGCGACAATTTTTCCGGGATGAACGCCTTTATTGTGAGATGCCCGACAGATAAATAGATCTCGATCTGCTTCTATCCCACCCGCGATCGCACCTGCTGGCACCCGTCCGTTCGATGCTTCTATCCAAACAATCCGAACGTTTCGCGGCGCGGTTAAAACTTCATAGAAAGGGGCGAGAATTTCCTCTCCTCCCCAACCAAAATTACAATTGTTGCCAACAACTTTTCCCGGATGCACGCCACCGTTATATTCGGCGCGACAGATGTACAAACGACGCCCCGATTCAGACCCACCAATCACGGCATTGGGGGGGATGTCTCCATTCGATGCACCTACCCAATTTAAGGCTTCATAACCAGAGTTATTCTGAGCCAGGATCGCAGAACTCGATGCCAGCAGCAGGGTTGCTGGTAAAAAAGATAGCAAGGTAGCCCGAACAACGTTTGCAAGCATAGTCAATTACCCTAAAAATAGTTGTGCTTAACTACAAGCACAATTCAGCAATTTTCTTATGTATTTAGAAAGATGCAGTATCGGCGATTTGGGCGTACGGAATTACAAATGCCCGTGTTTTCTTGTGGGGGGATGCGCTATCAGTTTAAGTGGCAGGATGTCCCTGGATGGCGAGTTCCCCGCGATAATCAACGGAATGTAGAAGCAACGATTCGCCGAGCTTTTGAAGTCGGAATCAATCATATTGAAACTGCTCGTGGCTACGGCACCTCTGAGATGCAGTTAGGGCGAATTTTGCCGACTTTTCCCCGCGAAAAACTGATTGTCCAGACGAAAATCGGCCCTAAAGCGGACGCTAAAGAATTTCGCCAAGAATTTGAGAAGTCCCTAGCTTACTTAAAGCTAGATTACGTTGATTTGCTGTCGCTACACGGTGTCAATACCGATGAGTTGCTGCACGACAGCATTAAACAGGGCGGCTGTCTGGAGGTAGCACGACAGCTACAAGATCGAGGCAAAGTTCGGTTTATTGGCTTCTCGACGCACGGGCCAAGTGATGTAATTGTGAAGGCGATTGAGACGAACCAGTTCGATTACGTTAACCTGCACTGGTACTACATCAATCAGTTCAACTGGCCTGCAATTGAGGCAGCTTCTCGGCACGATATGGGCGTTTTTATTATCAGCCCTTCCGAGAAAGGAGGAATGCTGTTTAAACCGCCGCAAAAACTGGTGGATTTGTGCCATCCCCTCAGCCCAATCGTGTTTAACGATTTATTCTGCCTGAGTCATCCGCAGGTGCATACTCTGAGTGTGGGGGCGTCACGACCAGAGGATTTTGACGAACACCTGAAAACCCTGCCGCTGTTAGAGAAGGCAGAGTCGATTTTGTTGCCAATTCTTGATCGCTTGGAGCAAGAAGCGATCGCTACCTTAGGAGAAAACTGGGTAAAAACCTGGCACGTTGGTTTACCAAAGCCAGAAGCAACGCCGGGGGGACTGAATATCCAAGTGATTCTGTGGCTGAGAAATCTAGCGATCGCCTACGATATGATCGAGTACGCTAAAATGCGCTACAACCTGCTGGGCAACGCCAGCCACTGGTTTCCTGGAGCCAAAGCGGATCGGGTTCGAGAACTAGACCTCCGCCAATGTCTTACCCATAGTCCCCACGCCGACGAAATTCCAGCATTGCTGGAAGAAACTGACCGACTGCTAGGCGGTCAAACCCTCAAACGCTTATCCCAAACCTAAAATGGTATGAGTTGGGGTAATGGCTAATCAAAGAGTGGCTAATCGAAAAGTGGCTCTTGAACAATCTTTCAATTAGCCATCAGCAATTAGCCATTCATATTTAACAATGCCGCGATCGCCCAATTATACTCAGCTATCTGAGACAGAAACTTACAGCGAAATTATTGATGTCCGCTCACCCAGCGAATTCGCTGAAGATCGGATACCCAGTGCCATTAACCTGCCCGTTCTGGATGACGAGGAACGCGCTAAAGTCGGAACGCTCTATAAACAAGTTTGTCCTTTCACTGCCCGTAAACTAGGAGCGACCTTAGTCGCTCAAAATATTTCCCGTCACCTCACCCATCACTTTGCCGAAAAAGACAAAGACTATCATCCCCTCGTGTACTGCTGGCGGGGAGGACAGCGTTCTAACAGTTTGGCAACCGTCTTGAGTCAAATTGGTTGGCAAGTGACTGTCCTCGAAGGTGGCTACAAAACCTATCGTTCCTTGGTACGCGAGCAACTGCAAGCCCTCCCGGAACGCTTTAACTTCCGGATATTATCTGGAATGACTGGCAGTGGTAAAACCCACATTTTGCGCCGTCTGGCTGAGTTTGGCATTCAGGTGCTGGATCTGGAAGGTTTGGCAAACCATCGCGGTTCTCTCCTGGGTGAAGAGTGGGAGAGTGGGAGTGGCGCTGAGGAGCAGTTTGTAGAGACAAGGGCGATCGCATCTGGAGCTGAGGGACAATTACCAAAAACCCATCCCCAACCTCAGCCATCCCAAAAACACTTTGAATCCCTGCTACTGCAACAGTTGCAAAGCCTCGATCCTAGCTTTCCCGTATGGGTGGAAGCGGAGAGTAATAAAATTGGGCGCATTTATGTGCCCCCATCTCTCTGGCAACAGATGAAACAAGCGAGCTGTGTGGAAATTGAGATGCCTGTAGAAGCTAGAATTCAGTGGCTTTTGCAGGAATATCCTCACTTAATGGCCCACCCAGAGGTTTTGAAAGCGAAGCTGCACAGACTGAAATCCCGCTATGGCTGGGAGAAACTCCAAGAATGGTATCAGCTCATTGATGCTGGGCAGTGGGAAAGATTGGTAAGAGACTTGCTAGAGTGCCACTACGATCCGAGCTACAACCACGCTATCCGCCGCTGTTTTCCCAATTTAGAGCAGGTGGTTTCCCTGGCGGATTTATCGGATGCGAGTGTTGATGCTTTGGTCGAAATTTTAGATTTTCGAGTGGGTTCTACCGATGAACAACCAGAATCTATCCGTTGCTCAACCCCAGCCTAATCATCCAAAATCCAAAGTCGAAAATCAAAATCGAAAATACGGAAGCCCCATTCGATGCTCTAAATTGTTCTGACATCGATGGGGCTGAGGACGCAGTTAGGAGGTATCTTGCAGTCCAACTTATCCGCAGAAATTTCCACAAGCCGAGACTCTTAATAAGTTTTTAAGAAACTATCCATCAGTTATTCGCCATTTGCCCTTAGCCTTTGTCTTTTTGAAGCTCTCTAAGGGCGGAAGTCGCTCTCTGAGAGCCTTCCTTCTGACCTTGACGCTGGTAAAGGTCGCGGGCTTGCTCAAAAGCTGCGATCGCTTCCGGTACCCTTTCTCGCTTTCTCAACGCCACTCCCAGATTGTAGTAAGCTTGGGCATTTTCCGGCGACATTTCTACCAGCCGCCGATACGCAACAATTGCCATTAGGTAGTCCTGCTGCTTCAGCAAAATATCAGCGATCGCTGTCTGAGCTTCCACGAGATCGGGTTTGATCTTCACTGCCTGTTGATAAGCCTTTAAGGCATCATCCAGATTATTCCCGGTTTGCAAAATTTTGCCAATTTGGAGGCTAATCTGAGCATTGCGAGGCTCAATCTTGGCTGCCCGTTCTAAAGCCGCCATCCCAGCCGTGACGTTGCCTTGCTTCATGTAGGCGTCTCCCAAGTTCAACTGCACGCCGCTGTCATTTGGGGCGAGAGCAACAGCCTGTTGGAGTGCTTGAATCGCTTCTGCGGGACGCCCCTGCTTCAGGAAGGCGGAGCCGATAAATTCATAAGCTTGTAGATTTTTCGGATCGAGCTGGAGGGCAGTTTCATAGGCTTGCATTGCGCCTTGATAATCTTTTAGACGCTGTAATACCACCCCTAATCCTAGATAGGCATTCAGGTTCTTGTTGTCGATCTGGGCAGCACGCTGGTAGGCGGCTGCGGCACTGGCATTGTCTCCAAGATTCGCGAGAGCGTACCCCAATGCATACTGAAAATCAGCATTCTTCGGTTCCAGGGTGACAGCCTGTTGATAAGCTTTAGCGGCTTCTCGGTAGTTGCCCTGAACTGCTTGTAAATAGCCGATGGCGGAGAAAATACGGGCATTTTCGCGATCGAGATCCGCAGCTTGTTGATAAATTGTCAAGGCTCTGGCAATATCTCCCGTATCCACCAACTTACGCCCCTGCCGCAGCAGTTCGCTCACCTGCTGTTGGTTGCCTTGAGCTACCAGTGGAGCCGCTTGGACAACTGGCATTTTGATGGTAGCGATCGCTGGCACCAACAAGAGACTAGCTACTAATAAAGTCTGTTTTTGCACGGTCGATTTATCTTGAGTTTCTACAATGGCTCAGTGTTTCTATTCCGGAAGCATGAATCCAGAATGGCTAAACACAGCAGAGGGATGAGCTTTACCTCGTCTACACCCCAAATTTGCCTAAAAAGAAATTTTGACGAGGACAGTTAATGATTGTAACAACAACTGATGTCGTTCACAAAGCTGTGTTAAGAGCGTATTTAGCAATTATCACCGCTGAAGGCGTCTCGGCTAGTCGTGACCTGTGGTTTTTTTGGCTGGGGTTGGGGATATTATCGGCTGACGGAATGGCAGTTATATATCTGTAGTTTTTGAGCAGAACGGGGTGTGATAGCAGAGTGACCAGCCTGGCTTTTTATTGCTCATTACTGTCACGGAAACAGCCGTAAAGCTCTACTAATTTATTAATAATTGCGATCGCGCTTTTCACTTATATAGAACACATATTTCTATCGATAGATATCCTGATTATTCCTACTGATAGATATACCCAGAAAAATACCAGTATAAAGTATAACTCAAGGGTGAAAGTTAGAAGAAAGTAGCTCTATAAAAAATAGAAACAGGAAGAGCGGTGAGCAATGTCATACACAAATCGAGAAGACAGGGTTGTTATTGAGCCAACTGCTGGCAATCAAATTGTTGAGTACCACGATCGTGTAAGGTGGGGTCCCATTTTTGCCGGTATTGTTACTGCTTTAGCTACTCAGTTAATTCTGAGTGCTTTAGGAGCCGCAATTGGTGCTACTAATATTTCCGGTTCCGGCGCACCTAGAACCTATGCCGATGATGTTGGTAGAGCGGTCGGAATTTGGTCTATTATCTCTTTGTTTATTTCCCTTTTGGTGGGTAGTTGGGTAGCAGCCCGTGCCAGTGGTCCGATGAACCGGAATACAGCAATGTTAAATGGAGCCATTCTTTGGGCTACAACTTTGGCATTGAGTTCCTGGTTGTTAGCAAGTGGAATCTCAGGCGCATTCGGTATTGTAGGTGCGAATGCTGGGGAAATCGTCAATCAAGCGCAACAAGGTGCAGTGAACGTACCCAACGACGCGCCTAATGTAACGGCTCAACAAACTCGTGATATTGCGGGTGCCACAGCGAAGGCAGGTTGGTCGTTTACAATTGGTTCTCTGCTAGGTTTAGCAGCATCGCTGATTGGCTCATCTATGGGTGCCCGGACTCCTCGGCATCACACATAAGAATTAATGACTCAAAATCAAATTTGCAGGCTTATTTTAGCCACCAGTAAAAACACCTTTGAAAAGGTGTTTTTTTTGTAGATTAATTGTGAACTGCCGCAAGATTATCTCTGGCGACTGTAGCGTCCAATGAGTTCTGCTGCTGCCAGAATATGACCATTCATTGCCGCTTCTACCTTGTTTTTAGTGGCACCCGCTGCTAAGTCTAACAGTCGATCGAGTGCGTAGAGTTTGAAAAAGTACCGATGCGTACCACTAGGCGGGCAAGGGCCACCATAACCTAAATTGCCAAAATCATTTTTACCTTGGACGCCCCCCTCAGCGAGGTTTGCTTCGCTGGGAATGCCGCCAGGTAGATGGCGAATTTCAGGTGGGAGATCGTAGAGAACCCAATGGACAAAAATGTCTCCAGGCGCATCCGGATCGTCAACGATTAAAGCAAGGCTCTGAGTACCCTCTGGCGGGGAATTCCAGCTAAGAGAGGGGGAAATATTTGCGCCGTCGCAGGTGTATTTAGACGGAATTACACTGTTTTCAGTAAAAGCCGTACTCTCAAGTTTCATCGTCTTTAGTGTCAGAGATTGACGATTGATAGGGGTGATTGGCGAATCGTTCTTACTTGCAGAACTCTAAGCGCTTGGCGGTAGTCCTGCTAATGCCAGTAGATTAGCGTTTTGGCACAGGGTAATTCTTCAACCAATAGGCTTAGCCACAGAAATATTCTGCGATTTACTGGTAGTCGATCACGATGGCTTTAGATGGTTTAGGGTAAAAGTTGTTCATATTCATCCATTCCATATAGAGATAGAACTAGAGGAGGATGCGATCGCATCCTCCTCTAAACTTTGCTCGCTCCACCCCAACCACTTCATCTGGCTTGTTCCACAACCATAGTGTGAGACGCGATCGCGTTCGCTCAATCAAAATAAATATAGATAAGACAATCGATTCAGCACAACGCATGACCACAACCGCAGTCAATCCCTATCTAGATGGCAACTTTGCGCCAGTACGGGAAGAAATCGCACCCACCAACTTGAAAGTAATCGGCGAACTACCCCCCGATTTATCCGGGATGTTTGTGCGGAATGGCCCCAATCCTCAATTCCAACCTATCGGCAACTATCACTGGTTTGATGGGGATGGAATGCTGCACGGAGTGCGAATAAATAACGGCAAAGCTCAATATCGCAACTGTTATATCCGGACGCGGGGATTTAATATTGAACGCGAAGCGGGTAAGGCGATTTGGACGGGTTTGATGGAACCGTCACGAGGTAACAATCCCTACAATTTCCCTAAAAATACCGCTAACACGGCTCTAGTGTGGCACGATGGGCGGCTGCTAGCGCTTTGGGAAGGAGGCGAACCTCACGCGATCGAAGTTCCCAGTTTAGAGACATCAGGTGCTTACACGTATAATAGCAAGCTGGTTTCTGCCTTTACCGCTCATCCCAAGGTAGACGCTGAAACGGGGGAGATGATGTTTTTTGGCTACTCGTTTGCCCCACCGTACCTAAAATACAGCGTCGTTTCAGCGAAGGGTGAGCTGTTGCGAACCGTTCCCATCGACTTGCCGATGGGGGTGATGATGCACGATTTTGCCATCACCGAACACTACACAATCTTTATGGATCTGCCGCTAACTTTCAGCATGGCACGAATGCAGCAGGGTAAACCACCATTGATGTTTGAGCGCGATCGCCCTAGCCGTTTCGGCATTGTCCCCCGTCATGGCAATAACAGCAACATCCGCTGGTTTGAAAGTCCCCCCTGCTACGTCTTCCATACCCTCAATGCCTACGAGGAGGGAGATGAAGTGGTGCTTGTCGCTTGTCGGATGAGTTCCACCAGTGTTTTAACGACTGATATGACCCCCGGTGAAAATGAGGGAGATGCGGGTCGTTTGTACCAATGGCGCTTTAACCTCAGCACGGGTACGGTAAAGGAGGAAATGCTGGACGATGCGCCATCAGATTTCCCCCGTCTGAACGAACAGCGAATGGGACGACCGATGCGCTACGGTTATACCGCAAAGATGGCAAATAATCCGATGCCTTTGTTTGAAGGGGTCATCAAGTATGACTTTAAGAATGGTAAGTCCGAAACTCACGAATTCGGACGGGGACGCTATGGTGGCGAAGCGGTATTTGTCCCTCGTCCCGATGCGGCTGCTGAGGATGACGGTTGGCTAATGACTTTTGTCCACGATGATGAAGCAGACACTTCGGAACTGGTAGTCGTAAATGCCCAAGACGTGACATCTGAACCAGTAGCGCGTGTCCTCATCCCCCAGCGGGTGCCTTACGGTTTCCACGGTGCATGGGTTTCTGAGGAACAGTTAAGCGCTTCTGTCTAATTTGTGGTGAGATGCGATCGCATTCTTGAAATCGTCAAAGATGCGATCGCTACAATTAACACAACCCTAAGCTCCAGGCACCGCAATATGGTACAACAACTACCTAGCGATACCGCGCCAACTATCAAATGAGAAACGCTGCTGCGAGAACGAGGGATTAACCCCTAATGGTTGTAAAGTGCGATCGCTCTGTTGATATTGCATCCTGGATATACCGACAAACTGCATTGGCAATGGCTACTGGCTTATCGGCATCTCAATGATAAATTCAGTACCAAAACCTGAGGAAGAAACACAACTGAGTCTTCCATTGTGTTTGTTTACCACGATCTGGTAGCTAATCGATAATCCCAAACCAGTACCAGAACCTACAGGCTTGGTCGTAAAAAATGGGTCAAATATTTTCTTTTTTACATCCTCAGTCATTCCCGACCCATTGTCAGCAATTCTAATTCTGACTGAATTAGAAGAAGCCATTTCTGTGTAAACACTAATAGTAGGCTTTTTATCAGATACTTCTTCAAAGCTTCTTATTTCCTCTAAAGCATCAATTGCATTACTTAAGAGATTCATGAATACCTGATTTAGCTCAGAAGCATAACAGAATATTTGGGGCAGTTTACCGTAGTTTTTGATTACTTGAATACCAGAATGCAAACTATCTTTCTTAAGTCGATGCTGCAAAATTAGCAAAGTAGATTCGATGCCCTCATGGATATCAACTGGTTTCATTTCAGCTTGATCCAGCCGCGAAAAATTCCGCAAGCTAAGGACAATATCTCGGATGCGTTCCGCCCCTACTTTCATGGAATCAAAAAGTTTTTGCAAGTCTTCTACCACAAAATCCAACTCGATTTCTGATATCGCTTTCTGGATTGCAGGTGTGGGATTTTGATATTCTTGCTGATAGACACTAATTAAAGCAAGTAGGTCTTGAATATAGTTATTGGCATAGTCAATATTGCCATAAATAAAGTTGACAGGATTATTAATTTCGTGAGCAATTCCGGCAATCATCTGTCCCAAACTCGACATTTTTTCGGTTTGAATGAGTTGGGATTGAGTTTGTTGTAGTTCGCGTAAAGTCAACTCTAGTTTTTTAGCTTGTTCTCTCAATTGAGCTTCTGATTTTTGTTGTGCCAACTCGGCTAGCTTGCGGTCGGTAATATCCAGCGCTGTCCCTAACAACTTAGTCACCTTACCAGAAGCATTGCAAGTGGGTTGCCCTTTAATAAAAATATATCTAATAGAACCATCTGGGCGAAAAATTTTTAACTCTAACTCATAAGCCTTCCCGCTTCCAATCGCTAAATCCACTGATTTTAACCATAGGTCAACGTCATCTGGATGAATCAGGTTTTGATGTTCCCTGAAAGTGGGTTCGGGTTGTTCGGGGTGGAGACCAAAAATCCGGAATAGTTCATCGCTCCAATTAATTTCTTGCGTTTCTATATCAAATTGCCAGCTACCCAGATGTGCTATTCTCTGAGCTTCTGCAAGCCTAGCTTCTTTGAGTTTTAATTCTCGCGTGCGCTCCTGTACTCGGTGTTCTAAAGTACGTGAATAATCTTCTAGTTGCTCGTTAGCTGTAGCTAAATTAGTATAAAGTAGAGCATTTTCCAGAGAAATAGCGGCTTGAGAAGATAGCAATTTTAATACTTCCAGCCGGTTCGGAGTAAATGCACTAACTGTTAAATTATTTTCCAAGTAAAGAATAGCAATCAGCCTGCCGTTATTAATGATAGGAATACATAGGGCGGATTTCAATTTCTGATTTTGAATATAGGTGTCATTCGTAAATCTTCCCTCCCAGGCTGCATTTTCTAAAACCACCTCAGAGCGGGTTCTGGCTACATAATTAATTACTGTTACGGGTAAATCTTGGCTAGTTTCCATTGGAATAGATTGCTGCACAAATACTTCTAATGAATCTATTGATGCAGCAGCTTCAATCAATAACTTTCCATTTTTCGGTAGGATGAGAAAACCTTTTATCGCTCCGGCATTCTCAATAGATACTTTCATCAAAGAAGCAAGCAACTTGTCGAGCACAATTTCCCCAGAAATTGCCAGGGATGCTTTCATCACCGTGGCTAAATCCAGCACCGAGACTTCACCACTGGTAGTCATCTTTGAAGTTGTCGCAGTATCTTCGCTCAAGTTTGTATCTGTTGATTGCATCTGGGACATTAAGTATGGATATTCTGTTTCCAACTCTTTAACTTTGGCGGTTGCTCCCCAGCGAACATAGCCATAATAGGACTCACTCATATGATCTCTAGCAATTTTCTCTCTTCCCAGAGCTAGATAAAATTCAGCTGCCCGCTCATAAGCTAAGGCTTCTTCTTGGATATATCCCTGAATTCTGGCTCCATTTATCGCTCGGTCATAATACTCCATTGCTTTGAGTGTTTGACCTGAAACTCGATAAATCTCTGCTTGTACTAACTCATACTTATGCTGGGAATTTGTGGGGGCATGAGTTGCCCATTGCTGCATTTTTTCCTGATTCTCCGCCACAATAGCCATGTATTCTTGTTGCTCTGTGGCTGTAAGGGCAGGGTACTGGGCAAGGAGGGCTAAAGAATAGTAGAAATTATATTCAACAAATACTACCAGGGCTGTGATAGGTTGGGTATACTGCGATGCTGCTCTAGCATTTTCTATTGCTTTATCGTAATTTTTAAACAAATAGGCCAGCATCGATTTATAAAAATATACAGCAAATACAGATTGCAAATTATTGGTTTCAAATAAATGGGGTAACATTTCTATTTCATCGAAATATTTACCAGATAGGTAAGATTTTTTAGATGATTCGTCAATCAAATTAGAAACAACTTGTCCACCTATGCTGGCATAGTAAAGCTGAAATTCTTTTTTAAACTTGCCGATCATTTCAATATAGTTAGCTTGTTTCTGTGTAACAATTTCTAGATACTCGCCAGCTAGAAACGAATGTTCGCAGTAGAATAGGGCAGAATGACAAGCAAATTCTACATCACCGACTTCCAGCCCACTTTGAATTGATTGCTGCAATAACTCTATTGTTTCTCTAATATGCTCTTTCCAATGTAGAATACAAGCACAATAGCTGCTGTATATTTTTGATTTAATTTCTTTGGCATAAAGCTTATCTAATAGATGAAAAGCTAGTTTGCCAAATTTATATCCGGAATCAATATCTGCCATTGGCCCACATAGAAGCAAGCCATAAGTGCTATAGCCATAGATAGCTAGGGAGGAATTCCCGTATTGGCTACACAGCTTGACCATTGTGTAGACAATTGGTAACGCGATCGCGCTACTTGAGATAAAGGCAGGAGGAGAAATTGTTATCAAAATCTTCATAGCTGCCATTTTATAAGGGTCGGTCATTTCTGGAAGGTTATAACAGTCCTCAATATTTAGGTGTGGCGAAGGTTCTTGCTCTAAGGGCACTTCCAACATTTCCAAAACTTGCTGACCGAGTTCTATGGCTGCTGGCAACTGATTTTGGGCAATATGATACTGAATTTTTATTTCATTAATCTTCACTCTATCTAATAGAGTTTTTGCATTTTGCAGCGCTACTTCAGCTAGTTTTTTTGATTGTTCAAAATTCGTGTTGAGGTATTCTGCTTCTGCTGCTGATACATAGAGTTTATTTGTCAGCTCGTAGTTGCAAACCCAACTGTCTGCTGCCAAGAGTCCCAAACCGATGTTGAGATAATTGACGGCTGCTTGATAAGCGGTCGCTGTACTAGCTTTCTGACCAGCAATGAGATTAAAATGAGCCAGTTCATCTCTTTGGGATTGACAGTTTAGTAATTCAGTACCAAAATTTAATTGGTTAACCAGAGCAAAAATATTTTCTTCTCTTTCTTCAGGAGAAGTATTTTCTAGCAGCAGTTGACCAATTTTTAGGTGAGTGGCTTTCTTCTCAAGGTCGGGTATAAGAGAATAGGCTGCTTGCTGTACCCGGTCATGTAAAAACTTATAGCTAATCTTTATATCATCAAGAACCAAAGTTCCCTGTTGTAACTGGTCCAAAGATAATGGAATTTTGTAAGTATCGCTTAGAGGCAAAATCAAACCTGTTTGAAGTGCATCCCACAAGTCTGTTGCTGTAGCTGATTGAGATTTTTCATTCACGATTGCCAAAACATCTAAATTAAACTGGTTGCCAATACAAGCAGCTAGTTTTAAAACTTGCTGTGTTGCATCGGGTAACTTTTGAATATTTCTGGCAATCAACTCAACAATGTTATAGTCTGTAATTCCAACTGCTTGAATTTCTTCTATATCCCACTGCCATCTACCTTGGCTGAAGTTATAAGTTAGCAGTTTTTCGGCGTATAAAGTTTTTAGTAATTGGGTCAAGAAGAAAGGATTGCCTTGAGTTTTATTAAAAAGGAGAGACGCGAGATTTTGTGTCTCTCCTCGCTCTGTACATACATTTTCATGAAGAGTATCTGCAACTAACAAGCTGACGCGATCACTATCTAAAGGTCGAAGAGTGATATTATTCACTACAGCGCCTAGAACCTGTATTTTCTCAATCGCTTGGATTAACGGATGCGTTGGACTAACTTCGTTATCGCGGAATGCTCCAATTGTTAACAGATGCTGGCTATCTGGGTCAGTTACTAACAGTTCAATTAACTTAAGCGATGCAGAATCAGCCCACTGTAAGTCATCTAAGAATAAGACTAGCGGGTGTTCTTTTTGGCAAAAAACCCGGATAAATTGTTGAAACACTCGATTAAATCGGTTTTGTGCTTCAGATGGTCCTAATTGTGTTAGAACTGGTTGTTCGCCAACAATCAGTTCTACTTCGGGAATGACATCGATAATTACCTGACCATTTTCTCCCAAAGCTGCTTCAAGCTTTTCTTTCCAAATGTCTATCTGTTCCGAACTTTCAGTTAACAGTTGTCGCATCAATTCAGAAAAAGCTTGAATTAAAGCAGCATAAGGAATGTTTCGCTTGAACTGGTCAAACTTGCCATTAATAAAATATCCTCGTACTCCCACAATTGGTTTATGGACTTCATTCACTACACTTGTCTTACCAATTCCTGAGTAACCACTTACCAGCATCATCTCAGCTGCTCCAAGGCTAACTCGCCCGAAAGCATCCATTAAGGTGGCTACTTCAGTTTCACGTCCGTAGAGTTTTTGCGGGATTAGCAGAAGGCTGGCGCGATCGCGCTGACCGCAGATAAAATCTTCAATTTCTCCTGTTGTTTCAAGCTGAATTAAACAATTTTCGAGGTCAAATTTTAGACCAGCAGCGCTTTGGTATCTGTCTTCAGCTGTCTTGGTAAGTAACTTCATCACGATCTCAGAAACAGGGATAGGAATTTCTGGCACCAACACATGAGGAGGGATTGGTTGTTTGGCAATATGACAGTGAACTAATTCCATCGCGTCGGTTGTTTCAAATGGCAGTTTCCCCACGAGCATTTCATAAAGAGTCACACCCAAAGAATAAAAGTCGGTACGGTAGTCAATAGAACGATTCATCCGACCCGTTTGCTCTGGTGACATATAGGCAAGCGTGCCTTCAATCAAATTGGGACTGCTGATTGTTTGGTTCTCTAGAGATAGACGGGATGCAATGCTAAAATCAATAATGTTAACTTCTTCCGTTTCTTGATTGAAAATGATATTGTGTGGCTTAATATCTTTATGAAGAATATTGTGAGAATGAAGTTCTCCAAGAATTTCCGAAATCTGAACTGCTATCTTAAGAACAATTTTAAAATTTATAGGTTTTTCGGCAATAACTTTATCAAGCGATTCTCCACCAGAATCTTCTAAAACTAGCGCAAATCCATTCTTATGATTCTCAAGCCCTAGGGTTTTCACAACTCCCTTAGCATTTAAAGCTTTAATAATTTCATATTCATTTTTTATCCTGGCAATATCTTTTGGACTTGGATAATTATTTTTAATTAATTTGAATACAAGCGATTTTTTATCCTGATGCCTTTTTCCTTGATAAACAACAGTTCTTGTGCCTTCGTAGATTTTATTTGTAATTTCGTATCCTGATATTAAGACCATCACTTTTACCCTTCTTGTTTAAAAAGTCAAAGAAATCTAAAATTTCTACTAATTCATTTTTTCAATGCTACATCTACGCTCGCGATCGCCTAGCGGCGCGGATGCGCGCTTCGGATGCTGCGATGATTCGGCTGTTCCCGAATCGCCGCCCTTACGAGCCGCTGTAGAAGCACTAGAGAGCGCTATTGCAGACATACAGTGAAATGGTATTTGCAAAACTGCTTTTAAACAAAAAAATACCTCACTGTTAATCTTATATATCAAAAATCTATCCCAAGATAGATACAGACGCGACGTATCGCGTCTGTATGAGAAGTTACTACCTTAAAAGATTTTCCGATACACAGTGATGCGTATCCTGGGCTTCACTCAACAGGCAGATCGCGGAGTTGGCTCAAAATGGGGATATACCTCAGTTTCAAATAGGTCCTGGATTTCTTGAGACTTTTGCTTCACTAAGTTCTTGTAATCCTGACGCACAGGGATGTTGTACGTGGCTGTGCGGGGGGCGATTTTTTCCAACCACGCTGTGTGAATCGTCAAGCTAAACTTCAGTGAAGGATGGCTCAATCTACACCGGGGACCATCCTCCAGATTTTGAGCATCGAAAATCCAAATTTCGTTGCCGTCTGGCGTGAAAACGGTGCAAACAATGTAACCATCAGTTGAACTGTCTTCTGAACTCTCTTCGCCGTTGCGGCGTGGCATAAACTGCGGCGAACTGACAATATAGCCAGCAGGGAACTGATAGCGATCGCCAATCTTCAGCGACTCCTTCGACGACGTGTTTAACCGGAACAAAGAAGCGGGTATACCAGCCTCTGCAAGGCGAAGCATCTCCGTCCGCGGTACTACCCGGTACTTATAGTCTTTGTACAGGTCGAAGACAAACTGCGTCAGCAACTGCTTCCATAGCCCAAAAGAGATCCAGTAAAGATTATCCAGATGTTTCGGAGGCTTGCCATCAGGCAAGAGACTGCGATAAGCATAGAGTCCTACGCCCCAGGTACACTCAGCATCGGAAATTACCTTCGACTCCAAAATTTGACCGCTTTCTCCATCAATTACATAGCGTCCCATCCGGCTGATGTCCATCTCATCGTGTTGCATCCCACACAGGCGAGACGGGACAGAAATCTTAGGATTGTAGGCAGAGACATCATACTCGCGGAGCCATTCAGATACATCCCAAGCACAAATATGAGATGCGTGGAGGGTAATGTTTCCATCTGGATTCGCATAATCCAACAGAAAATGAGCCGCTTCCAGGGGAATCACAACCCGTCGTGCGACAACTTCAACTTCTTGCTGACTGCACGCTGGGCGCTGTCCCGCTTTCAAGTCAGCGCGGCGCACGATGTACACGACAGAATCAGCTAACTCTCGAAGTGTAAGTAAGTCTCTGATGAGTCTTTTGGTCGCCTTACTTTTGGGGATAGGGTTACTGAGCAACTGCTCTACCCCAGTCGTGAAGGCTGTGTCCATCAGCACCAGATAATCTTCTGTCAACCCAATCTGATGGATAGTTTGCTTAATCTTGACGGGGGTTCTATCTGGTAATACCAGCTTCCAGCGCTCTAAGTTATTTACACCATCCCAACGGATCAAATAGACGAAATCTTTAAATTCTATGTTGGTAGTTCTCTCAAGCAACCTCATATAAAATTCCAAGAGATTTTGAGAGATGGTAGAGAATGTCTTGAGAAAATCTTGCACAAAGTTTTGCGCTTCGATAAACCGGGCAAGTTCTTTGAGGAGTTCCTCGATTTGTTCTGGAAGTTCATCCAGATCGTAAATTAAAGGGATGGTTTGGAGAATATTCGCTACTGATTTGCCGTAATTGACCGTAAACATTTCGCTTTTTTCAGGGTCAAAAACCGGATGTGCGGTACTCAAAACGGGTGGAAAGGGAAACTTCAAGGAAGTTTCGGATTGCCACTCTGTATTGGCTCCAATCGGAGTTACAACCTCCAGCGTTTCGGTATCAATTTCGTAGGGACGACCAGCATCATAGGTTACTAGCAGACGCTCGTTGGCATCGTCTCGAAATTTAATGGGCAGAAAAGCTGTATTCAACTCGTTGCGGAAGCCAAGAGAAAGAGAAAATCGCGAAATGCCATGATTGCGAAATTGATACTTGACATACTCGCTTCCAGGTCGGGTTGCTTTATCAGCGTAGTAACATGGCGGCTTAACCAGCCGTGTTTTCAACCCCACTTCGCCTTGGCGATCGAAGTCAAGCCGATAAATCATCCCATCGCCAGCCAAGAGGGAAGTTCCGTCAGCATCTGGAGCATCTCCGGAGTTGACAGAGCCTACTGGCGCAACGATAAAGACGTGACCCTGCAAATCATCTGGTAGCTCTCCATGAATCTGCATTTTGATGTCGCTGAGTTCGTAGCGATTTGCCGTCATTATTGACTCTGGAACTGGCGGACAACAGCTTGGTACAGCTTGAATTGGGTCAAGAATTGGTTCTTTCATGTTATTGGTGTCTGTGTTTCTATTGAAGAAAGCAAGATACTCAAGAAATTGCTGAAAATAATCATCAATTAACAAATTCGCGCAAGATACAACTTTGTTCGACCTTCCTAAAAAGCAGGTTAAAGGAGCGCATACGTAATACCATTCAGGCTTATGAATGCAAAATTTGAAGAATTAAAACTGCCTATAGGCAAGGCTTCCGCAATCCAACATTCAAAATCTTAAATGGTATAAGTTGTACAAATTTAGACTCCCTAAAAAAGAAGGGTTCTAATGTTCAAAGTTGTAAATTGTGTAAACTTGACTCCTTTTAAGCTGTCTGGTTTGCACAGCCGGTACAGCATCGGAAATTATCCAATTTACTCTGCAAACTCCCTATCGGGTCAGGGTTAAATCCGAGCGTTTTTAAAGCGATGCAGAACCTCCTCTGTAGATAACTGATATTTACCTACAAATGCCTGGATTCATTTTCCGTTCGTTGGATATTATTTTTAAGCAATTTTCGTACTGAGACGCTGCGCGATCGCAATCTAGCACAACACGATCCTCGATTATCTGTTTTAACAAGTCTGGGTAATTGCAGATAATCTTGACAGCCCAATTAATTTGTTTTGGAATAATTAATGATATGTAAGGTGAGCGTTGCCCACCCTACACCTTACTGTTTAAGCGCTAAAGTATTTAGCTGCGGGGTGATAGGCGATAATCGCAGTCGTAGATTGTTCGGGATACAGTTGTTCGCTTTCATCCATGTGAAGGTTGATGCGATCGCTTCCCAGTAACTCCAACAACTTATACTGATCCTGAATATTCGGACAAGCCGGATATCCAAAACTATACCGACTCCCCTGATAACGCTGCGCCAGAATATCCCGAATATTATCCGGTTCCGATGCAGCCAAGCCTAACTCCCGTCGGATTCTGGCATGAAGCCACTCCGCCACAGCCTCCGCTGTTTGCACCGCCAAGCCGTGGAAATACAAATAATCGCTGTATTGATTATTTGAAAACAACTTCTGCGCGAACTCCGTCGCAATATCCCCCACAGTCACCGCTTGCATCGCAAATACATCAACCTGTCCCGACTCCACAGGTGCAAAGAAATCAGAAATACACAAACGGCGCATAGACTTCTGACGAGGAAAATTGAACGTTGCCACAACCTCTCTTTTCTCTTCCTCTGCGCCTCTGCGGTTTATAAACTCCGGATCGTACAAATGTAGCGAATTTCCCTCAGCCTGACACGGAAAATACCCGTAAACAACTTGCGGATGTAGCAAATTATCCTCTACAACCCGTTGTTTCCATTCCTTCAAAATTGGGTAAACCTTATCCTCTAAAAACTGATTGTACTCCTCACGAGACTGTTCCTTCGGCTTGCGGAATTGCCACTGTCCAGCAATCAAAGCCTGCATATCCAGGTACTCAAACACTTCCTCTAACGGGATATCTTCAGGCTGTAATAATTTCGTCCCCCAGAAAGGCGGAGTTGGACGCTCAATTTCAATTGCCACAGCCTCAGAACGCCGCGTATCTACTTCTACAGGTTGAGCTTCTTGAGTGCTATTTTCTAATGGCACACGAGACGCCTCCTCTAAAATAGGCGCATGACCATTTTCCTCAACTTCATCCAAAAATCCCTGCAAATCATCCCAATTTCCAGAAGATTTTGCAGGCATTAATTTATCCATAAAATGCAGATCTGAAAAAGCATCTTTGCCGTAAATCACCTTACCCTTGTAAGTGTTTTGGCAATCTTCATGGACAAATTTAGGAGTTAGCGCTGCACCGCCTAAAATTACGGGGACGGTAATTCCTTTTTGGTTGAAAACCTCCAAGTTTTCTTTCATAAAAGCGGTTGATTTTACCAGCAAGCCGCTCATTGCAATACAATCAGCTTTGTGCTGCTCAAAAGCATCAACAATGTTATCAACAGGCTGTTTGATGCCAATATTAACCACCTTGTAACCATTGTTTGACAAGATGATATCCACCAAGTTTTTACCGATGTCGTGGACATCTCCTTTCACGGTGGCAATTACTACAGTTCCTTTGGCATTATTTCCAGCATCTTTCTTTTCCATGAATGGCTCTAAATATGCCACTGCTGCTTTCATGGTTTCCGCCGATTGCAATACGAAAGGCAACTGCATTTGTCCGGAACCAAACAACTCGCCTACTACTTTCATGCCATCTAGCAAGAAGGTGTTAATGATATGCAGAGGCGCATATTTCTCTAAAGCTTTGGTGAGTTGTTCCTCTAGGCCGATGCGTTCGCCGTCGATAATGTGACGCTTTAGACGTTCTTCTACAGGGAGATTTTCATCACCAGAGCGATCGCGTTTCGTTGTTTTCCCTTCAAATAGCGTTGTCAATTCTCCCAGCGGATCGTAGGTGCAGATGTCCCCATCAAATTGCCGCTCATCGTAGATTAACTTGCGGCAGACTTCTTGATGCTCTGGCTCAATTTTCGCTAGGGGCAGAATTTTACTGGCGCTGACAATTGCTGCATCCATCCCCACCGCCATCGCTTCGTGCAGAAACATGGAATTCAACACGACTCGCGCCGCTGGGTTTAAACCAAAGGAAACGTTAGAAACCCCCAAGATAACGTGGCAACCGGGAAGTTCCTCTCGAATGCGGCGGATGGATTCAATGGTCGCTTTTCCATTCGCTCGGTCTTCTTCGATACCCGTAGAAATCGGCAGGGCAAGGGTGTCAAAAAATATTTCGTGGGCGGGAATGCCATGTTCGACAGCAGCACGATAGGCACGTTGTGCGATCGCAAACTTTTTCTCAGCCGTCCGTGCCATCCCCTCCTCATCAATCGTCCCAATTACAACGCCTGCACCGTACTTCTTCGCCAACTCCAACACCTTGAAGAAGCGCTCCTCTCCATCTTCATAGTTAGTCGAATTCAGCAGGCACTTGCCTCCGGAAACCTTTAAACCCGCCTCCATCTTTTCCCATTCTGTGGAGTCGAGCATCAAGGGTATTGTGACATTTGTTACTAGCCGTGACACCAATTCATGCATATCCCGAACGCCATCGCGCCCGACATAATCCACGTTGACATCGAGGATGTGCGCGCCTTCCCGCACCTGCGACTTTGCTAAAGACACTAACCCATCCCAATCTTCTCCATTCAGCAAGTCGCGGCACTTCTTAGAACCACTCGCATTCAACCGCTCGCCCACAATCAGGAATGAATTATCCTGCTCGTAAGGCTGGGCGCTGTAAATTGACGCTGCCGCAGGCTCATAACTAAAGTGGCGCTCTTTTGGCTTCAGAGTTTTGCCAATTTCTGCTAATTGTTGAATATGCTCAGGGCGCGTGCCGCAACAGCCGCCAATTATCTGCACGCCCCAATCTTCTACAAAGTGCATCAGCGCCATCCGCAATTCCATCGGCGTCAGCTTATAGTGAGCATGACCGCCAATGTTTTCGGGTAAGCCAGCGTTAGGAACGCAGGAAACCACAAACGGGGAGTGCTGGCAAAGATACTTGATATGCTCAGCCATCCGATCTGGCCCCGTGGCACAGTTCAGTCCGAGAATATCAATCGGGTAACGTTCCAAAATCGTCACTACGGCGCTAATCTCAGAACCGACGAGCATTGTACCCATCACTTCCATCGTCACCGACACCATCAACGGGCGTCGTTCTCCCTTGCGCTGAAAGACTTCCTCAACCGCATTCAGTGCTGCCTTGATTTGCAGCACATCCTGACAAGTCTCGACAAGAAATAAATCGACGCCGCCGTCGTAAAGCGCCTCAGCTTGCTCTTCAAAGGAAGCTTGCAGTGTGTCAAAGTCAATATGTCCCAGCGTTGGCAGCTTGGTCGTTGGCCCTATCGAACCCGCTACAAACCGGGGTTTCTCTGGGGTCGAAAATTCCGCCGCCACGCGCTTCGCCAGTTCCGCCGCCTTCTTATTTAAATAGTAGGCTTGATCCGCCAGGTCGTACTCTGCCAGTACAATCGAGGCACCGCCAAAAGTATCTGTTTCAATCACATCGGCACCGACTGCCAAAAAGTCCCGATGCACCTTCTCTACCGCTTCTGGTTTGGTGTGTACCAGATACTCGTTACAACCTTCGTATTCTGGCCCTCCGAAGTCGGCGGCGGTGAGGTTTTGTGTTTGGAGGTTAGTTCCCATTGCGCCATCGAAGACGATGACAGGACGTTCAGGACTGTGGAGGCGAGTCAAGAAGGGGCTGGTCATAGATGGCGGCGTCTTTAGGAATAGGTAGTTGCGTTAGGCTTTGAACGATCAGCTTAATCTATTTTGCAGACTTTCTCGTTTTCGGAAGTAACTAAAACTATGAAAGTGCAAGACTGTAACGACGTCTTTTGTTCCATAGCAGTCATTTCCTCAAGAAGTCAGAATCTATTTTAACCGAGATTAGTAGTTTAATTGAGCAAAGCTAAGCCATCAGTCTGAAACCTGCTTTGCATTTATTTAAGGCAAGACTTAGACAAAATTTGCAAAATCCCGGCTCCGAGGAAGGGGAAAGATCGCGTCTTCCAGTCAGGTTGAAGAAAGCCTGAGTAGACTTTTATAAAGAATTGATGAAGAAAGCGATCGCTCCTGATTAAACTGCTTTTTTTATTAGTAAAAACAAGAGTTTTTGTGAAAATTAAATTATGCTAACTTTGCATCTAGGAGGGGGTTTCCTGTCGTTATTTACCCTGACCATCGTTTTCCCCTTAAATCCCTGTTTTCAAGGAAGATTTTTCCGATTCTCCTCAAGTTATCGGGGAATTAGGGGAATTTTAGGTCTGGCAACTTATTTAGGCGATCGCTACTTGCCCCTCGCTCTCCCTATCCTGTGTTTTATACTAAGCATGAATACTTACCTACATTGAAGGAAGCAGCTAACGCTTGCCAGTGTAGTTAAACTGAGATAACAACGCAGCAACAGCGCCCCAATGTAGCCTATGTCTCCTGTTACTTTTGACCGCACTCCCTGTGTTTTACTTGTCGAAACCGACGAAATTCTTGTCCAACGTGTCAGCATGGATTTGCGAGAGGCTGGATATACAACTGTGGTTGCACCAGACACCACCAGTGGTTTTCATCAAGCTTGCGAACTTCAGCCAGCTTTAGTCGTCGTAGATCGAGTGCTAACAGGAGATTCTGGACTGAAATTGTGCAACCAACTGAGGAATGCCGGTTCTCGCGTGCCAGTGCTGCTGTTGATGGCTCGCGATACTGTAGAAGATCGAGTTGCTTGTCTAAATTCGGGTGCCGATGACTACTTCCTCAAACCCTATCGCACAGACGCTTTTTTGCAACTGGTGCGCCTCTACTTACAGCCGGAAGCGGGTGCTAGCGAACAGTTACGGTTTGGCGAACTGGTTTTAGACTTGTCTACTCGCAGAGCGATGCGGAATGGGCGAGTAATTGACCTGACAATGAAGGAATTTGAACTTCTAAAATATATGATGTCGCATCCCCGTGAGGTTTTAACCCGCGAACAGATTCTAGAAAATGTTTGGGGATACGACTTTATGGGAGAGTCGAATGTGATTGAGGTGTATATCCGTTATTTGCGTCTCAAAATCGAAGAAGAGGGCGAGAAGCGCCTGATTCAGACAGTGCGAGGTGTCGGATACGTTTTGCGGGAAGCTTAGGTTTTGAGTTTTGGGCGTAAATATCAAGGATTAAGGATGAATTTGGACTGGAGAGAGCAGCGCTTAGGCACATCTGCCAAAAGCGATCGCAATATGAAAAAGCAGGCAAGTTTAGTCGTCATGATGCTGGCAGTTTTGCTGATGGGATGTTCGGCATCGGTGCCATCAACCTCCTCTCAGGGTAGGGGACCCGCGCAACCATTGCAGCAGGCGTCGCCAGTATCAGCACCGACATCAGCACCGACGACCCCTGCACAACAAGCGCAGTCATCACCGGAAGCATCACCCGCACAGAATAAGATGGGTCAAACTTTGCCAATTTCAGCCAAGGCAACGATGGCAGGTCAGGTGATTCAGCTGGAAGTAGCGCGGACACCCCAACAACAGCAAATGGGGTTAATGTACAGAACATCTTTGGCGGACGATCGCGGGATGCTCTTTCTTTTCAATCCACCGCAACCGATCAATTTCTGGATGAAGAATACCCTCATCCCCCTGGATATGGTTTTTATGCTAGATGGAGTGGTGAAAGAGATCGTTGCCGATGTCCCTCCCTGTAAAACCAGTCTTTGCCCCACCTATGGTCCCAATACACCCGTTAACCAGGTGATTGAACTCCGGGGAGGACGCGCTGCGGAACTTGGTTTGAAGGCAGGCGATCGCGTGACCATTCAGTAACTCAATACTAAGACAGACCGACTTTCTGGCTGTCTTTTATAGTCCTTATCGAAACGATTTAAAAATTTACTCGTTCTTTTAACCTATTTGTCGCAAAAATAAGCTACTCTTTCCCAAGAGAGAGTTTAAGACTGCAAATTTCAATTATTGTTACGCTTAAACCTAGATTCTCGCTTCCAGAGACATGGTTCTTCCAAGAATGAGAGTGCTTTGCCTGGAATTTGGTGTGAGGTGAGAGGCATAGACGCTCTAGGCAAGCAAATCTCTCCTAATACAGAGGGATTTCAGTGAATTGCTAAAGAAAATATTAAGCAAAGTTCACTAGCAACAGTCGGCTAAGATTTCAGAAAAAAGGGAGTGAGCCTAAGTTTTTAGTCTTATTCTCTAGGTCAGCCCGGAAGGGATGCCTAAAGTCCTGAATCTAGTATGAGCATTCTTCTGTTAATACCCATACCGGCTGCCGTAATTGTCACACCAGGCTGGTGATCTGAAACACTAGCGTTACAGTGAGTAGCGGCAAAATAGTATAAAAGGAGTCGAGTAAAGGTGGACAGATAAAATACTGACTACCGTTACTCAACAAACCAAGGTTTAAATTACAAAATAGATTCAACAAAGGGGGTAAAAGCCATCATGGCACCTACGAATTTTTCTCGATTTCTCCGTTTTCTTCAAGAAGATTTAGCAATATCTAAGGCATCGATTGCGATCGCTTTGCGGCGTCGGGAACAAGATCCCGGTCCATTGCCAATGATTCTATGGCAATACGGTTTAGTAACGTTGGAGCAGTTAGATCAAATCTATGACTGGTTGGAAACTGCATAAGGCTTGATGATTCGGCGAGGAGCAAGAAAGTCATGTCAGAGCAATTGGGCGTCGGTACTTTCCCGACCCATCCGCGAAGACTTAAGAAATGTTCTCAATTACAATTTACTCCACCAAAAAGAGCGGGTCAAATATTTGACCCGCTCTTTTTATTTGTTAGTTTTTAAAAGTTAGTTTTCCTTATAATCTGCCTTTATAAATGCTCCTTGGCAATGAGCGATCGCTTTTATTATCATCCCTGTTAAACGAAGAACAACAACGTGCTGAAAGATTAGCGGAACGCTTACGCCAGATGGGGGTTAATCCTGATGAAGTGTAGTTGGTGAAGAAGGGGACGCGATCTCAGTTCCCAAAATCTCTAACTTGTGGATAGGGGAAGAGATAGAGAAGGGCGATCGCTGTGCATACTCCAAATTTGACTTGACTCAAACGCGATCGCTCTGTAGCCACCTCACAGAGTGATGCAAAATATCAAGTTTTTGGAACCTTCCAGCCCTAACCGGAGCTTGGTGGTAATATTGTCAATCAAGCTAGGGGTGCCTGGATTCACAGGCTGAGATTACACCCTTAGAACCTGAGTCCGGCTAATACCGGCGGAGGGAAGCTGTTAATTGAGGAATTCAATATGCGGACTGAATGGATCGCTAAGCGGCGTGGACAGAGCAACGTCTCTCAAATGCACTACGCCCGTCAAGGTGTGATTACTGAAGAAATGCAGTATGTAGCACAGCGGGAAAAGCTCCCAGTTGAGCTGATTCGGGATGAAGTGGCGCGAGGACGAATGATTATCCCTGCCAACATCAACCACACCAACCTAGAACCGATGGCGATTGGTATCGCCTCGAAGTGTAAGGTGAACGCCAATATCGGCGCTTCTCCCAACTCTTCCAATCTGGATGAAGAAGTCGATAAGCTAAAGCTGGCAGTCAAGTACGGCGCTGATACCGTCATGGACTTGTCCACTGGCGGAGGTAATCTGGATCAGATTCGCACGGCAATTATCAACGCCTCGCCGGTTCCCATTGGCACCGTGCCAGTTTACCAAGCCTTAGAAAGCGTCCACGGAACGATTGAAAACCTCACCGCCGATGACTTTCTTCACATCATTGAGAAACACGCGCAGCAGGGGGTAGATTATCAAACTATCCACGCCGGGATATTAATTGAGCATTTGCCATTAGTGCGCGATCGCATCACCGGGATTGTTTCTCGCGGCGGCGGCATTCTCGCACGCTGGATGTTGCATCATCACAAGCAAAATCCGCTTTATACCCACTTCCAAGACATCATCGAAATTTTCAAAAAATACGATGTTTCCTTCAGTCTGGGAGATTCCCTACGTCCCGGTTGTCAGCATGACGCCTCAGATGCCGCTCAATTAGCCGAACTCAAAACTTTAGGACAATTGACCCGCAAAGCCTGGGAACATGACGTGCAGGTAATGGTGGAAGGGCCAGGACACGTCCCAATGGATCAAATCGAGTTTAATGTCAAAAAGCAGATGGAAGAGTGTTCAGAAGCGCCCTTCTACGTGCTGGGGCCGTTGGTCACAGACATTGCCCCCGGTTACGACCACATCACCTCCGCGATTGGCGCAGCAATGGCTGGTTGGTACGGTACGGCGATGCTTTGTTATGTGACACCCAAGGAACACTTGGGATTGCCGGATGCTGAAGACGTGCGGAATGGATTAATCGCCTACAAGATTGCAGCTCATGCTGCCGATATCGCGCGGCATCGTCCAGGGGCAAGGGACAGAGATGACGAACTCTCTAAAGCTCGTTACAACTTCGACTGGAACCGCCAGTTTGAATTGTCCCTCGACCCCGAACGCGCCAAAGAATATCACGACGAAACTCTGCCAGCAGATATTTACAAAACTGCTGAATTCTGCTCGATGTGCGGCCCCAAATTCTGCCCAATGCAGACAAAAGTGGATGCCGATGCTTTGACAGAACTAGAGAAGTTTTTGGCGAAAGAACCAGTAACCCAAAGCTAGTTCTTTTAAACGCAAAGTAACGCAGAGCATAATTACTTTGCGTTACTTTGCGAAAACCTTTGCTTCCTTTGCGTTGAAAAACCTTATCTGAGTTGACGCGATCGCTCCTGAATCTCTGGAATCGAGAATACTGCCTGAAATTTTAGCCCAACTGACTGATAAAACTCCGCTCCCCCCTGCTGCCTGTCTACTAGCGAAATCACTTCATCAACGCTGTATCCGGCATCTCGCAGCCGCTCAACGGCTTTCATGGCAGATTGCCCTGTCGTGACAACATCTTCCAAAACGACCACTTTCGCACCTGTAGGGAGAATCGGGCCTTCTATATAAGCTTGTGTGCCGTGTCCCTTTGCTTCTTTGCGAATAATTAGCGCCGGTAACGGTCGATTTTCATAAGCAGAAACTACACTCACCGCCGTTACAATCGGATCGGCTCCCAGTGTCAATCCAGCCACTGCCTGGGTATCCATCGGCAACAACGATAATAGAATCCGACCCGTTGCCAAAGCTCCTTGGGGATGCAGTGTGACTGGCTTGCCATTAATGTAGTAAGAACTGCGCTGCCCCGAAGACAGTACAAAATCTCCCTCTTTATAAGCCACATGGCAAAATAAATCTAGCAGTTGCTGGCGTAGCGTTGTGAGATCGGCAGTAGCATAAGAGCCAGTTAAATCAGTCTGGGATTGGATTTCGTGGGTCATCACTAGGAGAGAAAAAGAGTAGACATATTACAATTTGACCAACAATCATCCTAAACTTAAACTGAAGAATAGTATTCAGCCAAAGTTGAGGGACGAGATGGGAATGCGCTTGACTAATTTCATAAGTGTATTGGTTCTCAGTGCCGCTACGACTGTCATTGCCTCTAGCGCGATCGCTCAGCCAACACTCTCTAACTCCCAGTCAGGAACTTTTAACTCGATTCCAGACTTGTTTAATCGAGCTATCAGTGAAACCTCTGGAGACTTTTTCGGCAACCAATCTTACCGACGGGAGCTGAATTTCATTATTGGCCCTAGCTTTCCAGAAAACGAAATCGAGCGAGACGCTAAGACAGTAGATAATCTTTACCGGGAACTACTCTGGCAGCAAACTTCCAGTGACTTTATTATTCGCACTCCCGATCTCCCGAATCCTTTCAACAGTTCAATTCTGCAAAGTCCAGCTATCAATGTAAACGTTACTGGTACTGGTAGACCCGTAACAGGCAGCGAGTTCGTGTTTGAGAATCCCCCACAGCCTTAAATCAGAAAAGAAGAAAAGACAAACAATCTTTGCTTGTCTTTCTTCCTTCTACTGTTTTTAAAGTTCAAGATTTAAACAAAGTAATAGGGGCTTGTTTTTTATAGACTCTATTTTTTGAACTGAAATAGAGGTTACAACTTACTTTGTTCAGTTGCGTTCCAGCATTTGATAACCTTTGGTTTCTCAGAGGTTTTGCTGAAATTTCTGAGCAAATTAAATTACCGAGATACTTAAATTAATTAGGTTCTTGATGAGCGCGAGCCGCTAGTAAACTGCATTTATCCTGAGCGGATTGCACTTCCCCATAGAGCAATTCTAGGAAATTTACTCAAAGAATACCGAATTTATAGGAATGCGCCCTACCGGAATCGAACCAGTCTGAAGGCGAATTATGAGTTCGCTGCCTCCCCAATCGGCCAAGGGCGCGTGATTGATTTCGTTGCCAAGATTGCTGGCTGGATTGTTATTTTATACAATTATGCACGCTAAGTCCACTCGAAAGCGGATGCGTAGTATGATTCCTGATAATAAATTATAAGCGCTGTTTTCTAAAATAGAGATGAATTAGCAGCGTGACATTAACCAATTCGCTATCATAGGTTCCACTGCTGTCAGTCGTAAGCTATGTATAGCAGTTGATCGGTGTCGCGGCAATTTTTGTAGCTTGAGCAACCAATGAAACTAAATTCAACTGTCGCACTTACGTTAATTTTGCTTGCTATGATGTTAGGCGCTGGCTTTGTAAGTGCGATGTGGGGGTTTACTGTAGGTCATGAAGCCCTTAAAGGAGTAACGCAGCCGGATGTGCGCCCTACCAATAAATTAGCTGGGACTAAGCGGGCAACTCCTGGTAAAGAAGGAGTAGCAATTTTGCGCGAGGTTGATATCCTGGCAAGTGTCAAAGCACAAATGAGCGGCAAGGCTAAACCTGTTATTAAGCCTGAACAGAAGGAAGCGGAAACCACAAGCGACAGCAAGCCTAACACTCCTGAGGAAACCTCTGAGCAGGACAGTAAACAGCAAAATTTCCCGATTACCAGTCAGGACAAGGGCGTGAAGCTGGAGATAGGCTCAGCGCGTCAGCAAGGAGGTTCTTTGTTGCTGAATGTGAGCCTGAAGAATGAAGGAGGGAATGCTGTACGGTTTCTGTATAGCTTCTTAAATGTAACGGACGACCAAGGTCGAGCTTTAAGTGCTGTGACTGAAGGGCTGCCAGGAGAATTGCCACCGAATGGGCAAAGCTTTTCGGGGACGGTGAGTATTCCCACGGCTTTACTGGAAGACGCTAAGCAGCTTTCATTGACTCTGACAGATTATCCAGATCAAAAACTCCAGCTGAAAATGTCTGGAATTCCAGTGGTGAAGTAGGCGTTAGGTGTTAAGTGGTCGGTAATAGGAGCTGTCTCTGTATGATGACCGTACAGGGGGTAGAGGATTCTACCCACTACTTATTACCGACGACCGATTACCGACAATTCGTTGCCCATTACCCAATACCCAATACCCTGGTTACGGATGGATACCCCCGTGTTGGCGATCTTGACGGTGAATGCTTTTCCTAGGCTCACCGCGCAAGACGTTTTGCTGCGATTATTATCGGTGCTACTACTGATTGCGATTAATGGTTTTTTTGTCATCGCTGAGTTTTCGATAGTTTCGGTGCGGAGATCGCGTATCAATCAACTAGTCGAAGCGGGCGATATTCAAGCAAAAACGGTTCAGAACTTGCAAGGCAGCATAGAGCGCCTGCTTTCTACTACTCAACTGGGGATTACTCTGTCTAGTTTGGCTCTCGGCTGGATTGGTGAGAGTACAATGGCAATCCTCGTGTCTGCTTCAATCGCGCACTTACCTTTATCTTGGGAGGTCAAAGCAGCGATCGCTCATTCCCTTTCGGTGCCAGTTGCTTTCTTCCTGATTGCCTATCTACAAATTGTTTTGGGTGAACTATCCCCGAAATCAGTGGCACTGCTTTACTCAGAACAGATGGCAAGGTTTTTGGGACTGCCAATCAGAGCGATCGCCCGCTTTTTCAACCCATTCATCTGGATTCTCAACCAATCGACACGCTTACTCTTGCGGCTGGTAGGCATTCAGTACACTGGACAAGGCTGGTATACGCGCGTTACCCCCGAAGAATTGCAAATGATTATCACCACAGAGCGCGAATCTACGGGACTGGAAGCTGAAGAACGAGAGTTGCTCAACAACGTGTTTGAGTTTGGTGAGGTGTTGGCGGAAGAAGTCATGGTTCCCCGCACCAGCATTGCCTCTATTCCCTGTGAAGCCACTTTTCAAATCTTTCTAGATGAAATTACTACCACGGGTCACTCCCGCTATCCCGTCACAGGAGAATCCCTTGACGATATTCGCGGCATTATCTACTTCAAAGAGTTAGCTGAACCTCTAGCCAAAGGCGAACTAACTTTAGATACACCAATTCAGCCTTGGATTCGACCCGCTCGATTTGTGCCGGAAGGACAGCCTTTAAGCGAACTTTTGCCGATGATGCAGCGAAGTCACCTGGCAATGGCGATCGTTGTGGATGAATTTGGCGGCACCGCGGGGTTAGTAACAATTGAGGATTTGATTGCTGAAATTATCGGCTACGAGCCAAAAGCTGAGGATAAAGAAGAGTTAGCTGTGCAAATTTTGGATGAGCAAACTTTTCTGGTACAAGCACAGATGAATTTGGAAGAAGTCAACGAATTTCTCGATCTCAACTTGCCCTTGATTGATAAATACCAAACCTTGGGCGGCTTCGTGCTTTACCACTATCAGAGAATTCCTACCCAAGGTGAAACCTTGCGCTTTGACAACCTTGAGCTGACTATCGTTTCCGCCGAGGGTCCTCGCCTGCACCAAATTCGCATTCACCGACGAGAGGCGACAGTTGCTAGCAATGAAACTAACGGGTCTGATGTCTCAAATATGTCAGATTCAGATGGCTCAGATTCAAATGTCTCAGATGCCAAGGTTGCAGCGGATGACACCAAGAAATCAGAAATAACGAATCAGGAATCAGGATCCAGCAGAAATTTTGAATGATCGCGTTTAGATTTTCACTTGCCTCTCGTTTACGGCAGGAATATCCCCAACTTTAGTGACTCTTCGCTGCATAAGGAAGGGGATCTTGTAATCCTAGCTCAGCAAAAGCAGCTAGACGCAACTGGCAGGAATCACAGACGCCACAAGCCACTTCGCTCCCGGTATAGCAAGACCAAGTTTGCTCCCAAGGAACGCCTAGCCGATTCCCCATCTGAATGATTTCCGTTTTTTTCAGGTCTATCAGGGGCGTCATGATGCTAATTGGCTGTCCCTCTCGTCCCTGTTTTGTTCCCAGTCGAAAGACTTCCTGCATTGCCTGGATATAATCGGGACGACAATCGGGATAGCCGGAATAATCTAAAGCATTAACGCCAATATAAACCCGCTGGGCATTGATGGTTTCTGCATAAGCGAGGGCAAAGCTCAAAAAGATGGTATTTCGGGCGGGGACATAGGTCACGGGGATACTTTGATCCATTTCATCAAGCGATCGCCCTTCTGGTACGTTAATGGCACTGTCCGTGAGCGCAGAACCGCCCCAGCGACGCAAATCAAACGCCACTACCTGATGTTCTCGTATACCAGCGAGGCGAGCGATCGTTGTCGCAGACTCTAACTCTCGCTGGTGTCGCTGCTGGTAATCGAATGAGATGGCATAACACTCACAGCCATCAACCTTTGCTTGATACAGTACCGTCGAAGAATCTAGCCCCCCAGACAACAAAACAACCGCTTTCACGTCCCAGCCCCCTCATCCCCAGATTTTTACTTCTGCCAACTTTCAGATGTTTCCCACCATCACGTCTTGATAATTGACCGCTTACTGGCTACTAAATTCCTCAGCCCTCAGTCCTCAACTCTCAGTCCTCAGCCCTCAGTCCTCAGCCCTCAGTCCTCACCAAATGGACGGGAGAGAAAGTGACACATTTACCAGTTACTAATTTACAAACCTCAACAAAATGGAAGATAAGATAAATCTCACGAATTTGAGAAAGTTAGACACAGCTTTGAAATTCTTCACAAAAGAAGGCACTATGATACCATCTGGATCGTCTCAGGCGACTAAACGTTGCCAATTGATTTAATCCTAGTGGTGGAGGAGCATACAGGAGTGCAAGATAGCATGCCAGCAAGACAGCCAGACGCTCATCAGCAGCGTAACCAGCCGCAACCGATCCGCGTTGGCGTGATTGGGGTCGGTAATATGGGACAGCATCACACCCGCGTTCTGAGTCTGCTTAAAGATGTGGAACTGGTTGGTGTATCAGATATTAATGTTGAGCGGGGTTTGGATACTGCGAGTAAGTATCGCGCTCGCTTTTTTGAAAACTATCATGACTTAATCCCCTATGTAGACGCTGTCTGCATTGCCGTTCCGACAAGGCTGCATCATGAGGTTGGCATGACTTGCCTGCAAGCAGGGATTCATGTCTTGATTGAAAAGCCAATTGCCGCCAGTATTGCCGAGGCTGAATCCCTCGTCAATGCCGCAGCCGAATCGCACTCGATTCTCCAAGTAGGACATATTGAGCGGTTTAACCCGGCTTTTCAAGAACTCAGCAAAGTTCTGAAAACAGAAGAATTGCTTGCCCTAGAGGCTCATCGCATGAGTCCTTACTCGCAACGGGCTAACGATGTCTCTGTCGTCTTGGATCTGATGATCCATGATATTGACCTGTTGCTAGAACTATCCGCTGCGCCGGTAGTCAAATTGACCGCTAGTGGTAGTCGTGCCTCTGATTCCGGCTATTTAGATTACGTGACTGCTACCCTAGGCTTTGCCAACGGAATTGTCGCCACGCTAACAGCCAGTAAGGTGACACACCGCAAAATTCGTCGCATTGCTGCCCATTGTAAAAATTCTCTAACTGAGGCAGATTTTCTCAACAATGAAATTCTGATTCACCGGCAAACGACTGCAAATTATATGACAGATTATGGTCAGGTGCTTTACCGACAGGATGGGTTAATTGAGAAAGTCTACACCAGTAATATTGAGCCGCTTCACGCGGAGTTAGAGCATTTTGTTAACTGCGTGCGCGGTGGGAATCAACCTTCTGTAGGCGGCGAACAGGCGCTTAAAGCTTTGCGTCTGGCGAGTTTGATCGATCAGATGGCTCTCGATGGTCAGGTTTGGCAGCAACCAGACTGGGATTGTCGGTGTCTGAGTTCTCCGGCTGTAGCTGTTTCCTTCTAAAGAATTAAAAATTAAAAATTAAAAATTAAAAATGGAAGGTGTGTTGTAGAAGTAGCGATAATTAGTAGTAGAACCTTTGCTTCACAAAGGTTCTACTACTAATTAACACTATGTTTTACCACTACCAAAGTAAAAATTCCGCAATTTTTAATTTTTAATTTCGCATGTTTAATTGACTGAGCGATCGCCCAATTTCTTTATTAACCAGCTGATTCCCTTGAGGGCTGAGATGAATATGATCTCGGTAGAGGTTCTCTGGCTGCTCTTTTGAGTTGAAAATGGGTAGAAAATCTATGTAGGCAATGTGCTGGTTTTGGGTTAAGTCGATGAGGCGCACTCGCGCTTTTAGTTCATAATCCCGGGAACCCGGTTCGCCCAATTCCCTCTTTAGGGGCGTCATTGCGAGCAAGAAGCGGGCACCTTTTTGCTCTGCGATTGTCTGGATTTCTTGAATGGCGTTTAGATTAAACCCAACGCGATCGCCTGATTCCGCGTTCACTGCTTTCATCTCTGGTACTGGCGGTGCCTTTAACAAATAGCGGCTGAATGCCTCTACAAGCGCTAGGGGCGGTTTTTGGTCGGGGTAATTGCGATCGCGCCCTACGGGGATTGAAGTCGGCGCAGTCCCGAACAGATCGTCAGTATTAATCAGCAACACGACTACCTGAGCATCGAACGTACCAAACTGCTTTAAGTACGCTAATTCATTGCGCGGACACCAAGAGTTCGCTGAAGCGTTGAGAACTTCTATTTGCTTAAAAGTTTTACCCTCAATAGAGGATTGCAACTGTTGAGTCATCATGGCTGAAAGCGTCTCAGCCTGATCTGTCCACCAGCCACCATTCGCAATGGAATCTCCCAACAGCAGCACCCGCAGCGTAGATTCAGGGCGAGTTTCCGTGATTTTTGGGCTTCGCATTGAATACTGATTAATTTCTATCAGATTGCCAAACCTGCGAGTCCGCTGATTTGGCGCTAATAAATATCCAATCTGTTCATCGGCAATATAAATCAAGGGATTTCCAAAGCCAAATAGCAGCCGCAATCCCACCTCTACCGCCAGTACCAACCCTACAACAACTGCCAAAACAATCAGCACAATTTTCACGGATAATCCCCTATGTACATAGATCGTGACCCGATCTAGCTTAAATCTTGCAGCACTTCAGTTTTGCAGTCTTAAAAGTCGCTCCCATCTTAACCCAACCCATTTATGACCCATTCGGGTGATAGACGAGTCCTCCCTCAGCCGCTAACCTAGTCATGGGTTAAGATATGTTTACAAATTGTTGTCTAGCTCCGAATCAAGGAGGATCGCAGCCTTATGTCAGACTTGAACCGTGGAATTATGAAGTTCGAGGGAGCTGATAGCCCAAAAGCGATCGCTATCTCATCTGTGTTGGTTTTGGGTGGTATTGCTTTTCTTGTTTGGTGGGCACTTCACTCAGCCTACGCTATGTAACTCGCTACTAAACCGAGGCCACTACCGATGCTGATGAAGCCATAAGTTCAATCGATAGGTTATCTCAAAGCTCCTGTAAAACTTCCTTGTTCGGGAGTCACTTTGTTATTCAACCCAAAATGTCTTTCGCGTATCTTTTGCCTCAGGCTGCATAGGACTACACCAACCTTTTGCTTGACTAAAGACAAGTGAAATGTTTTCAAACCCACGGAGATGGGTTTGGTACGTGTAGCCGCGATATGGAGTTGCTGAATGCAAGATACAAGTTTTTCTAGAGTCGCTTTTTGAGCCTGACTCTGGAATTTTTTATTGGCTATTTTTCATCAAGAAAGAATTATGGCAAGCATTCGGGATATCCTCGGTTATTACCGAAAATATCGAATCGTCGCGCTTTTAAGTATTGCGGCATCTAGTCTCTTTGAAATCATCGATCTGGTAGTTCCTTACACAATTGGGCAGATTCTCAACGTACTGTCCGGTCAACCGCTGGATCGGGGATTGCAAAATGCGATCGCTCTCATCGCTGAAGTTAGCAACTTACCGGCAAATCGATTCCTTTCCCTCTCAGTGCTAATGGGATTAATCTTGTTAGTCACCGTCGTTAGAGCGCCCATTCAGCCTTGGCTCGGCATCTGGTTTCACTGGGATACAGCCTTGCGATCGCGTCGAGACCACAGCATAAAAGTCCTCGAAAAAATCGTCACTCTACCGCTAGAATTTTACGAAGAAAACAACCCCGGACGAATCGCCGGACGAGTTGCTAGAGGACTCGCTAATCACACCTGGACTTATCCTGAAGTCGCCGGACAGTTGATTCCCAAACTCGTTCGGGTGCTGGGTATCTTTGCGATGATCTGGCTAATTGAGTGGCGAATTGCCGTAATTTTCCTAATTTCCTTCATCTTCATCCTCAGCTTCACCCTCAAAGACCTCAAGCAACTGAGCGATCGCGAACAGAAACTGGATCGATATCAGGAAAATACCGAAAGTCGTACTTCGGAAATTATTACCAACATTAAAACCGTCAAAGCCTTTGCCACCGAACAGAGAGAACTGGAGCGTCAACGACAGCGCCTAGAGCGGGAGTTCAAAGTTGTTGACTACCGCATTCATAGAGGTTACGTCATCCTAGCTACTTCCCAAAGGACGATCATCCAGTTTTGTGTCTTTCTAGTACTTGGTTTGACCCTCAACGCCACCTTACAGGGAAAGATTTCACTAGGACACTTCGTTACTACGTTGACCATCTCCAGCATGGCCTACTCGGAGCTAGAACCTATTAGCAACCTCGCTGAGATATTTGCTCGTCGCTATGCCTCCATGCTCCGGTTCCACGAGTTCATGCACCTACCTGTAGGCGTAGATGCGGTCATTCTGTCTCAAACCAGAACGCAGACGGCAGAAGGAGGAACTCAGGATTCTCGGGGTTCTGAATTGTCCTATCAATTTACCGGCAAAGTCGAATTTTCCCATCTGAGCTTTGGCTATGACAGCGATCGCCCAGTTTTAGAAAACATTAACCTACTCATCGAACCTTATCAAACTGTAGCGCTGGTGGGGCGTTCGGGGTCGGGTAAGTCTACCTTAGTCAAGCTTCTGTTCCGGTATTTTGAACCCCATCAAGGTCAGATTTTAATGGATGGTCAAGACATTCGCACTTTGGATGTCACTGGCTATCGGCGGCGTCTGGCAATTGTTCACCAGGAAGTAGATATTTTCAACGGGACGTTGCTTGAAAACCTTACCTATGGCAACCCCAAAGCTACGGTTGAACAGGTTCAGGAAGCTTGCCGCATTGCCAGAGTAGACGAAGTCATTGAGCATCTGCCGCAAGGGTACTACACCGTTGTTGGAGAGCGGGGAATGCGCCTGTCTGGGGGACAACGACAGCGCTTGGGAATTGCTAGGGCACTCTTGGTCGATCCAGATATCCTCATCTTTGATGAAGCAACTTCTAGCCTCGACTACGAATCTGAGCGCTCAATTCAGTTAGCAATGCGTAGCATCCTTGGCACCCGCACCACCATTATCATTGCTCACAGACTTAGTACCATCCGGGAAGCAGACAAAATTGTAGTTCTCGATCAAGGTCAAATTGTAGAAGTCGGCAGCCATGCTGAACTACTGCACCGCAAAGGAATTTACCGACGTTTGCACTCCCTACAAGAAACAGGTGAGCTACTCTAAAGTTAAAAGGAAAAAGGCAAAAGTGAAAAATCTTTCTTTTTCCTTTTGCTTTTTAACTTTTGCCTTTTACAGCTTCCCGTGATTGTTTTACCCGTTCAGTCATATATTCTAGTTACTTCCGATCTGGGTCCCCTTTTAGGAAGTGTTTGGCTCGATATCGCGGTGCTGGGATTGATGCTTTTGCTTTCTGCTTTTTTCTCCGGCTCGGAAACGGCGATTACAGCCCTCGACAACCTTAAACTCAGGGCGCTGATTCAAGAGCAAGGAGACCCGCGCCGGATGTTTGCGCTGGTCTTAGAAAATCGGGGTCGGTTTATCACTACCCTTCTAGTCGGTAACAATCTAGTTAATAATTTTTCAGCAATTCTGACCAGTAACTTATTTGCCCTCTGGTTAGGGAATGCAGGATTGGGAATTGCTACTGCTGTTGTTACTTTTCTAGTGCTGATTTTTGGAGAAGTTACCCCTAAATCTCTGGCAATCAACAATGTCATGCCAGTTTTTAAGTTTGCCGTTCGCCCGATTTACTTGCTATCTATCGTTCTCGGCCCGCTCATTTATTTATTTGAGCAAATTACTCAGCGGGTAATTCGCCTGTTTCAGGGGGGTGTTGTTCAAGAGGGAGAGTCTTTAAGAGACCTCCATCTGATGATTGAAATTTTGGGAGGCAAGGGGCATCTGGATTTACACAAACACCAGCTGCTGAACAAAGCCTTGATGCTAGACAGTCTCAGCACCCGCGATCTGGTTAAGCCACGGATTGACATGAGGACAATCTCTCATGAAGCGACGTTGCAGGAGTTTGTGAATCTGTGTCTGGAGACAGGATATTCCCGTATTCCCGTGCAGGAGGAGTCTAAGGATCAAATTGTCGGCGTTGTTCACCTGAAGCGAGCGCTCCAGCAGCTGAGGTTTTTGAAAAAAGAAGGGATTGATAATGGCTTGGTGACAGAGGCGATGGACCCGCCAGTATACGTGCCGGACACTAAACGAGCCGCCAATCTACTGAAGGATATGTTGCAACAACGCCTCCACATTGCCATCGTCGTCGATGAGTATGGGGGCACGGTGGGGTTGATCACGCTGGAAGACATTCTGGAGGAGCTGGTTGGCGAAATTTACGATGAAAGTGACTTTCCCAGTCGAGCGATCGCTACGAGAAATGCCACGCGCTCTGGTGGCTGATTCAGAAGACAGGGATCAATGTAGGAGTAAGCGATGTAGATTCCCGCTCTCATCCTGCTACTTGCACTGTCCGTCACTTTTTCCACAGCTATAAAATCAATTTTCAAAAAAACTTTTGCATTTCCCAAACCTTGTGCTACGATTATTAATCGTGGAACAAATGGGTCGATGCCCGAGTGGTTAATGGGGGCGGACTGTAAATCCGCTGGCTATGCCTACGCTGGTTCAAATCCAGCTCGGCCCACCACGCAACAAAAGTTCTAAGCCATAAGTTTTGAGTTATTCTTTAATTAAGGTAACCGACTCAAAATTTAACGTTTATAACTTATAAAACTGCCCGTGTGGCTCAGTGGTAGAGCACACCCTTGGTAAGGGTGAGGTCACGAGTTCAATCCTCGTCACGGGCTTTTTCAGCAAATAACTTAATCAAAGTTTTATTCGGATGAGCTTACTTCAGAAGTCATGTTTCTGGAGATTCTACCCAATCTTTTAGATATCCAGGAAGTATCTTCTTCATGAGAGTACACGCATAGCTCTCTAACTAGAGATATGCAACTGATAACTTATTTTCTGACCGCTTTTAAAGAGTCTAGAGGTGCTATAGATGAAAAACTTTAGCAGCTAAAGATAGGATGATTAAATCGCCTATAAGCAATGAGCGGCTTGATTTGTCAGTAGCTAAATACACGTCATACATTGCAGAATCCTGTGGCAGTATTGATGAATTCAGATTCCTACAAGCAAGAATGACAATTTATCACCTATTTACATAATTCTTAGGTTCCAAAAATATAAGGGGCTCCTAAAGCAATAGATGACTCGCAATTTCTCTAATCGAGCTTTGACAAAAATACTAAAAAAACTCGTGTAGAGTGTCGCTAACCCTAAAAGAGCTGGCTGATTCTAATCGATCGTGCTTTATAGCCAAAAATTAACTTGGTTGTGGCGGTATTAAGAACAGGTCACGAGCTATAAACCTTATGATGATAACTACGCTGGTGTTGTTGCCTTGCGCCCCAAGACAAACGCATCTTATCTGTGAAATACCTACTCGACAAGGGGTTCAAGCATTTAGGTTTAAGGCTGAGCAACTGATAAAATTCCTACGGGGAGAGACATCCAGCATTTTAGATGCGTTTTCCCTGCCTTATGCACCTTTATTACCCAATTTTTGAAAATAAGGATTTTTATTGAGTTAAAACGGGTGCGGAGGGACTCGAACCCCCGACAAACTGCTTAGAAGGCAGCTACTCTATCCACCTGAGTTACGCACCCACATGAAAATGGATCGCCAAACTTGGCTCTGTCGTAGATTGTATCTGTGCCGAGTGCTGCAAAGCAACCCAGAAAGCCAAAGCTTTCCAAATATATCGCTCAAGCAGCTTTAAGCTCAATGTAAACTAGAAACCAACATACCCAGACGTTTGGATACGATAGTGTATTAGTCAAGGCGATAGGCGCTACGCGGACGCTCTCGCGGCGTTGTCCGATTTTATCCCAGCACCAGGGCTGGATCGCGCCCTTATATAGTTTCGTGGCGATCGCTTTTTAGCCGCACCACGCCCCCGGCCAAGTCAGGAGTCATTTGCCAGTGTCATGTTTATTCTGAAACGGCAGGATGTTGAAATTTCTAGCATTCAGCACCCCAAGCGGGAGCAACAGATCCCGATTCTCACTTATCAGGGGCAAACCTTTCGCTTGATCAGTGTATTTGCAGCTAATCAAGCAGAAGAAGCCAGAGCCTTTTGGCGAGACCTTACCGATAACCGTGGCAAAGCCTGCGTTTTGCTGGAAGAGCCAGATCGGTATAGCGTCTGGGGCAAAATTCGTCTAGATCAGCTGGCTGCGGAGGCTAGTAGTGACGTCAAAATTGTCCCTCTCGCCCAAGCTTGCCTTTTGTTGCTCCAGGCGGTTTACATAGACGTTGAAGACCTATTAGGAAACAGACAAGCCGGATTATTTCAAAAAGACCTTAGCGATGTCTTCCGTCAGTGGCACTTTCCCAGTGCGGATGGGCCGGAAGCTGTGAAAAACTTGCTAACAATGGACCCTTTGAGTAGCCTCCAAATTCCCCCTTGGGAGGAACATCATCTGATCACCTTGTTACAAGAACTGCATCGCTTGGGTAAGGAATATTTCGGCAATACCCACTTTGCCCAAGGAGTAAAGGATACATTACAAGATATGCAACCAGGAGAGCGGTCTCAGTTCCTGGAGTGGCTAAATCAATCTCCCCTAGGTAAGCTGTGGCGCTAATCTAAAAAATGTTTGGGAAATATGCCAAAGCTTGCATTAAGATGAGACACTTGCGCTTCTTAAAGGAGATTTGTTAGCAGATTATTAATTGAATTGCATTTGCGATTAAACCTTGCGTGCATCCTTGTTTTGAAAAACTATGAGCAGTTCTTTAGAAAAGTCATCGGAAAAAGTATCCGGTTTACAATCCCTTCTGAGCGTACAGACAGTAATCGTTGCGGGAATAATCTGGGGTGTGCTAGCGCTACTGTATTTTCTGCTGTTTAGCATTTCTGCGCCCGGAGAGGAGCGTCCGCTTTGGTACTCGATTGGAACTTACATTTTTGAAGAGGTAGCTTACCTAGGCGCAGCAGTGCTGTGTTTTAGAAACTGGCGCAGTCCCCAGATTGTTAGCGGACGTAACGTCTGGCTGGGATTTGGACTGGGGATGTTGTGCTATTTTCTCGGGAACCTGTTGTTTTGCTACTGGGAACTGGTTTTACACCAAGAACCCATTGTGTCACCTGGGGATTTGTTTTTTGTCCCTGCCTATTTATTTCTTGCCTGGGGAATGATTTTAGCTGTCATCTCACGGCGACTGAATCTAGAAGTTTGGCAGTGGGCAACCGTTGCAGCGATCGCAGTTGCCGGAATTGCCTTGGCAGTCTGGTTACAGGTTGCCTCCCCGAATAATGCATCCGCTGCAACCCCACCTTTACCCGTAGGAACAACACAGGGAACAACACAGATAGCGAAGGCGACTTCACCCAAGAAAGCGATCGCTGCCACCAAAGCACAAGCAGTCAATAAAACCGCTACTGTGGTGAAAACAGCACAAGCAAAACCCTCTGCTCCTACTGGAGAGAATCAGGCTCCAGCCTGGGTTCTATCAGTAGAAAAGTTTCTAGAGCCATTAGGAACCTTTTTGAACATTTTTTACGTTGTTAGCGATATCTTTCTGTTGATCGTTGCCTCGACCGTATTGCTAGCCTTTTGGGGGGGTCGTTTTTCTCAGTCTTGGCGGATGATTGCTGGGGCAGCTTTTTCATACTACGTTGCTGATATGTGGCTGAAATACGCCGATAAATTCATTGGTGATGATTATCAAAGCGGAGGACTATTGGAAGTATTTTGGGTCTTCAGCGGCGTCCTGTTTGCCATTGGCGCTGTCCTGGAATTTGATACATCCAGTCGTTCCCGTCGTAGCGGACGCAAACGTGCTTAGGAAGTAGCATGAGTGTGAGAAAACTCTCCGAATTAGATAAGCGCGACATCCTCAACCTGTATCGACAGCCAGGAGAGACAACCTCAACCCTGGCTAGTCGTTATGATGTCAGTAATTCAACGATTAGCCGTCTTTTAAAAAGTCGTCTATCAGAGCCAGAATATGAAGCCCTAATCCAGCAAAAGCGAACCAATCGCTCCCATTCAATTTCCGAACCTGCCACTGAAGCTGACGACGAGCCAGTAGAAACATCGCTGACCGCATCGGTAAAGAGCGAAGAATCCTTTCCCCACACTCAAGAATCTTTTGCAGATAGTGATAGTGAGGAATCATTAGAGGCAAGCCCTACCGCCCCACGGAGGCGTCGCAGGCGCTCCTCAGTCTCTACAGAGGAAGAGAGGGCACAAGAGCAAGAAAACATTCCTTCCGAAATTTTCCCTGGGATCAATTCTTCTCTGCCACTTTTTCAGCTGGCTGTGGATGCCGCACCAAGTAACAACCCCGATCTACTTGATAACAATTACAGTGCAGAAGCCAGTGTCATAGAAGAGATGCTGGGGGAAGACCTGACGGATTTAGAAGACGACGAGGACGAGGACGACGAGGATGACGACGACGATTTAGAAGACCTCCAAGACGAAGACGACTGGGATGATACGCCAACTCTAGAAAGTCCGATTCCAGCAGGAACCTTTAAGCGACAAAACCGTGCTAGCGTTCAAGTCTTACCGCTATCTAACGCGGTGCTTCCTAAAACCTGCTACTTAGTTGTAGACCGAGCAGCAGAATTAATCGCCAGACCCCTGCGAGAGTTCAGCGATCTTGGACAAATTCCTGCCCAAGAAGTTCAACAGAGAACACTACCAGTTTTCGATAACCATCGGGTAGCTCGTAGGTTCTCGAACCGCACCCAACGAGTGATTAAAGTTCCAGATGGCAGGATGCTTCAGAAAACTTGTTCGCAACTGCAAGCTAAAGGAATTACTCGCTTGCTGATTGATGGTCAAGTTTATTCGTTATAAGAGGCAGTGGTGAAACGCCGTCAAGTTCTCAAACAGCTGCTACAAACATCCGGCGGGCTGATTGCGGCTAGCTTGCTCCCAGGCTGCCAGTTAACAGGGTCCGTAGAGCCGCTGTTTTTGCTTGACCTGCTCAAGCCAGACTCAAAACTGCCAAAACACCTGCTCACGCCATTGAGCGAATTTTATGTGCAATCTTACGCCTTGCCGCCTAGGATTAACCTGGACAACTGGCGGTTAAAGGTGACGGGTGCTGTTGCCCAGCCGCTGACGCTGACTTTTCAAGACATCATGGCAGCGCCGCAGGAAAATTTCTATTTGACAATGGAATGCATCGGCAATCCCACTGGCGGCAACCTGATTGGAAACGCTCAGTGGACGGGTACCCCTTTGCTACCTTTTCTAGAGCAAGCTGGTGTTAAATCAGAGGCGATAGAATTTAGGCTGCACGGAGCTGATTCCTACGAAACAACATTGCCAGTTGCAGAAGTCATGAGACAAGAAGTGCGACTGGTTCACCAGATGAATGGCGAAGCTCTCAATCAGTCGCATGGCTATCCTTTACGCATCATTATTCCCGGTCACTTTGGTCAGAAGCAACCCAAATGGCTAGTCGAGATTGAAGCTGTCAGCAGCCAGAAGCGAGGTTTTTGGGAACGTCAGGGCTGGTCTAATACCGCAGAAATTCCTACTCATGCGCTGATGCGCCAAGTACAAAACACTCGCGTTTGGAACAGGCAGCATCGGGTGCATTTGGGGCGCACGGGTGAAATAGGTTGGGAAAGCGGCATTTTGATTGCTGGTGTTGCCTTGGACAAATCTAGTCCGATTACAGCCATTGAGGTAAGTACCAACGATGGTAAGATTTGGCAGAATGCCGAGCAGAATCAACCGCCATCTGCCCATGAGTGGACGCTCTGGCGTTATTTGTGGATGCCCCAGCAGCCGGGAAATTATACTTTACTTGTTCGCGCAACGTCTTTACGCCAACAGCAGCAACTGAAAGATGATAATCGGATGGATGGTAGTAGTGGCGTTCTGCGAATTCAAGTAAATTTGCAAGCCTAAACGCTAGCTCTTCAGCGATTTAAGACAATTGAGAAATCAGCAAGAAACGCGAAGTTTTGTGTCTTTGTTTAAAATAGGTTTTGAGAAACGGATGCTTGTGTAGGATGTATGGCAGTCTTCCCACACACCCAAGCAGAGTAATCTCTGTCATGGATGAATCTTCGCTAGAAAACTATGTTGATTGTTGAATAACACTTCACCTGTCTATAAAAATTAGAGGAATTTATAGATAAACTGACCACCGTATTTTTACGGAAAATAGGTTTTGTAGAGGATTGTTATTAGAAAAATTACTTAATTATTGAGTTTTAAGAAAATATAAAAAAATATTTGTTACATCATCTACTTGAACCTTATAAGGAGGGTAATCTAGAGAAGTAAAATATTGATTAAGGCGTCGGCAAATAACAGATAAAAACTGGAATGAAGAAAGATTCTGTTATAAAAAAAGCCGCAGAAAATGCGGCTATTTAGCCAGGTAAGATTCGTTTCAAGTCTCTTCAACAGTTTATATAAACTAGGGAGCGATCGCGCTATGGAAGTAAGCCATTTACTTAAGCTTTATGAAGACGGACAAAGAGACTTTGCCGGGATCGATCTTAACGGAAGTGACTTGAGGGGAGTGACGCTCATTGGGGTCAATCTCACGGGCGCTAACCTGAGAGGAGCTAATCTGAGTCGAGCTTTCCTAACAAAGTCAGACTTAACGGGTGCTTGTCTAAACTGGGCCGATCTAAGTTTTATCAAACTGAGTGAAGGCAAACTGGTAGAAGCAGACTTGACGAAAGCGAACCTCAGTGGAGCGTTTCTAGTGAAGTCAAAATTGCCTGGAGCCAAACTGAGCGGTGCAAATCTCAGCAGTGCTAATCTTCGAGTAGCTAACCTTTGGGGTGCTAATCTCTGTGGAGCAAATATGCAAAGGATTAATCTGCGGGAAGCAAATCTCAGTGGCGTTAACCTTAGTTGGGCTAATTTGTGCGAAGCGAGACTCACAGGCGCGAAATTGTATGGCGCTTCCTTAAATGGTGTTAACTTCAGAAGAGCTTTTTTAAAAGGATTAGACCTGGGCGGAGTCGATTTAGAGGGAGCCAACCTTAATGATGCCAGACTGAGTGGCGCTAACCTGGAAGGCGCTAACCTAAGCGCAGTAGATCTCAGCCAAGCGACACTGCGTAGGGCCAATCTGAAAGGAGCAGATCTGCGGGGAGCAAACCTGGCAAAGGCGTCTTTGGAAGGGGCAGACTTAAGCTGGACGATTCTGAGTAGAGCAAACTTGAGTGAAGCCGATTTGAGTGAGGCAAAGCTGGTAGGAACTAACTTGGAAGATGCTCAAATGAATGGCGCTGTGCTGCCATCAGAACACCAAAACTCATACTCAGAAGCAACTGTTAGTGGTAGTGTGACACCTTTTGAACAACCAGTTAGAGCAATGGTTGGGTAGTTGGGAGAAAGCTAACTGATAATTTCTGATAGATTTGGGATTTTTTGTGGACTAAATTACAGGTTATGGATCGCGATTCTGGTACAACTCGTTACGCTGTAGTGTTCGTAACGGCGTCTTCGCGACAAGAGGCAGAAGCGATCGCGCAAAATTTAGTTGCATCCCAGCTAGCGGCTTGCGTTAACTTAATGCCAGTGCATTCTGTCTATACTTGGCAAGGTAAGGTTAACTCAGAAGAGGAATGGCAGCTAATCATTAAAACAGATTTAGCGCACTTCCCCGCCCTCGAAGCCAAGATTCGAGAGTTGCACTCTTATGAAGTACCAGAAATTATTGCTTTGCCAATCTTAGCTGGCTCTCCACCCTACCTTCAGTGGATTTCAGATAATGTGAGAAATTACCTGTAGATAGCTGCTTCCAGACGTGTTGCTAAATCAAGGATGTCTTCAATCCTAGCAATTTGCTCGATCCATTCTTCTAAAATATTTTCAATACTGTAATAAATTCCCGCTAAGCCACCAGTAACGGCAGCAGTGGTATCCGTATCGTCACTTAAATTCACCGCTTTTAGTACCGCTTCGGTATGAGAAGAGCTGCCAATGTCAAAAACTTCGCTGTGGGGAGTCCAGAAATCTCAGTTCAACCAACGATAGAAATAGTTAGCTGTTACATTCGGAGAAAATCCATCATGATTTTGCGAAGCAGAAGATAAGGGAGCTATCATCTGACCAAGTGCCAGCAGGTTGATTATAAGTTCCAGAACCTATCATCTCTGTTACAGGTGACTTCACCGATCGATTTGGTAATAAATTTGACTGGAAAACCCAACGCATCACCGGCATAGACACCGATTAGCCCTGCTAAAACTTTAGAGCTTCTTTTCATTTCAAGTGTTTTATCCGGACTGCTGATGATTCCAGGGTAGTTGGCGATCGCGACTGTGCGTGCATTCAGTCCGTAGTGATTTAAGAGCTAGCAGGGATGGCATTATCTCAAGGAGAATTAGATGCTTGAAGGCGTCATTGTTCCTCTACGCTGCCAAAATTCCCCAACTCTGCGCTCCCACTGCTGCCAGTAAATCATCATATTATCTGGTTCAAACCAGAACACCTCAGCAGGCATTTCCGGAACCGCTACAACCAGCAAGGCATGACGCAGATGGATACCATACTCTTGGTAAAATTTATTAACCGCGCCCATATAAGCCGCTAACTGAAGCGGGCTATCACGGAGGCGTTCAACTGACCCTTTCGGCTTATCAGCGGTTTTCCAGTCACAGACGCAGGGAATGCCCTTATAACTCGCAACGCAATCCACTCGACCCGCATAACTCAAATCGTAGTGGAAGACAGAACCTTCCACGAGCCTTACCTCGTGAATGTCTTGCAACACCGGCTCTATGCTATCCCAGTAAGGTTTAGCCGCGTCTGGACAGGCGACATTTTCCCCCAGTAGATAGCGCTGAATGTGCTTGTGAGTGGACGTACCGCGACGGCTAGCAGCACCAGAAATTCGGTTGGCTTCCTCTGCTCCAACTCGGTTGCGCCAGTTGAAGAGTGCTTCTCGATCTTCTTGCGGTTTGGTGGCGTTGAGGATAGTGGAGACGCTAGGAAAGCGATCGCCCTTAGCATCCACATAATATTGTTTCCCAGATTCCCGCAGCGTTTTAGCACGGTGATGAGGCAGCAGATTGATATTTAACGTCATTATTGTCTAGTTATTAAATCAACCAGTTAGGATGATAGCTGCCGATATGGAACGTTCAACCAGAGGCTGAGACGTCCTCTTTAAACACCTTGCTCAGGCTGATTCCGTTCCTGCTCTCTTGCAACCAAACGCAAATCCATTCGCATGTGGGGCGACCTTTACAAGTCCTTGCCTTTTGTTGCTGTCATTATTTGATTCAAGCCGATGGGCGGATTTGAACCGCCGACCGTTCGATTACGAATCGAATGCTCTACCACTGAGCTACACCGGCACTGCCGATTTACTATCGTAGCAGGTTTAGATAGAAACTGTTGCACCCAATTTCTGGAAGAAATGCGATCGCGTTCAAATTTATAGCACCAGCCGCCGCTGCTGCCGACCACCATCATGCCAAGATGGATCTAAAGTCGGTGGGGATCGAGACGGATGGTAGACCCAAAATTAAAAAATCGCACCCGCAACATCAAAGGCACTCGGAAAGTCAGTGCTGAACAGTATGCACAACTAAAAGCTGAACTTGCTACTCCCTACAAAGGTCTTAGGCAATTTGTTTATGTGGCGTGCGGCGCTTCTGGCTTTATCGGAGGGATGGTCTTTCTTGCCAAGTTAGCCTCCGGTCGGGAAATTGCCTCAGCCGTGCCTAACTTAGCACTACAAATTGGCGTAGTTGCTTTGATGGTTTGGCTGTTTCGCCTAGAACAAAAATCCCAACGTAAGCCATAAAGCTGATCGTTTCCAGTAATCTTGCGGATTCCTCGAAGGGGTAAGACAATCTAAGCTTGAAAGAAGGGATCTGGTGAGTATTTCGCACCCTGAGAACTTGCGAGTAAAATAGGCTAGATTCAGTTATTTGGCTTAACGACATTCTTGCAGTCTTTGGCTTCCCTTGTTGAAAGCCGATAAGGTTCTGCGTTACTTCATCGGCTGAGCCTCACCTAAGATTAAGTGTCATCCCAACACATGGAACTAGAACAACGCTTGGGTCTATATCAGGTATTCCTTAAGCTCTATGAGCATCATCGTGGTTTACTAGATGAGATTCTGAAGCTAGAAGATAGCGGCAATAAATTTCTTAGTGGCATTGCACCTCGATATATCCAAGGCGTAGCGCAGGAGCAGCAAGTCTATCTAGTCACAAATTTAATAGATGCTAAAACGCAAATGTTGTTTCAGCCGCAGCGAATTTGGACACTGGGGCGGGCGCGTCAAGCTGCCCTACCGATTCCGGATAGACGTTTGTCTCGCAATCATGCAGCGATTCGATATATCGACGATCAGGGGTTTTATCTGGTTGACCTGAATAGTACAAATGGGACTTTCGTTAATGGCGAACCCGTATACAAACGTGTTCTTCTCAAGGACGGCGATCGCATTCGTCTAGGTGGTCTGGCTTTCTCCTTTTTCCTGGGCAATACTATCTGCATGGTGGATAATGTCTCTTCAACCCTAATGGCAGAAATTAATGCCCTGACAAATGCAGAGCAATCGCTTCCGGTTACAGAAGTAGAAACACCTACCTCTCCTACAACAGTTCAGCCTCCCAACACCGAGTGCCAAAAAGAGACTCTACATTTCCTCTCTGGCCCCTCTGCCATTAGAGATCCATTAGTCCCAGTTTTGGAATCTCCTGTAGACCCTCAGCTAACTCCGACTCAGCAATCAGAAATTTTAGACCGTTTTTTCAGTAGACGAATTTCCGATCCAGGCACACAAAACTAAACTTTATAAGAATTTATACGAAAAACCCGTTTCCAATAAGAAAACGGGTTTTTTTATGTGTAAAAGTAGCCCTAAGCTTCCCAAAAAACGATTTATAGGGTAGACTCGCCTACCCTACAGCGCTTTTAGTCGTCTAAAAGTTCTTCCTCTAACTCTTCGTCTTCGGCGTCAACTCGCGTGACAGAGTTGGCAGGAACAACTGCCCCCATCTCTAGCTTTTGACGTACCTTTTGCTCAATTTCTTGAATTAATTCAGAGTTTTCTTCCAGGTACTTAATGCTGTTATCCCGGCCTTGGGCAATGTTATCACCGTTGTAGCTATACCAAGCTCCTTTACGGGTAATGACCCCAGTTTGTTCTGCCAGGTCAACCATACACCCTAATGTCGAGATTCCCTTGCCAAAGATAATGTCAAACTCTGCGACGCGGAAGGGCGGGGCGACTTTATTTTTGGCAACTTTAACTTTAGCTCGGTTACCAAACTCTTCGTTGCCTTTTTTCAGCGTTTGAATCCGACGAATATCCAAGCGTACTGAAGCGTAAAACTTTAAGGCATTACCACCAGTGGTTGTTTCTGGGTTGCCGTAGGTGACGCCAATCTTTTGTCGCAGCTGGTTGAGGAAAACGACCGTACAACCAGATTTACCGATGTTCCCGGTAATTTTGCGAAGAGCTTGACTCATCAAACGGGCTTGCAAACCCATGTGGGAATCGCCCATTTCGCCTTCAATTTCAGCGCGAGGCACCAAAGCAGCTACCGAGTCAATGACCACGATATCCACTGCCGCAGAGCGAACTAGCTGGTCGACAATTTCTAAGGCAGCTTCTCCGGTGTCGGGTTGAGAAACCAAAAGATTGTCTATATCAACGCCCAGTACGGCTGCGTAAGCAGGATCTAGAGCGTGTTCAGCATCAACAAAAGCAGCGACTCCTCCTAATTTTTGCACTTCAGCGATCGCGTGCAAAGCGAGGGTTGTCTTACCAGAACTTTCCGGGCCATATATTTCAATCACCCGTCCCTTCGGCAAGCCACCGCCCAAAGCTAAATCCAGGGTCAGCGCTCCAGTGGAAATTGTTTCCACCTTCATGCGGGTGGCATCTCCTAGGCGCATAATTGCTCCCTTGCCAAAGCTGCGCTCAATTTGGTTTAGCACTAGGCTCAGGGCTTTGTCCTTGTCGGGATTGTTCGTGATTTGGATAGCCATTAATGCCTCAAGAACAGAATCAGGTGTGGTGATATTTTTTTCACACTTAGCAAAAGTTGCTTTTGTGTGGGCTTCTCCGCCTCGCGGACTGGAGTTTCCTGCTTCGATGGCTGGTTCTGATAGTAGAAATGTCTAACAAGACATCCTTACAGCCTCCACAGGCAGAAACGATGGAATCCACCGCCTTTTGATACAAAATGAATGCTGGTTTTAGCCATTTGCCCACTCAGGTTTACCAAGTTTTTGGCTTTGTAAGTGAGTAGGAAATTTCCACTAACTAGGGTTACTTCAACGATTGGCACCGAAACTTAAAATTGTCCCAAATAGCGACAAATTTTAGTTTCAGATATTTTATTATATCACTTTTAGCAACAAATGAGAGCCGCAAGTGCCCTTACATCAAGCTTTACACGGATGGGGGAACCCCCTGGCAAGGCTCGCGATAGGAATCTCTATTGTAGTTCAAATGTTCTAGTTTTACCCAACACTGAGAGAGAAAATCGGTCAATAAACGTCTAGCCTGTTTTAAGCAACAAGTGGGATTTGCGATCGCCACTTTGGTCACGTCAGTTTTGTCAAAAGTCAACGAATGCAGCCGAGTCTCGCTAATCTAGAGACAGAAACTGTAAATGGCTTGATCTAGGCTTATTTGAGCATCCTCCGCGTTTCCTGATGCCTCAATTCCTATATTTTCCTTATCTTTCGGCGATGAACTATTATCTTTCCAATCAGCTGGTTCCAGATACAGCTGTATCGGTGGCTGGGTTAACGTCTTATTTGCAACTGCTGTTAGAGCAGGATGAACAACTACAGCAAGTCTGGGTGACCGGTGAAGTCTCCAGCGCCTCTCAGTATCGCAGTGGACTATTCTTCACCCTGCAAGATCCGGATGCTAAGGCGGCAATGAGTTGTGTGATATGGAACAGTCAGCTAAATAAGCTGATGCAGCTGCCGGTGCAAGGAGAGCAGTTGATTGTTTTGGGCAGTATCCGAGTTTATCCCCAGCGAGGACAGTACCAGTTGATTGTCTGGCAGGCGCTACCAGCGGGAGAGGGGTTACAGGCATTGCGCTATCGCCAGCTGCGAAATCGGTTGGAGGCAGAAGGATTGTTCGATCCAGAACGCAAGCGATCGCTCCCCACTCATCCCCAAACCATCGCTGTTGTCACGTCGCCGCAAGCTGCTGCCTGGGGAGATATTCAACGCACGCTCAAGCAACGTTATCCGGGTTTGCAAGTTCTGTTTTCACCGGCATTAGTCCAAGGAGAACAAGCCCCGGCATTGATTGTTTCGGCGATTGAGCGAGTGGAACGGGATGGTCGCGCTGAAGTCCTAATTTTGTCGCGCGGGGGTGGTGCGGTTGAGGAGCTAGCTTGCTTCAATGATGAACGGGTAGTGCGAGCGATCGCAAATTGTTCGATTCCCGTGATTACTGGCATTGGTCATCAGCGAGATGAATCTTTGGCTGACTTAGTTGCCGATGCTTATGCTCACACTCCCACCGCCGCCGCCGAACAAGTGGTTCCAGAACTGGCAAGTCTTTACGCAGAACACCAGGAACGTGTCCTCGCCTTGACTGAAGCCGTAAATCAACACATGGAAAATGCTCAAGAACAATTGCAACGAGTGCGAAGCCGCTTGCGCCGGATTCCGTTAGACCGACAAATTCACCAAGAAAAGCAAGCGATCGCTTGGAAACGTCAACAACTGTTACAAGGAACGGCGCGGCATTTCGCGCAGGCAAACCAACACTGTCAGATGCTCCGACAAAAGCTAGCCACGCTTGACCCGGAAAGCGTTCTGAAACGAGGTTATGCAGTAGTCCGACAACAAGATGGTGCGATCGCGCGTTCCACAGAAGGACTGGCACTCGGACAGGAACTACAAGTTCAGCTGGGCACAGGACAAATTAAAGTCAAAATTAGTGAAATTATAAATAGCAAGGAGTAGCTATTTCACGCGATACGGGGATTTTTTATGAGCAAACCCACCAGCACCACCGACGGCTCAAGCGATCGCCGCATCAATACCCAATTTCCGAAAGATTGGAACTACGAAGCGACGGTTGCCAAAGTTGAAGGCATCATTCGGCAAATTGAAGCCGGGAAACTAGAACTTGCCGACGTTTTTGAAGAATTTACCGCTGCGGTAGAATACTTGCGCCAATGTGAAATCTTTCTGCAAGAGCGGCAACAGCAGATGAATTTATTAATTGAGACCCTGGCAGACGAGCCAACATCCTTCTGAGAGATGCTATCAGGCGATACTACCGCGCTTCCTGGCTTCTTTATAGGAAGTCCCGACATTTCTCAAACCAGCCTTAATCATTTGTTGTTCGAGTAAGGCAAAGAAACGAGCGCGATCGCCCCCTCGCACGACTGCCTGATTGTGTGCCTCTGCAAGCGCCACCGGATAGCCATAACCCTTCTGCACCTGAGCCAACATCAAGCTGAGCGAAACATCCAGCTTCTCTGGATTCTCTGCCACCCACGCGGGAACTTCTACACGAGCAATTTCAGTCCCGACATGGACGTAGCAGAAGTAGATTTGATGGGCACCGTACAACTCCAGAATCCGTGCAGAACTGCGCCATAGAGGACTGCGTTGACCGGGCTGCAATTGAGACGCCCAGAGGGCAGTATCCCGCAAGGGATCGAAAACCTGGCAGGGTGCCCGGTCAAACTGACCAGGACAATGAGTCATGCAGTCGGGAACTGGATGCGGGCAGGCTGGCAGACGCAGGAAGTTCAGTGCTTCGCTGCTGCGAGAAGCACTCAGGTAGCCCATAATTGGAATCCCCGTATCGCGTAGAACATCCCAGGCTTCCAGAATTGGAGGCAAAATATGGTCGCGGGCTTCCCCCGGTAACTGCTCTAGAAACCAATAAATTAGCGATCCATCTACCATTGCTAGGGCAGGGATTGGGGATTTGGGATCGGGAATTGAAGATGAAATTTCCGATTTTCTGTTTCCGTTTCCCTGTCTTGACGTGACTTGTGAAGGTCGGTTAATCCAGCTAGCAGCCAATTCTGCCAACACAGACGCCTCCGAAGCCGTGCGTCGATAGCCCATCCATTCCTCAGGGCGAATTCCCCACTGGCGGGAAATATATAGGTCTTCCGAGCGATAAAAGACTTCTGGTAGGCTATCTAAGAGCGGGTACAAGCTTTGTCCATAATGCAGCACCACCCGACCCACGTTAATCAGATAGCAGTAGGCAATTTCATGGTGACTCGGAGCAATCTGAGACCCGTCTGTAGCAATAATCGTATGGACAGCCGGAGGGGTAGGAAGGTCAATGGCAGTGCTTAGGGACTCAATGGGTGCGGCTGCTGCAAACCCCAAGCGATCGCGCCACTTTTCTTGCAGATGTACCAAATCTGCCTGAGACTTTTGAGCCAGTGTCAGTAAGTGCTGGGCGCGTTCCAAGCGTTGGCGACTGGCAGCAGCCTCTACCGTCAGGTGTTGACTAATCCCCTGCATTTGCCGCGCGAGTTTGGTTAGGTCAAGCATAGTCAGCTATCCGCTTTTCGCCTATCAGTTCTCAGCTTAAAGCATGAAACATCAAGGCGATCGGGATGAATTTATAATTTACACTTGATACTTCTCCATCCCTCTAACCTTGGGTTCCCTTTTCTCATCTAAGTCCAAGCCGAAAAATCTTGAGCAAACTGAGACAGAGATAAAAGCTGAATTCGTTCCTGATACGCGACCGACTCTCGTTGAGCAGCAGTATTGTAACCCCAATCGGCAAGAAACAGCTTGATATCATTGAGGTCTGGTTGCTGTTGCACAGTTTGCAGAGTTTTCAAGCGATCTTCCACAAACCAAAGGTGAACCGACGAATCGCTACTGAGTTCGCGCAAAATTTCGTACTTAGGACGCCGATTTTCTTTCCCAATAATGCATCGATCGGGTAGTTGGATACCCTGTTGCTGCAACAACTGGCGGACAAAGCGTCCCTCTTTGGTAGTGACGATGTACGTTTGGATGGGTGTATCTGGAAGCGATGCCTTCTCCGATTCCATCCGATGCATTTTTTCAACAACACCTGGATAGAAACGATGTAAGGCTAGCCAACCCTCTAAATCCCTATCAATCCACTCATCCCGGATACGATCGAGCTTCGTGCCGATATCAGCCGCATTCAAATTATCTTCTTGCAAGATTTGCTGAGCCACCCCTGACCAATCTTGCAACATCTTTTCGTCAGGAATGCCCAATATTAGCGCCCGGATTGCCACCGGCATTTCCCAACCGATTTCTATAATCGGTCGTCGCTGGTAGAAACTTTCAGCCAAACCATGTGGAGGTGTGAGATTAGGCGGTGCCCAAATTTGACAGTAGGTGCGCCAAGCTGTCTGAAAATACTCGATTAGCCCGTCACAGATAACACCGTCAAAGTCAAGGGCGAGAATATTTGGGTAACTTGCACGCATGGTTCTAAAGCCGCAATCTTTCGGTTTATCTTGGCACAATTTGCCCAACAAGCCCAATAACCAGTAGAGACGCGAGCTATCGCGTCTCTACTAGGTTTCTCAAAACTTAGGTTTCAAAATTTAACTGGGGTGCAAGGATTCGAACCTCGGAATGGCTGGACCAAAACCAGCTGCCTTACCACTTGGCGACACCCCATCGCATCAACCTTCGTTATAGTAGCAGTTCCTACTAGGGAATTGTCAACCATTTTTAGGAAATTTCTCTTAAATCCTTCTTTATCAGTGGATAAATGGTGAAGACTCAGTATGGATTTTTGGAAATTGACGCATAGAAAAGGCTTCTTGAACGCTTACCAGTTAAACAGTGTGGCTCTCCTAGCCAGCTTCTCCCCCTCTTATGGAAAGCGTGCCGGGAAAGTGTTTTAGCTTTTTCGACATCTTTACCTCCTCGAAACCCATATAGGGTGTTGCACAATCATGCGATGATTTTCTTTTAAACTCCGCGCTACCTCGTCTTTGCGCCAGATAATCATCTTTCTACTGTGCAACGCCCCATATAGATCCACAGCTTTTTCGACTAGGCGGGATAAATTCGCAGCCGTCGATTCGGTTCTTCCCCAAAACTGTCAGAGTTGAGGCGATAGTGTTCGACGAGTTCGTGTTGCATTTTACGAACTTTAGAAGAACGCGGCAGGAGTTCCACCGGCTGTCCTTTGGGAATCACGATTTGCTCCACGGCAAGGCGGGCTTCTTCGAGAGCCTCAATCTCGTCTTCACTACCGCTACTAGTAAATAAGCTGAGTTCGGGGACATCTAGAACCTGAGAGTCATCCATATCCAGCAGACGCCTTAGGGCGCGGGTAATCTGGGGAATGGTACTTGCCTTAATTGCATGGATGGGAACCTGACGGGCTTTGGCAATATGTCGTAGCTTGGAATGGTTTTTTACGTGCGACCGAATCGCCAAAACTGCATCCGCGCTATCCATATCCTTCGTCAGCAAGATGGGCAAATTCAGCACCCGAATGACTTGCTCTAATTGTTGGCTGCTCACCCCATAAGGATAAACGTGCAATGGCAACTCTTCGCCATTTGGCCCCACAAAGGTTTCATTTCCGATCGCCTGAGGTTGATGCCAAGATTGATCCAGCATCTGCTCAAAAGAAGGTGCAAGGTTAGAAGAGACAGGCAATGAAGTAGAGGCAGATTCTTCTCCTCTAGCTAATAGGTTTTGCGGTTCTGCCCTCATGCCTCGCGTTGATTCTGACTGCATTGGTAATGGAGTCATTTGCCCAGAAGCCCGCCAGCCCATTGGTCGCGCTGGGGCGTCGTGGGTGGAGGATATACGGCTACCTCCGCTCATCGCTGGTCGCATGAGTGACGGTGCTTGGGGGGTCTCATGGGTAATCGTAACTTCCCCAGTCTCGCTGGTTGTCCTAACTTGATAACCCGGCTGACGCCCCCGCAGCAGGGTGTCAACGGTATCGGCAACACTTTCATGTACCACCCAGCGCTGCCGTTCTAGCATTTCAACAGCAATTTCAAAGGTTGGCGGGGCTTTGCGTTCCAATACCGTCTTTTGGCTACCCCGGCGTCTGGCTTCGTCATCTCCCAGAGTTACGGCCTGAATGCCACCCACTAAGTCAGATAACGTTGGATTTTTAATCAGATTTTCAATCCGATTTCCGTGAGCTGTACCCACCAGTTGAACACCTCGTTCAGCAATCGTTCGAGCTGCCAAGGCTTCTAGTTCTGTGCCAATTTCATCAATGACGATGACTTCTGGCATATGGTTTTCCACTGCCTCAATCATGACTTGATGCTGGAGTTCGGGACGGGCGACTTGCATCCGTCTAGCTCTACCAATTGCTGGATGAGGAACGTCACCATCCCCAGCGATTTCGTTGGAGGTGTCGATAATGACAACTCGTTTCTGTAAATCGTCGGCTAAAACTCTGGCGATTTCCCGCAGTGCTGTTGTTTTGCCAACACCGGGACGCCCCAGCATCAGAATCGATTGACCTGTTTCTACTAGGTCGCGAATCATGCCGATGGTGCCAAACACGGCTCGACCTACCCTCAAGGTAAGACCAATGATCTCGCCGCTTCGGTTGCGGATAGCGCTAATCCGGTGCAGAGTTCGCTCTAGTCCTGCTCGGTTATCCCCACCAAAATTTCCTACCCGGTCTACACAATAATTCAGTTGTTCTTTCGACACTGGCGTTTCGGAGAGATACTCTGCCTGTTTAGCAAACCGAGCCTCTGGAAGACGCCCCAAGTCTAGGACAACCTCAACTAACTTATCCCGTCCCGGATGCTGCTCTAAAGGTTGCCGAATTTCATTCGGTAACACGTCCAGTAATTTCTGGAGATCGTCTGTAATCTGCATTCTTTGTACAGTGACGTTTTTATCCACAATTGGTGATTTAAATAACTGATGTTTGTTCTTTACCTGGGAAGCGTTGCAGGTTGGCGATCGCGTTGAAAAGTCGATTTTTGCAAATGGTCAATCTTTTAACCTCCAACCTTTTAATCGATGGCATATCTAAAAGCGCGCTTCTACTGGCTATTGGGAAAAGGTTTTGAGTTGAGAAACTAGCGAGTGAGCAAGATCAACAGCTTGCCAGAGTAAATCCGGCTTTTCTTCCAAGCGTCCAGGTAAAGGTGTTTGACTTGACGCGGAGGTATTCCCACCTACTTCGTTTATATTCATTTTTTCTAATTCATCCAAGATGGGTGATAACAAAACACGAGCGTAGCTGCCATAAGCAATCCCGGCGATATTAGGGGATTGAGCGGGAAAAGTTTGAGTTGGTTGGAGCGGGTTTTTCGTTGATCCCTGGTTCCCTACAGGGATGCTTGATAGAGATGCCCTTCCGACTTTTGACTCTTGGACTTCTGGCTTTTGGTGGTTGTTGAGCAGTCCCATTGTCCTAAGTTTGCCAACAGTGTGGCGATTAGTGCCTCCTGCTAACTGCACATATCCGGGCAATCCCGCCGTTAGAACTTTTTGACCTAACTTTACAGCAGCTATCGTTGTGCCATCGCCAATATCGCCACTCATAGGACGCCCATCTGTTTGCCAGATGAGAGGACAAGGTAGGGGTGCCATCAATTCGTATAGCGCTCGGAGGTAATCAAGCATCGCTTCACCATCTGGACAACTAATGGCTAAAAGCTTGAGCTGATTTACCCAAGGCGCGATCGCACTCCAGAGTCGTTTAAAGTCTTCTACTCTGCCAACTTGCGTGTGAATTTCTAAGGCATCTACGCCGCTTTGAAATACCAAAGGTGCGATCGCTTCCGGTGCGGATACATAAGAACGAGTATAAATTAAATTATTTGGGCATACGGGAATACACCGTCCGCAGCCATAACAACGTTGATCGATCACCCCTGAAAAACCGTTCTGGCCAAAGTCAAAAGCGATCGCATCAGCCGGACAAATACTTTCACAAGGTCGCCAGCAATCTGCTGGACACTCAGTTGAGTTAAATTCAGCTTTTCGGAAATGAGGATCTTCCCCATCATTTAGGCTGACCATCAGCCACGGCAAACCTTCTACGCAATAGCCGCGATCGCGGGCGGCATCGGCAAGGGTAGTCGCAGCCTTTATACCTTCTTTCGCCGCAGCAATGACTGCTGGGTCAGCGGCAACATCGATACAGTCAGCCCCAGCGAGGGTATATGCCAACGCAAGATTTCGGACGGCAGGGAGGTGTTGGAAACTAGCTCCGCAAATGAGCTTAAACCAGTGACCCTCTCTTAAGGAACGCAAAGGATAGTAGGTATCAGTCACCCTTATATGCTAGTGCGTTCCCGGATAAATGGGGAGATCCAAGTAGCAAAAATTAGGGGAGTTTTCACCACTCCCCCTTTCATAGAAACCGTAAGCATCAGAAGTTTGCTTTTAGTCAGCGATCGCATTGAGCAGCACTTCCGCCAAGGTCATATCTGCCATGTCATCCAGCGTTATCGTGTCGCAGATATCAAACTTTGCCCCTGCACCTTGTAAGTCATCATCCAACGCCTTTAAAAACCGAGCTGCTGTAGCGTCTGACCCTACTTGAATCATCGAAATCGCCAGTTCTTCATCGCGTTCCATCTGTCGGGACGCCTCAATAATCGCCCGCATCACGCCTTTTCGGTCATCGGGTTCACCATCTGTGACCACCAAAATGGTTTCACCACCCACCTTAGTCTGACCGGCTGCTTTCCGCTGAAAGTAGGCAGCGATCGCATCTTGTAATACACCTGCCAAATTAGTTGTGCCAGCCGGGTCGTTTTCTTGAAAAATTTGTGCGACTTTACTGGAATTCACATTCTCATAGCGTTTAAATCGGCTGGAAAATAAGTAAACTGTGATCCCATCCGGGTCAAACTGTTCGCATTTTCGCGCCAACGCCAAGGTAGACTCTTGTGCCGCATCCCAGCGGCTTCTGCCTCCCGGCTGGTCTGGCGTAGACATACTGCCGCTTTTGTCAATAATTAACGTATAATCCCGATCTTCTGCGCTCATTAGCTAATCTCCCCATTATTTTTTTAGATTGAATGACTTGCTGCTGATTCCGCAACAAAATTGCGATTAAATACTGGCAAGCAAAATTTTGGATTTCAGATATGGAATCCAAAATCCAAAATAAACAGACAGCACCTAGTCGTTAATGGCGTTGAGCAACACTTCCTGTAAAGTCATGCCCTCCATGTCATCCAGCGTTACAGTGTCGCAAATATCAAACTTTGCCCCGGCACCTTGCAAATCATCATCCAAGGCTTTCAGAAACCGACTCGCCGTTTGATCCGAACCCACTTGAATAAAGGAGATGGCTAATTCTTCATCTCTATCCATTCGGCGAGAGGCTTCAATAATCACCCGCATCACGGCTTTGCGGTCATCGGGTTCACCATCTGTAATCACTAGAATTGTCTCGCCATTTGGCTTAGTCTGACCAGCCGCCTTCCGCTCAAAGTAGTTGTCGGTGGCGTTTTTCAAGACATCGGCAAGATTCGTAGTGCCAGAGGGATCGTTTTCTTGGAATATCTGCGCTACCTTGCTAGAAGTCACATTATCAAATCGCTTAAACCGACCGGAAAATAGGTAAAGCGTAATCCCATCGGGATCGAACTTTTCACATTTTCTCGCCAACGCCAGAGTAGATTCCTCTGCGGTTTCCCAACGGCTTCTACCGCTCGGTGGCTCTGGGGTAGACATACTCCCGCTTTTATCGATGATTAATGTATAGTCACGGTCTTCTGCCACAGATCCTCCTTCCACCAAAGATAACCTCCAGTGTTTGTCAAGATTTCCCAATCTAGCGTAGCCCACCTGCTGTGACTATCTAGTTGGATTAGATAAAAGAAATATAAAAATTTCTACAGCAGAGAGGGGCGTAAATATTTGTCTGGTGATCGCTGCTGGCTTCTACGGCTTAGTCTCCCGCAAGGCTTGCAAATAATCAATCGCCGCCTCAAGTTTAGAGGGATATGCATCGGCAAACTCTTCAAACCAAAGACCTTCTTCTGAAAGTGGCTTTAAATTTTTCAGCCATTCTCGCGCTTGGTTTTTGAATACTTCCCGTTGTTTCTGCCTTAGTTGCTCCTGTTTGAGTTGTTCTTCTCTGAGTTGTTGCTGTTTTTTTAGCTGTTCTGTACGTTCTTGTTCTTCAAACTCAGCCCTAATTTGAGCCAGAACAATGTCTTCAGATGAGCTAATCGGCTCGTTTTGCCATTTTTGCCGGGGCAATTCCGGAATTGCGTTTGCAGCAAGCGGGAGGTTCGCAGAATGATTTTGTAAGAAGTTCGCTGGTTGCGGTTTGACTGGTTCTTCTTTCAGTTGTGGTGGTTTTTGCAGTTCTTTTGGTTTATCTTTTGTCTCATACTCAGCCTTGACTGCCGCGAGTATGTCATCGATTGATTCCATAAATTCGGACGCCTCTAGAGAGATTTTAGATTTCTCTTCACGATCAAAATCCCAAATCCCAAATTAGACTTTGAACTTAGTCAATAATGGCATTGATCAACACTTCCGTCAGGGTCATGTCCTCCATGTCATCCATCGTCACCGTGTCGCAGATATCAAACTTCGCTCCAGCACTTTGCAGTTCATCATCCAGCACTTTCAGAAATTTTGTTGCCTGCGCGTCTGTGCCAACTTGGATAAAGGAAATCGCGAGTTCTTCATCCCGATCCATACGGCGCGACGCTTCAATAATTACCTTCATTACCGCTTTCCGGTCATCCGGTTCCCCATCTGTGACGACCAAAATGGTATCTCCATTGGGCTTGGTTTGTCCTGCTGCTTTACGCTGGAAGTAGTTATTCGTCGCATCTAGAAGGACTGCCGCTAAGTCAGTGCGTCCAGACGGTTCGTTTTCGCGGAAAATTTGTGCGACTTTACTGGCGTTTACATTGTCATAGCGTTTGAATCGACCGGAAAATAGATAGATAGTGATGCCATCCGGATCAAATTCTTCACATTTACTGGCTAAAGCGAGAGTAGACTCCTGCATCATGACCCAGCGGCTTTTCCCGCCTGGCTGGTCTGTCATCGACATACTGCCGCTTTTGTCAATAATTAATGTATAGTCGCGGTTTTCTACCATAAGAGTTTGCCTTATTTGCTTACTTCTTTAAAGGTATCAAAATCCTCTAGCTGAGCTAAAACGTCTGTAGGTCATAAAGCTTGACTATTCAGACGTTCCAGCTCGTTTTAGCTCGACATGACTTAGAGCTACACCCAAGCATTGGTGCGACCCTAAGATTGGATTGACTGACGCGGGTTTAAGCAGCAGCGATCGCGTTTTTAAGTGGTGTCCAGCGGAAAGCGCGATCGCCTCCCATTTCTACAGCAATCTTTAGGCGTGGCTCTATACTTGGCAAGGTGGTTAAATATTCCACTTCCTCACGAGACAATACGTGTCCTTCAATTATCCACAGCACCAGTCCCTTCGATTTGGGAGGTAGTTGTTCCAACTGATAGGTCACGATAGGTGGCACGTAGTAAACACGAATGTCTTTCTTGCCCAAATGCGCGGGACGAACGCCGTGTACACCAGTTAAATACGTTGCTACGTCGCCGAGTCCCCGTGCTGATAGGCTTAAAGTGGTATAGCCAGCTGCACGCAACCGCCGCTGGTAACGCCCTTCAAACCCTCCTTCTAAGGGTACATACGTTCCTAAAGCACCTGACTTTTCCAAGTCTTTGACGAATTGATTGCCGATGGTGATCAGTGCCATATTTTTATGTTCTACCCAGCTTTAAGTTTTGTTAATTGCTGCTGGCAATTTATTATAGTTGGGCGTTGAGGAACCTATCAACTTTAAGCAAAAAGCAATGTGCAACAAAAGCTTTGAAAATTTAAGTAAGGTTGTACTTTTTCCAGACAGTGTTGAGTTTTGAGCCTCGTTTGAACATAGGCTTACAGACAATCGAGGTTAAACTGTTTGGGCGATCGCGCTTTTTGTGGAGATGCGATCGCTACGTAGAGCTGTAAAGATTTGACTTATTTTGACTCAACATCTACTGAAAATAAGTGAATAGGCTTCTCGTGAAGATGGAATCGCAATCGACCTAATCCCAAAAATCATGTACTGGTAATCCCTTATTGCGCTTTAATACCGCAGGTCGGAAAAAAAAGCTCAAACAGGTAACGTTAAACGGCTGAATCTATGCTTGAAAGCCAGCTTGCTTCTATCTGCAATCTCTTGTAGTCCATTTAACTGTAGGGAAGATGTTGCTGGAGTTGTAATACTGTGTTTACAAAGACTGTGCAAACACATTGTGAAATGCTATAACCGACCTAAGTGCGGGTCGTTGGTATGCGATCGCCTTCTTCCTTATCTATCCGTAAGCCGTTAACTGGACAGTTGTCTTCTGGATCTGGAGTTGCACGACAAGCGAGGCAGGCGATCCAGCAGACCGCTAAATTTTTTTGGCACAATTGCTAGACAACTTGTAACAAATCGTTTATAGTTAACGATTGTGATCAAAATTCGAGCAGCTATTGCCGCTGAAGTTGAAATCGAGTCCAGGGACAGCACGCCTTCCGAGTGAAAAACTATTGAGTCTTTCTCACAAGAGGTTAGTGCCCCCAGCGAGCGTAAAGCAACAGAGACATCGATTTCAGGATTAGCGACGATCTAGAAGGTTTCTTGAGAAGAACCCTTTTCAGCCGGAAAAAGCCCTTTCGCTTTCTCGGATACTGGATGGCTTGCCACCTAAGTCCCCGCGAATATAGGCAACGCGCTTCTAGCGCTTACCCGACCGTCGAATAGCTTCATCCCAGCTAAAGAAAAAGCCTAAATTAGGCTGACTTGAAAGCTTGCCTCTCTCAATCCGAGGATGCGCCCCAGCTGGCTGGTTTGATAACAACGTTTGTTGGAGCAAGCGGATTTACGAAGTACTCGTAATCCCGCCTCTTTGTACTGTGTAAAAAGGAGAGACCAGAAAGCCGTGTCTGTTGGTATCCTCGGCACCAAACTCGGCATGACCCAAATATTTGACGAAACAGGAAAAGCAATTCCTGTGACGGTCATTCAAGCAGGGCCATGCACCGTTACGCAAATTAAAACCAAAGCAACAGATGGCTATACTGCCGTCCAGCTTGGTTATAAAGAAGTCAAACCCAAGAGTTTGAACAAGCCTGAATTGGGTCACTTGGCAAAATCAAGCGCTCCTCCCTTGAAAAAACTGCGAGAGTATCGCTTTGAGAATGTGGGAGAGTTTGAACTAGGGCAAGAACTCAAACCAGATATTTTTACTGCGGGTCAAATTGTGGATGTAATCGGCACAAGCATCGGAAAAGGCTTCGCCGGTTATCAAAAACGCCATAATTTTAAGCGAGGGCCTATGTCCCACGGTTCCAAAAACCACCGTCTACCTGGTTCGATCGGCCCTGGAACCACACCGGGGCGTGTTTATCCCGGTAAGCGGATGGCAGGTCGTCTAGGTGGTACGCGCGTTACCATTCGCAAATTGACAGTAGTGCGGGTAGACGCAGAACGCAATTTACTACTGATCAAGGGAGCGGTTCCTGGTAAGCCAGGGGCGCTGGTTAATATTGTTCCTGCCAAGAAAGTAGGTCGAAAGTAGTCATTTTCTAAGGTCAGGCTGGCTAATCGCTAAGAGCTTTTGATACTTAGCAATCTTCAATTAGCAATTAGCAATTAGCAACGAACAAAGGACAACGGATATGGTTAACTGTGTAGTACGAAACTGGAACGGGGAAGAGGTCGGACAGGCAACTCTAGAATTAAAAGTTGCTAAAGAAGAGAATGCGGCTCATATTGTCCACCGAGCCTTAGTAAGGCAACAGGCGAATGCTCGTCAAGGCACAGCCAGCACCAAAACCCGCGCGGAAGTTAGGGGGGGAGGTCGTAAGCCTTGGCGTCAAAAAGGGACGGGTCGCGCTCGTGCTGGGTCGATTCGTTCACCACTGTGGCGAGGCGGCGGTGTCATCTTTGGTCCCAAGCCAAGAGACTATGATACAAAGATGAACCGGAAGGAACGGCGTTTAGCACTGAGAACCGCCTTCTTTAGCCGAGCTGAAGACATGATTGTGGTGGAGGAATTTGCTGACAAGTTGCCTCGGCCTAAGACTAAAGAATTGGTAGAAGCGATCGCACGTTGGGGCGTCCAACCAGATTCTAAAGTCCTGCTGATCCTAGCTGAACGGGAAGAAAACGTTTATTTGTCAGCCCGGAACGTTGCCAAAATGAAGATCATCCCTGCCACCCAATTGAATATCTTTGACCTGTTGGCAGCTGACAAAATCGTGACAACGCCATCCGCCCTTGCCAAAATTCAGGAGGTTTACAGTGAGTCAGTATAACCCCCGCGAACTTGCGGATCTGGTGTATCGACCGATCGTAACTGAAAAGGCAACTCTGCTGATGGAGCAGAACAAGTATGTCTTTGAAGTTGTTCCCAAAGCGACTAAGCCAGAAATTAAAGCAGCAATTGAAGACCTGTTTAAAGTAAAGGTTGTGAGTGTGAATACCCTTCGCCTACCGCGCAAAAAGCGCCGCGTCGGCAAATTTGCAGGGTTTAAGCCTCAGTACAAGCGAGCAATTGTAACTCTGGCAAGCGGAGAAACCATCACCCTCTTCCCAGAAGTTTAATAAGTTGGAAAGTTGAAAAGTTGAAATTTTAAATTTTAACTAATTTCAACCACCTCAACGGAAAGCCGCCCTACAAGCGTCTTCAAACTTCAACCTTCAAACCTCTTTTTTAAGTTATGGGCATCCGTTCTTATCGGCCTTATACTCCCAGTACTCGTCAAGTGACCATTTCGGACTTTGCCGAAGTTACGCGGAGTGAGCCGGAAAAGTCACTAACCTACACAAAGCACCGCCCCAAAGGTCGAAACAATCGTGGGGTGATTACTAGCCGCCGTCGAGGTGGTGGTCATAAACAACTCTATCGGGAAATCGATTTTCGCCGCGATAAGCGTAATATCCCGGCAAAAGTGGCAACCATTGAGTACGATCCAAATCGCAATGCCCGGATTGCCCTGGTTTATTACCAGGATGGCGAAAAGCGGTATATTCTTCACCCAGTCGGCTTAACCGTCGGTACAGTTATCACTGCTGGCCCAGACGCCCCAATTGAAATTGGCAACGCATTACCATTAAGCAAAATTCCGTTAGGAACTGCCGTTCACAACGTAGAACTGACTGCTGGACGGGGCGGGCAAATTGTTCGCGCTGCTGGTGCCACTGCACAAGTAGTCGCTAAAGAAGGTGACTATGTCACCATCAAGCTACCCTCCGGTGAAGTCCGCATGATCCGCCGCGAGTGCTACGCTACCATCGGACAAGTCGGCAATGTTGAGCATCGCAACTTGAGTGCTGGTAAAGCTGGTCGTAATCGCTGGAAGGGACGCCGTCCAAAGGTAAGAGGCAGTGTCATGAACCCAGTCGATCACCCACATGGTGGTGGTGAGGGACGGGCACCAATTGGTAGAAGTGGACCAGTCACACCTTGGGGTAAGCCAACTTTAGGTGCTAAGACCCGTAAGCGGAACAAGCCAAGCAATAAATTAATTGTCCGGCGTCGTCGCAAATCTTCCAAGCGAGGTCGGGGCGGTCGGGAGTCCTAGGATTTTAGATTTTGGATTTTAGATTAGCAATACGTCCAAAATCCAAAATCCAAGATCCAAAAATCCAAAAGTAATTGGGGTTATTTGAACTATGGGTCGTTCTCTTAAAAAAGGTCCTTTTGTTGCGGACCATTTGTTGAAAAAGATTGAAAATTTGAATGCTAGGGGCGATAAGCAGGTTATTAAAACTTGGTCTCGTGCTTCAACTGTATTACCGCAAATGGTAGGTCACACCATTGCGGTTCATAACGGGCGGACTCACGTGCCAGTTTACGTCACCGAGCAAATGGTAGGGCATAAGTTGGGAGAATTCGCTCCAACTCGCACCTTCCGGGGACACTCGAAAGATTCCAAGGCAAAGAGGTAATTTTGAAGTTTGGGTTTTGAGATTATTCAGAATTCCAAATTCAAAATTATTAAAAGGGAGAAATCTATGGCAGTTGATACTACAGAAGAAGTGAAAGCGATCGCGCGATACATCCGGATGTCTCCCCACAAGGTGCGCCGGGTTCTCGACCAAATTCGGGGACGCTCCTATCGGGAAGCACTGATCGTTCTGGAATTTATGCCCTATCGGGCTTGCGATCCCGTCCGCAAGGTACTGCGCTCAGCAGCCGCCAATGCCGAACATAACGCCGGTTTAGATCCCGCGAGATTAGTGGTTTCTAAGGCTTATGCTGACCAAGGCTCAACCTTGAAGCGCTTCCGACCCCGCGCTCAAGGTCGTGCATATCAAATTCGTAAACCAACGTGTCATATCACTGTAGCTGTTGCACAAGCAGCGGCAGATGAATAACACTACTTTGGCTAAGCGCTAGTTGTCAGAAACAAGCTTTTGAACAATTAGCAATTAGCAATTAGCTGATTTAAGAGGACGCATTCGTGGGACAGAAAATTCATCCAATTGGTTTTCGGCTGGGGATTACCCAAGAACATCGCTCCCGTTGGTTTGCGGATGCTAAGCGCTACCCAGAACTCCTGCAAGAAGACCACACTATTCGGCAGGTCGTAGAGAAAAAACTCAGTAACGCTGGTATCTCCCAAGTACGGATTGAGCGCAAAGCCGATCAAATTGACTTAGAAATCCACACAGCTCGACCGGGTGTTGTGGTAGGTCGCGGTGGTACTGGAATTGAAGTATTACGCGGCGATCTTCAAGAAGCTTTAGGCGGTGGCAATCGTCAAATTCGGATCAACGTGATCGAAGTAGCACGGGTAGATGCCGACGCCGGACTGATTGCTGAGTATATTGCTCAACAGTTAGAGCGACGAGTTTCCTTCCGGCGCGTCGTGCGTCAAGCGATTCAACGTGCCCAACGAGCTGAAGTCCAGGGAATTAAAGTACAAGTCAGCGGACGGTTAAACGGGGCGGAAATTGCCCGAACCGAGTGGACAAGGGAAGGCAGAGTTCCTCTGCATACTCTTCGAGCCAACATTGACTACGCTTACCGCACTGCCAAAACTATTTACGGCATTCTTGGCGTTAAAGTTTGGATCTTCAAAGGTGAAGTGATTCCTGGTCAGGAAGAAATTCCGGCTCCTAACAACGCTCAGCCTAGACGTCGTCAACAGCGTCGTCGCCAGCAATTTGAAGACCGCTCTAATGAATAGGTTGATAGGTAATCGGTAATCGGTAATGGGTAATCAAAAAGAAAACGCCCAATTACCAGTTACCAATTACTAATTACCAATTATCAATTACCCCTTACCAAGTCATGTTAAGTCCCAGAAGAACAAAATTTCGCAAACAGCAGCGCGGGCGGATGAACGGTTTGGCAACTCGCGGCAGTAGCCTAAACTTCGGTGACTTTGGCCTCCAATCCACAGAACCTTCTTGGATTACCTCCCGTCAAATTGAAGCCAGCCGCCGAGCCATGACCCGCTACATCCGTCGGGGTGGAAAAATCTGGATTCGGATCTTCCCCGATAAACCAGTTACAATGCGCCCTGCTGAAACCCGTATGGGTTCTGGTAAAGGTTCGCCAGAATTTTGGGTAGCTGTCGTGAAGCCAGGCCGGATCTTGTTTGAGATTGCTGGGGTTCCTGAAGAAACCGCCAGGGAGGCGATGCGTCTAGCTTCCCACAAGTTGCCAATTAAGACGAAGTTCATCACTCGTGAAGAAGAAGGGACTGTGTGAGTTATGGCTCTGCCCAAGATAGAAGAAGCCAGAAATTTAGGCGATCGAGAACTGGCTGAAGAAATTTTAGCTGTCAAGCGTCAGCTGTTTGATTTACGGCTGCAACAGGCAACCCGACGCTTGGAAAAGTTACACCAGTTCAAGCATACGAAGCATCGTTTAGGTCAGCTCCTAACTGTAGAAGGGGAGCGGCAACGGGCTGCAAAGGCTCAAAAGCCACAACCAGATGCAACATCCGAGGAGTAGACCCCAATGGCAGTTAAAGAACGAGTTGGCTTGGTCGTCAGCGACAAGATGCAAAAGACCGTAGTGGTTGCTGTCGAGAACCGCTCACCGCACCCTAAGTACGGAAAAATTGTAGTGCGTACAAAGCGTTACAAAGCTCACGACGAAGAAAATCAGTGCAAGGTAGGCGATCGCGTCCGGATTTCCGAAACACGGCCTCTAAGCCGCACCAAACGATGGGCAGTCGCTGAAATTCTCAACCGTGAGGTTCAATAAGTAAAGTTATGAGTTTTGAGTTTGTAAAGGCGGGTTCATCGAAAATTTCGATTTGACACCGATATTTAATGAGGTAAACCCGTCAGTAACAAGTTTTAAGCGGAAATCTAACGAAAGAATGTCGGGAATAAAAATCAAACTTCTTACGTTCTTTCTTTTGCTAAAACTTAAAACTTACAGCTCAAAACTATTATTCAAAACTTACGCATCCGAAGCTAAGAACTATGATTCAGCCCCAATCTTACCTTAATGTCGCCGACAACAGCGGCGCTCGTAAATTGATGTGCATCCGCGTCTTAGGTGCCAGTGGCCGACGCTATGCCGGTGTTGGCGACGTAATCATTGCGGTCGTCAAAGATGCCATTCCCAATATGGCGGTTAAAAAGTCGGATGTTGTGCGAGCCGTGATTGTCCGTACCCGAAAAAATATGCGCCGGGACAGCGGTATGAGTATTCGCTTCGATGATAACGCCGCCGTCATCATCAACGCAGATGGCAACCCTAGAGGGACGCGCGTTTTTGGGCCAGTTGCACGCGAGCTGCGCGACAAAAACTTCACCAAAATTGTTTCTCTAGCTCCGGAGGTGCTCTAATGGCCGCAAAAAAACAGTCTAAAAGAAACGGGACGAAGCTTCCCCAGCGCTATAAAATGCATGTCAAAAAAGGCGACACAGTACAAGTGATTGCCGGTCGTGATAAAGGCAAGGTTGGTGAAATTTTGCGGACGCTTCCCCAAGAAAGTCGAGTAATTGTCAAAGGCATCAACATTAAAACCAAGCACGTTAAACCTCAGCAAGAAGGTGAATCCGGTCAAATCGTGACAGTAGAGGCACCAATCCATAGCTCTAACGTGATGCTTTACTCGGCTCAACAAAAGATTGCCAGCCGCATTTGCTACACCTTGAATGAAGAAGGACGCAAAGTGCGGATGCTCAAAAAAACGGGTGAAATTATTGACTAAATAGTTGTTAGTTACAGCATATTGCTAATTACTAACTGCTATTTTCCCTGACCAAGCCCAGGGATATTAAGGAAAAAACAATGACACAAAAACTGAAAACGCTGTACCAAGATACGATCGTTCCTAAACTGATGACTCAGTTTAATTACACGAATACCCATCAGGTACCCAAAGTCATAAAGGTTACGGTTAATCGAGGTCTAGGTGAGGCTTCTACCAACGCTAAAGCGTTGGAATCTTCCCTTGCTGAAATTGCCAAAATTACGGGTCAAAAACCAGTAGTGACGCGGGCGAAAAAGGCGATCGCTGGATTTAAACTTCGCCAAGGGATGCCAGTCGGCGTGATGGTGACTCTGCGGGCGGATCGGATGTATGCCTTTCTCGACCGATTAATTAACCTGTCCTTGCCACGGATTCGGGACTTTCGCGGCATTAGTCCCAAGAGCTTTGATGGTCGGGGAAATTACAGCCTAGGCATTAGAGAACAGCTGATATTTCCAGAAATCGAATACGACAGCATCGACCAAATTCGGGGCATGGACATTTCCATTATTACTACAGCAAATACCGACGAAGAAGGCCGCGCCTTGCTAAAAGAAATGGGAATGCCTTTCCGGGATCAATGAGGCAGTCAAAATAAGGAGGGAATAATGGCGGCAAACGACACAATTTCAGATATGCTGACTCGCATTCGGAATGCGAATCTGGCGCGGCACCAAACAACAGAAATACCAGCGACAAAGATGACTCGCAGTATTGCCAAAGTCCTCAGGGAGGAAGGCTTTATTGCTGAATTTGAAGAAGTTGGCGAAGGGATTAAGCAACACTTGCTAATTTCTCTAAAGTACAAAGGCAAAAACCGTCAACCGATTATTAATACCTTAAAGCGGGTCAGCAAACCTGGTCTGCGGGTCTACTCTAACCGCAAAGAACTACCCCGCGTGCTGGGCGGTATCGGAATTGCGATCATTTCTACCTCCAGCGGCATTATGACTGACCGGGAAGCACGGCGTCAGGGTGTAGGTGGAGAAGTGCTTTGCTACATCTGGTAGATAAGCTAATAGCTATTAGTTATTAGCTATTAGCTCGATTGGCTGGTAGGTTTCAAAAACCTAGAAAAGCACAGACTTTCGGACTCACCGATAGACCAAAAGCTAACAGCTAACAGCTAACGGCTAACGGCTAATTGATTAGGAGGATTAAGTCATGTCTCGTATTGGCAAACGCCCTATTAATATTCCTGCTAAGGTACAAGTCTCGATCGAAGGGCAACATGTTGCAGTGAAAGGGCCTAAAGGAGAACTATCCAGGGTTCTACCATCTGAGGTGAGTATAGAGCAGGAGGGAGAAACGATCTTAGTCAAGCGGCGGGATGAATCTCGCGCAGCTCGTCAACGCCACGGTCTTTCTCGTACTCTGATTGCCAACATGGTCGATGGAGTTTCCCAAGGATTTCAGCGTCGTCTAGAAATCCAGGGAGTCGGTTATCGTGCGGCAGTTCAAGGTCGCAATCTGATTCTGAGCGTGGGTTACAGTCATCCAGTTCAGATTGAACCTCCCGACGGTGTTCAAATGGCCGTAGAAAACAACACAAATGTAGTTGTAAGCGGCATTGATAAAGAAATCGTAGGAAATATCGCTGCTCGAATCCGTGCTGTCCGTCCACCGGAAGTTTACAAGGGTAAAGGCATTCGCTATGCGGGTGAAGTCGTAAGACGTAAAGCTGGAAAGGCAGGTAAGAAGTAAAGATGAAGCTAACTCGTAAAGAACTAATTCAACGTCGGCATCACCGGGTGCGGCGTAAGGTAAATGGCAGTAGTGAGCGTCCTCGGTTAGCTGTCTTTCGATCCAATCAGCACATTTATGTCCAGGTAATTGACGACACTCAACAACGTACTCTTGCCTGTGCCTCAACTTTGGAACCGGATCTAAAATCACAGTTAACAACAGGAGCTTCCTGTGCCGCCTCTGTTGAGGTAGGCAAGTTAATTGCTCAGCGAGCGATCGCTCAAGGCATTTCAAGGGTTGTCTTTGACCGAGGCGGCAACCTTTATCACGGTCGAATCAAAGCCCTAGCAGACGCTGCTCGCGAAGCTGGGTTGGATTTCTAAAGACAAGCATGCAAAAGGCAAAAGTAAAAAGAAAGAAGTTTTTATCTCTATATTTCTACCTTTGATTTCTCTTTCTTTTGCCTTTTTACATTTTTAGTTTTTACTTTCACTCTCAAGGTTCAGGATAAAACTATGGCAAAAGAGCGTCGGAAAAGTTCTGCGCGTCGGGAAAAAGAAATCACCTTTCAAGAACGGGTGATCCAGATCCGTCGTGTTAGTAAGGTCGTCAAAGGCGGTAAAAAACTCAGCTTCCGCGCGATCGTTGTCATTGGCAATGAGCGTGGTCAAGTTGGCGTCGGCGTTGGCAAAGCAAGTGATGTAATTGGAGCTGTTCGTAAAGGCGTTGCCGATGGCAAAAAACACTTAATTGACATCCCCTTGACCAAGGCAAATTCTATCCCCCATCCTATTAACGGAGCCGGAGGTGGTGCCCAAGTGATGATGCGACCCGCAGCCCCAGGAACGGGTGTTATTGCCGGTGGTGCTGTACGTACTGTGCTCGAGTTAGCAGGTGTGCGGAACATCTTGGCAAAGCAGCTGGGTTCTAATAACCCTTTGAACAATGCTAGAGCCGCCGTGAATGCTCTTTCCACCTTGCGTACATTTTCTGAAGTGGCTGAAGAACGCGGGATTCCTATCGAAAATCTCTACGCCTAAATTTAGCCATCAGCGATTAGCTATTAGTGACTCTCAGTTTAAAGGCAACTTTAATATCTTGGACAAACAACAAAACACTAACAGCTAATAGCTTCCCTAAAAAAATAAGTCGTCAATTCTCTAGGTCAAGCGAATGAGATTAGAAGATGCAGTTCCTAAAAAAGGCTCAAAGAAGCGCCGCCGACGCATTGGACGAGGCATAGCAGCTGGTCAAGGTGCCAGTGGTGGCTTTGGGATGCGCGGTCAAAAATCGAGATCGGGGCGGGGCACACGACCCGGATTTGAAGGCGGACAAATGCCACTGTACCGTCGTCTGCCTAAGTTAAAGCACTTTACGGTCATTAATCGTAAGCAATACACTACGATCAACGTAAGTAAGCTGGCATCACTCCCTGCTAACACGGAAGTGACTCTAGACTCATTGATGGAGTCTGGCATTCTCACAGCAAATCATGGTTCTCTGAAAATCCTCGGTGACGGTGAACTGAATGTGGCTCTGAACGTAAAAGCAGCAGCTTTCACTGGCTCGGCTCGCAGCAAGATTGAAGCCGCTGGTGGCAGTTGTGAAGTTGTTGCTGCCCGTGCCCATAAGGGTTAAGCATATTGCATGCCAGCGTCTCTTGCTCATAGTTGAGGTATTCCTTACATGGTCGTTAGTCGAGACAAAAGCCCAACTGCTCAGGAAACCTTTGCACAGATGGCTCAAGCAGCCGGTCTTAGAGGTCGGCTGCTTCTCACCATCGGCTTGCTGATTTTAGTTCGCATTGGCATCTTTTTGCCAGTACCGGGAATTGACCGGGCTAGGTTTGCTCAAGATATTCAAAATAACCAATTAATTGGATTTCTGGACATCTTCTCTGGGGGCGGAATTACCGCCTTGGGAATTTTTGCTCTAGGGATTTTGCCCTATATCAATGCCTCCATCATTATCCAATTACTAACAGCTGCCATTCCTTCTTTGGAAAAATTGCAGAAGGATGAAGGAGAAGCTGGAAGGCGAAAAATCTCTCAGATTACTCGCTATGTAGCGCTGGGAGGGGCTTTGATTCAAACTAGCTTCATTGCGGTATGGCTTGAACGCTATGCAACAAACGTTCGGGGACCCCTGTTTATCGCGGAGACTGCACTTGCTCTAACCGCTGGTTCAATGTTTGTTATGTGGGTGTCAGAGCTGATTACGGAGCGAGGGGTTGGTAACGGTGCTTCTTTGTTGATTTTCATCAATATTGTTGCAGTTCTACCTAAATCGCTTGGGCAAACTATTAATTATGCCCAGGTTGACAATCGCAATGTGGGACCCGTGATCATTCTGCTGCTAGTTTTCCTAGTCATGATCTTGGGAATTGTGTTTGTCCAGGAGGGAACCAGGCGGATTCCGATTATTTCGGCACGCCGACAGGTAGGTAAACGACTCTACCGGGAAAGGACGAGCTACCTGCCTTTGCGGCTGAACCAGGGTGGAGTTATGCCGATCATTTTTGCCTCTTCCGTTCTAATTTTCCCAGGTTTCCTAGCTCAGATGACTCAAAATACGGGCAATAATCCGGTCTTGAGTCAAATACATCAAGTTCTCAATCAAGTTGCGAATGCTCTAAATCCCAATAGTCAGACGCCCGGAGTTTATGAGGTTGTTTATCTGATCTTGATTCTGTTTTTCAGCTACTTTTACGCATCTTTGATTGTAAATCCTGTGGATTTATCACAGAACTTGAAAAAGATGGGAGCCAGCATACCTGGCATCCGTCCAGGTCGGGCTACTAGCGATTACGTGGAAGGAGTTTTGAATCGGCTAACTTTCTTAGGCGCTATCTTTTTGGGATTAGTGGCAATTGTGCCCACAATTGTAGAAAGAGCCACCGGCATTACAACTTTTCAAGGGCTGGGAGCTACTTCTTTGCTGATTTTGGTGGGCGTGGCAATTGATACAGCAAAGCAAATCCAAACCTATGTCATTTCCCAGCGCTATGAAGGAATGGTGAAGCAGTAGTGACGCGATTGATTTTTTTGGGGCCGCCAGGAGCGGGGAAGGGAACTCAGGCACATATCCTCGCTCAAGAGCTGGAAATTCCTCATGTTTCCACGGGTGATATCTTGAGAAATGCCAAGGCGGCTGGAACTGAACTCGGTTTGAAGGCGAAGTCCTATATGGATCGAGGTGAGTTGGTTCCCGATGCTTTGATATTGGATTTGGTGCGCGATCGCTTGACCCAAACAGATGCCCAATCCGGTTGGATTTTAGATGGTTTCCCCCGTAACGTCTCTCAGGCGACTTTTCTGGATGAATTGTTGCAAAAATTAGACCAAGTCTCCGATTACGTTCTCAATCTGGAAGTTGCGGACGAAGTTTTGGTAGATCGGATGCTGGAACGAGGTCGCAAGCAAGGACGAACGGATGATACAGAAGAAGTCATTCGTCATCGTTTGGAAGTTTATCGCAACCAAACGGCTCCGCTAATTGATTTCTACAAGCAGCGCCAACAGTTGGTTTCAATTGATGGCGATCGCTCTCTAGAGGAAGTTACTTCCGCACTCAAACAAGTTGTTCATTCTTGACAGGAGCGGGTGCGATCTCCCAATGTCAGGGGTCAGTTCGTTGCCAATCTACTTTCCGACTGGCGGCTGGGACTGACCCCCAACCTGATGAAGTAAATTTTTGATAAAATATGTTAATAAGACCTTGACTGTCAGTCAGGGGAATGAGCTGTGAATGACAGTAGGCAAGCTGAAGAATTGAGGAAAAGGATAACTTGGCTAAACAAGATTTAATTGAAATGGAAGGCACGGTAACAGAATCCCTGCCTAATGCAATGTTTCGCGTCGATTTAGACAATGGGTTTAATGTATTAGCCCATATTTCTGGGAAAATCCGCCGGAATTACATCAAAATTCTACCGGGCGATCGCGTCAAAGTGGAACTCACCCCATACGACCTAACCAAAGGCAGAATAACTTACCGGCTACGCAACAAAAAGTAGTTGCCAAAAAAAGCGACTCGCTCGTTTTTAAAAGCTTGTGTTATGAAAAACTTCATCAATTAGATGAACTTTTAAATACACTTAAAAAGTGATATAATGTAGAGCTTGCAATGTAGCCAAAATAGGCATGAAAGTTCGAGCATCAGTCCGAAAAATTTGTGAAAAATGCCGCGTCATTCGGCGGCGCGGTCGAGTCATGGTGATTTGTTCTAACCCAAAACACAAGCAACGCCAAGGTTAACTCAACCCGATCCTCAGGACAAGTTTATAGCACTAAAAGCAAGACTAGGGAGACAACAAGCGTGGCACGGATTGCTGGGGTAGACCTTCCTCGCGATAAACGCGTAGAAATTGGTCTGACTTACATTTATGGAATTGGACTCTCGCGCTCCAAAGAAATTTTGGCAGCATCCAAAGTTAATCCAGACACAAGAGTAAAAGACTTAAGTGATTCCGACGTTGCTGCTCTGCGCGAAGCAGTGGAAAGCAACTATCAAATTGAAGGGGATCTCAGACGCTGGGAGGCGATGAACATCAAGCGCCTGATTGACATTGGCACCTACCGGGGTCGGCGTCATCGAATGGGCTTGCCAGTTCGGGGTCAACGAACCCGTACAAATGCGCGAACCCGTCGCGGTAGACGTCTCACAGTCGCAGGCAAGAGAAAGGCACCAGGGCCGAAATAACCTTCTTCTGCTAGCTGAAAAGCTAAAAGCAGAGGCTTGGATTTCGTTCGTTTGCTAAAAGCAAAATTGACCAACCAATTCAGCCAACCCATTATAACTACTGTCAACTAGATCCACATGGCGCGACAACCAACAAAAAAAACAGGTCCGAAAAAACAAAAACGCAACGTACCTAATGGCGTAGCCTTCATCCAGTCTACTTTTAACAACACGATTGTCACGATTTCTGACACGAATGGGGACGTCCTCTCCTGGGCTTCAGCTGGCTCAAGTGGCTTTAAAGGAGCAAAAAAAGGAACTCCTTTTGCAGCGCAAACCGCAGCTGAAAGCGCGGCTCGCCGGGCGACCGATCAGGGGATGCGTCAGATTGAAGTCATGGTTAGCGGTCCAGGAGCTGGTCGAGAAACCGCGATTCGAGCGCTGCAAGGGGCGGGGCTAGAAATTACCTTAATTCGAGATGTGACGCCAATCCCCCACAATGGCTGCCGTCCGCCCAAGCGACGTCGAGTCTAGAATTGCTTTGACAGCGATCGCTGTCAAAGCAATTCGTAATTAGCAGCAAGTGGCAAACAGCTAACTGCTAAATTGGCATTGAGACAGTAGGGGCAATGCTAGGGAAGAGCTTCTAGCGTTCTTTCCAGGGGTTTTATGAAGAAGGGAGGTCACTCCGTGGCGCAGTTTCAAATTGAGTGTGTAGAGTCCAAAACTGAGAATAATCGGAGCCAATATAGCAAATTTGTCCTGGAGCCTCTAGAACGGGGTCAAGGTACCACCGTCGGCAATGCACTGAGGCGGGTTCTACTGTCTAATTTAGAAGGGACAGCCGTGACAGCTGTTCGGATTGCTGGGGTTAATCATGAGTTTGCCACAGTTGAGGGAGTTCGGGAGGATGTCCTAGAAATTCTGCTGAACATGAAGGACATTGTACTCAAAAGTCACTCCTCCCATCCCCAAATTGCTCGATTAACTGTCACAGGCCCAGCAACGGTGACAGCCGGACGATTTGATTTACCCTCTGAAGTTGAGGTGGTCGATCCTAATCAATACGTTGCTACCCTAGCAGACGACGCTAGGTTGGAAATGGAATTCCGCATCGAACGAGGAAAGGGATATCGCGCCGTAGACCGGGGACGAGATGACACTGCTGCTTTAGACTTCCTCCAGATTGACGCTGTGTTTATGCCCGTGCATAAAGTTAACTACAGCATTGAAGATGCCCGGATTGACGGTTCTCTGGAAAGAGACCGACTAATCCTTGAAATCTGGACGAATGGCAGCCTCAGTCCCCAAGAGGCACTTTCTCAAGCGGCAAGTATTCTGGTGGATTTGTTCAATCCCCTGAAAGATATCACCCTCGATCCGATGACGGTAGACTATGCCGATGATGAAGATCCTACCAGCCAGATCCCAATCGAAGAATTGCAGCTTTCGGTGAGGGCATACAACTGTCTCAAGCGAGCGCAAATTAACTCTGTAGCTGACTTGCTGGATTACAGCCAAGAGGATCTACTAGAGATTAAAAACTTTGGTCAAAAGTCGGCAGAAGAAGTCATCGAAGCCTTACAGCGGCGACTAGGAATTACCCTGCCTCACGAAAAGGCTGCGAAAACAACTTGAAGTAAAGAGTAATGGTAATAGGTAGAATTAATTACCGATTACCCATTACTTCTTCACCGAGTACCCATTAGCAGTTACCAATTCCCAATTAGCAATTCAAAATCGTTATGCGTCACTGTCGTCGTATTCCAAAACTAGGTAAGCCTGCCGACCAGCGTCGAGCGCTGTTAAGGGCGCTGACAACCGAATTGATCCGTCAGGGCCGAATCACAACCACAAAGACGCGTGCTAAGGCGCTGCGCCCGGAAGTGGAAAAAATGATTACTCTGGCAAAGGACGGCTCTCTGGCAGCCCGCAGGCAAGCCATGGGCTACATTTATGACAAACAGTTGGTTCATGCCCTGTTTGAGCAAGCCGCTAGCCGTTACGGCGAACGCAACGGGGGATACACCCGTATCCTGCGAACTGTGCCACGTCGGGGTGATAATGCTGAAATGGCAATCATCGAGCTGGTTTAACGTGAGGACTGAGGACTGAGAGAATTCAAAACTCACTACTCACTACTCAAAGCTCATCATGTTACAAGCCATGCCATTATCAACCCAGCGAGTTGCCCTGGTAATCCAATACCTGGGCACTCATTTTCATGGCTGGCAGCGACAACCTAATGGGCGCACCGTGCAGGAAGAGATTGAAACAGTTCTGTCTAAGGTGCAGGAACGACCTGTTACTCTACACGGTGCGGGGCGCACTGATAGCGGTGTGCATGCAGCAGCACAAGTGGCACACTTTGAGGCTACGGGTCCCATTCCGGCTGAGAAATGGGCTGCGATTCTTAATTCTCATCTGCCCGATGATATTCTGATTCGAGCCTCAGCGGCTGTAGGTTCAAATTGGCACGCTCGGTTTTCTGCGAGCTGGCGTCGGTATCGATACACGCTCTATACAGATCCCAAGCCAAACTTGTTTGTGCAGCCCTTCAGTTGGCATTATTATTATGCACCGCTAGATGAATCTCTCATCCAGGCAGCTTTAACCCCTTTGATAGGTAGCCATCATTTGGCTGCTTTTCACAGGGCAAATTCGGCGCGATCGCATTCCTGGGTGGATGTGCAGGCGGCAGAGTGCTACCGAGACGGCTCATTTATTCATATTGAGATTCAAGCCAACGGATTTTTGTATGGCATGGTGCGGCTGCTGGTGGGATTACTGGTGCAGGTAGGAAAGGGAGAGCGATCGCCAGAAAGCTTCACCGAGTTGTGGGTAAACCAGCGTCGTCACGAAGTAAAGTACTCTGCGCCCGCTAAAGGCTTGTGCCTGTTGCGAGTTGGCTACCCAGAGTTTCCCTTTCCCCCGGAAGTCTGGTTTGACACCCAGCCTAAGTTGGTCTTGCCGACTGTCACCGCCGAATATTGCCTAAGTTGAAAGCTTGAAGATGAGAAGGTTGAAGGTTACAAGGTTCTTCAACATTCAAAGCTCCAACTTACCAACTTTTGACTCACCCCTTGAAGCGTATAAAAAGAACCATGAACAAAACCCCCATCCCATCTCAAGATTCCATCGAACGCAATTGGTACGTCGTTGATGCCGCAGAGCAGCGGCTGGGTCGTCTGGCGAGTGAAATTGCCATGATTCTCAGAGGCAAAAACAAGCCTACCTTTACTCCCCATCTGGATACCGGCGATTTCGTGATCGTCGTCAATGCCGAAAAAGTGGTAGTCACCGGAAAAAAACGCACTCAAAAGCTCTACCGGAAACATTCTGGACGTCCGGGCGGAATGAAGACGGAAACCTTTGCTAAGCTACAGGGCCGTATCCCAGAGCGGATTATCGAACACGCCGTGCGCGGGATGTTGCCCAAGAGTTCTCTAGGGAAACAACTGTTCACCAAGCTGAAAGTTTATCCGGGACCATCCCATCCCCATGAATCTCAACAGCCCCAGGAACTCAAAATTCAAACAATTCCAGGAGGAGAAAATTAATGCAAGCAGTAGAACAAAGTGGTCGAGTCGTTTATTGGGGAACAGGTCGCCGGAAGTCGTCCGTAGCAAGAGTTCGCCTGGTTCCCGGAAGCGGTCAAATGATTGTCAATGACCGACCGGGCGACAATTATTTCAATTACCAACCGGCTTATATGTCAGCGGCAAAAGCCCCCCTGGAAACTCTGGGTCTGGAAAATGAGTATGACATTCTGGTGAAAGCCCACGGTGGTGGATTAACGGGGCAAGCTGATTCGATTCGTTTGGGAGTAGCGAGAGCCTTGTGCCAACTCGACCCGGACAATCGCCAACCGCTGAAAAGCGAAGGCTACTTAACCCGCGATCCCAGAGCGAAAGAGCGGAAGAAATACGGCTTGCACAAAGCCCGGAAGGCTCCGCAGTACTCGAAGCGATAAAAAAGCGATCGCATTTGAGTTGGTTATCGATGGTAGGTGCGAGGTCTGCCTCGCACTCGCTGATGCTGGAAAGCTAGAATTATATAGGGACATTACCCAGTCGAGGAGTAATCATGGCAAGACAAGGAATTCATCCAGAGTGGTATCCAGAAGCAAAAGTTTACTGCAACGGAGAAGTGGTAATGACCGTTGGCTCAACACAGCCAGAACTTCACGTTGATGTTTGGTCGGGGAACCACCCCTTTTACACTGGAACCCAGAAAATTATTGACACCGAAGGTCGGGTAGAGCGCTTCATGCGGAAATATGGAATGTTGGAAACTACCCAACCCCAAGGTGATGATTCGGGTTCCCAAGGCAAAAAGTAGCGGGTCGGCTTGCTCGTAGCGAGACCCGCCTGTTGGGTCGAAGTTATTGATGATAAGCTTTCCTGCTGTTTTTGTGGAGCGATCGCATTTCCTATGGCTGAAACATACCTGCTGGAAAAATTAAATTCCGTTGAGCAAACCTTTAATGAGTTAACTCGCCGACTGGCAGATCCAGATACCGCCTCCAATCCAGATGAGTATCAACGGGTGGCAAAAGCTCGTTCCTCATTGGAGGACGTTGTTAATACCTATGAAAGCTGGAAAACCACTCAGCAAAACTTGGTAGGAGCAAAACTGGTACAGAAGGAATCTGCCAGCGATCCTGAGTTGCAGGAAATGGCAGCCTTGGAAGTGGAAGAACTGGAAAGCAAGCTTGAGCATTTGGAAACACGCCTCAAGATTTTACTTTTGCCCCGCGATCCTAATGATGACAAAAACATCATGTTGGAAATTCGCGCGGGTACAGGTGGAGATGAGGCGAGTATCTGGGCTGGAGATTTGGTGCGGATGTACTCGTACTATGCCCAAACTCAAAACTGGAAGATTAAGTTACTCAGCGAGTCGCGGGCAGAGTCGGGTGGTTTTAAAGAAGCCATCTTGGAAATCCAAGGCGACAACGTTTACAGCCAACTGAAATTTGAAGCAGGCGTTCATCGGGTACAACGAGTGCCAGTGACGGAAGCTGGAGGGAGGGTTCACACCTCAACGGCAACAGTGGCGGTGATGCCAGAGGTGGATGATGTAGAGATACACATTGACCCGAAGGATATTGAAATGAGTACAGCTCGCTCTGGCGGTGCTGGCGGTCAAAATGTGAACAAGGTAGAAACTGCTGCCGACTTGTTCCACAAGCCGACGGGGATTCGGATTTTCTGTACGGAAGAGCGATCGCAGTTGCAAAACAAAGAACGCGCGATGCAAATCCTCCGTGCCAAGCTTTACGAAATGAAGCTGCGCGAACAGCAGGAAGCTGTGACCTCCATGCGGCGTTCTCAGGTAGGTACTGGCTCCCGTTCGGAAAAAATTCGTACTTACAATTACAAAGATAACCGCGTCACCGACCATCGCCTGGGTCAGAATTACAGCCTTAACCCAGTTCTGCAAGGCGACCTAGAACATATTATTCAGGCTTGTATTTCTCAAGATCAGCAAGAACGCTTGGCAGAATTAGCCGCTTCCACTACCAACGCTGAGTCGCTTAATTAAGATGAGCGCTAAATGTATCGACAGACGCGATTAATCGCGTTTTTGCCATCCTGAACCCAGCCGACGTATAAACGGCTGGGTTTTTATTTTTATCCAGATCATCTCTAGTAAATTGCCCAAAATCAGGGAAACTCAGCCTGCCAGCGAATACTGGAAAATTAACAAACCTGCTCTTAGACGCGATCGCTTCAACATCAGCGGTTTTGCCTCCTATATCACTATCCGCAGGCTGAAATTCTGGCAAAATTAGCTAAGGAACGGTTAGACCCTGCTGTGTTGCTCGAAAATTGGAATAGCGATCGCCCTTACCTAAAAAAGAGCTAACTTTTCCTCTATCTCTGTGGATTGGAAGTGAGACTAGGATAAATCAAACTGTCCAAATGCCTTTTTTTCTTGTATTTTATTCTTATTAGAGAGATATCAATAATTCCTCATGTATTATTAATAACACTATTAAGTCAAGGTTCTCTAACTCTATGTTTAAGTAAATCAATGTAAAAATAGACTCTTGTAAATTCCTTAAAAAAACCGTTCTAAAGGCTTGTATAAATAGCGTTGACCAGAGGTGCCGAGATGCCAAACAATAATCAAGCTTCGGATTGGAATTACGATCCAAACGATCCCTATTCTCCAATCTACTATAAGGGAGCAGTCGTTGGATTTATAAAACCAGAATATGCACTCCGAATCGTTGACTTTCTCAATGAAGATGAACGGCTACGCAAAGCTCTCAAAATGGCTTGTTTTGACTTGATAACTGAGGCAGGGGGCGATACGAGTAGAGTCGATCTTTTAATGAAAAGATATATTGTAAGTACCGAGCGTCCTAAATATGGATCGGCGGCGGTCGCTTTGCTGTTAAGGGATAGACAAGATGAACTTGATATTAGTGATAAAGAATTTGCCCGATTCTGCGACTCTTATCGATTGTCTTGGAAAGAGCTGAAAGAAATTTTTCTAGGAAAAGAAATTAACGATAATCAGCTAGGGCCAATTGCACGAATCGTAGGGAAATCTATTGAAGAGCTGATTGAAGTGCGGGATGGGCCACCTCCCAGAGGCGATCGCTAATGTGAGTAAGCGTGCGGGAAAAATTAAATACAACTGATTATTTGGGAAATTTGAGGCTGGAGAAGATTTACCAATCTTTAATTACTTTCCTGAATCAAGGAATACCAGTAGTTGTTATTTGCTGTGAACGGCTGATAACAAAAGCGCCTGAAGTCATAGACGAGAAGAAGGACTTATGTAATCTAAAATCAGCTTTCCACTCAGTACACCTAGAGAAAGGCGATCGCGTTGTTGGATTTTCAACTTGCCTCCCAACAGTTGCAAACTCCGATTTTAGAATTAAATTTTGTTAAGATAAACTGGACTCTCGCGATCGCCTGACGGACTTACTGGCAATACCAACGGACATCCGTCAACTAATTCGCTCATTCCCCCAGCATCCTTGGAGACTCTTGATGTTACGACTTGAACATATCAGTAAAATTTATCCCACCGGCGAAGTTCTCAAGGATGTCAACTGGGAAGTCAAACCGGGCGATCGCATTGGCTTAGTCGGCGTTAACGGTGCAGGAAAATCGACTCAGCTCAAAATTATTGCGGGGGAGATGGAACCCACTGCTGGGGAAGTGATTCGTCCTGCAAATTTGCACATTGCCTATCTGACTCAAGAATTTGAGGTAGATCCGACGCGCACTGTGCGAGAAGAACTTTGGACAGTTTTCAAAGAAGCCAACGAAGTACAGCACGCTCTGGCGCAGGTGCCGAGAGAAATGGAAACTGCGAATCCAGAGGAATTAGACCGCCTGATCCACAAATTGGATCGGCTACAGCGGCAGTTTGAAGCGTTGGATGGCTACGGGTTAGACGCGCGGATTGAGAAGATGTTGCCAGAAATGGGGTTTGCGCCAGAAGATGGCGATCGCCTCGTTAGTGCTTTCAGCGGTGGCTGGCAAATGCGGATGAGTTTGGGCAAAATCTTACTCCAAAAACCAGATTTATTACTACTGGATGAACCAACGAACCACCTGGATCTAGAAACCATTGAGTGGTTGGAAACCTATCTCAAAGGGCTGAAGACTCCAATCGTGATAGTATCGCACGACCGAGAATTTCTCGACCGTCTTTGCACCCAAATTGTAGAAACAGAACGCGGCGTTTCTACCACCTACTTAGGCAACTACTCGGCTTATTTACAACAAAAAGCAGAAAACCAAGAAGCCCAACTCAGCGCCTACGAACGCCAGCAAAAAGAACTAGAAAAGCAGCAAGTCTTTGTTGATCGTTTCCGTGCTAGTGCTACCCGCAGCACCCAAGCGAAAAGCCGTGAGAAACAACTAGAAAAAATCGAACGGATTGAAGCGCCGACTGGGGGATTAAGAACCCTGCGCTTCCGCTTTCCTGACGCTCCCCGCAGTGGTCGCGAGGTGGTAGAAATTCAGAATTTGGTACATACTTACGACGAAAAAATTCTATTTTTAGATGCGAATCTACTAATGGAACGAGGCGATCGCATTGCCTTTCTCGGTCCGAACGGGGCTGGAAAATCAACCTTGTTGCGTCTAATTATGGGCATGGAACAACCTACTGAAGGTTCAGTTCAATTAGGCGCTCACAACGTGATTCCTGGCTACTTTGAGCAAAATCAGGCGGAAGCATTGGATCTGTCTAGAACTGTCATGGAAACTATCCATGATGAAGTTCCTGAGTGGAAAAATGAGGAGGTTCGCACACTTCTAGGACGCTTCTTGTTCAGCGGTGACACCGTATTTAAAAAAGTTGAGGCTCTGAGCGGAGGTGAAAAAGCTCGTCTGGCGTTAGCAAAAATGCTTTTGCGCCCAGTTAATTTAATGATTTTGGACGAGCCTACTAACCACTTGGATATTCCGGCTAAAGAAATGTTGGAAGAGGCAATCCAAAACTACGAAGGTACGGTAATTTTAGTCTCCCACGACCGATATTTTATTTCCAAAGTTGCCAATAAAATTGTCGAGATCCGTGACGGCGAATTCCGCCTATATCGAGGAGATTACCATTACTATCTAGACAAAATTGCTGAAGAAAAAGAGCAGGCAAGATTAGAGGCGATCGCTGCTGATAAAGCTGCTAAGAAAGCTGCAAAAGCTGCTAAGGAATCTAGCAAACGTAAATAAAGTCTAGAAGTCGTTTTTTAAATGCAGAGAACGTAAAGAATCGTCGCAAAGGAACGTCAGCAGTAGTCTCACCACTGCTGACGTTCCTTTGGCAATAAAGATAGGTTTCAACCCTTGCTTATTGCGTTCTTGAGAGCTAAAAAGGTACGGCGCTTAGGGTGGGCTTTCCAAGTTTCCAAAAGTCTTACTTTAGGTAGATGCAAGTTATAATAAAAAGACTAAGTTTCCATCGCGGGAGGAAATCGTGCCCACTTTCCTCGAGCTGGCGAACAACTAGCAACAAGCCTTAGAAATCTCGGAGCCTTGGAAGCCGCTTTATGCAGACTTTCCTTGTCATCTCAATTACGAACCGCCTGTGCATCTGCTGCTGGCTGTAACTATGGCGGCTCAAGGCACCGACGAGCTAGGCATCCAAGTTACCGCAGAACTGTATCGCTGGTTTCTCAATGCGATCGCTCTTGGCAGATCCCGCTGAGTTAGAAACCACTCTGCGCTCCAGCAAGAATCGGGAATTGTTTCGTTTTCTTGACATATCACGGTCGATCTGTTCTTAAAGCCAAAAAGCCTGCTTGCAAAGCCTGTACCTTATTAGACTTGTTTGCTAGTGCGGGTTAGATGGTTTAACAGACACAACAACCGGGGAAGACCAACGCATCGTGGCAGACTAGGCGATGTGTAAGCTTGACGCCTACTGATCTTGCAGGTGCGTCAAGCGGTTGTCATCAAGGGAGTAGCGCTCCCTTACATACTTTTAGCGATCGCTTCCTACCAGGACTGTCTTCAGAACCCTGTAATAAAATAGTCATCCGATCTAGAGAGAATTGCTGTGCTGTCTCTGGCAAAAAAAACTAAAAAAGCTAACACAAGCTGCTAAAAATAACACTGCGAGTACAAAGGGCGATGATATCATGACGGAGAAATTACTGAAAACAAAGGGCAATTGAGTATGGCGCAAGCACCTGTCTCTCCCGTGGTGCTAGTCATTCTAGACGGCTGGGGCTACCGCGAAGAAACCGATGGAAACGCCATAGCCGCCGCTAACACACCTGTGATGGATAGCCTCTGGGCAGTCTATCCCCACACACTCATTTACACCTCCGGCAAGGCTGTAGGGTTGCCAGAAGGTCAGATGGGTAACTCAGAAGTAGGCCATCTCAACATTGGTGCTGGTCGGGTTGTACCGCAAGAATTAGTTCGGATCTCAGACGCCGTGGAAGACGGTAGTTTACTGAGCAATCCTGCACTGGTGCAAGTCTGTCAGGAAGTCAAGAGCCGGGGTGGTAAGCTTCACCTAGTTGGGCTTTGTTCCGAAGGTGGGGTGCATTCTCATCTGGCGCATCTTCTAGGATTACTGGATTTAGCGAAAGCGCAAGAGATTCCCTCAGTTTGTATCCACGCGATCGCAGATGGACGCGATACCTATCCCCACGAGGGGATAGAGGCAATTCAGAAGATTCAAGACCACATTGACCAGATTGGGGTCGGGCGCATTGTCACCCTCAGCGGTCGCTACTACGCAATGGATCGAGACCAGCGGTGGGATCGGGTGAAACGCGCCTACGATGTGATGACTCAGGATGGCTTGGGAGATGGTCGCTCGGCGCAAGAAGTTTTGCAGGCTTCCTATGCTGAAAATGTCACAGATGAATTTATTATCCCAACCCGAATTGCTCCTGGAGCTATAGAAGCGGGGGATGGTGTGATTTTCTTTAACTTCCGACCCGATAGATCCAGACAACTTACCCAAGCCTTCGTGTCTCCCGGCTTTAAGAGGTTTGAACGACAGCATATCGAGCCGCTGAGCTTTGTTACTTTTACTCAGTACGAACCGAATTTACCAGTTTTGGTGGCTTTTGAACCCCAGAACTTGAGTAACATCCTGGGAGAAGTGATTGCCAATCGGGGACTGCGCCAGTTTCGGACTGCTGAAACCGAGAAATACGCCCACGTTACTTATTTCTTCAACGGCGGTCGGGAACAGCCTTTTGAAGGGGAGGATCGGGAACTGGTACCGAGTCCAATGGTTCCAACCTATGACCAAGCACCGGAGATGTCAGCAGCAGCGGCGACGGATGTAGCGATCGCTGCCGTTGAAAAACGCATTTACTCCTTCATGGTCATCAACTACGCCAACCCAGACATGGTGGGGCATACAGGTCAGATGGAACCAACAATTCAAGCCCTGGAAACGGTAGACCGATGTTTGGGACGCCTTCTAGAAAGCATCAATAAGGCGGGTGGCACGGCGATCATCATTGCCGACCACGGGAACGCTGAATATATGCAGGATAAAGAAGGCAACCCTTGGACGGCTCACACAACGAACCCTGTGCCCTTTATCCTGGTGGAAGGGGAAGGGTTAAAAATTCCCGGCTATGGGACTGAAGTGACTTTGCGAAGTGATGGACGTTTGTCGGACATTGCACCGACGATTCTGGAAATCTTAAAGCTGCCACAGCCAGTAGAGATGACAGGTCGTTCGATGCTGGTTCCTCTGGAATTTGATGTCCGCGCCAATCGCACACCCGTGCGAGTTTCTCTGTAAAGTTCTAGGAGCTAATAGCTAATGAATCATTGCATCTTGCTGATGCTTAGCGGTTAGCTCTTAACGATCCGCAATTCACGATTCTTAAAAACTGACACCGAACAACCAACTATGAATCTATATAGCATCCTGCAAATTATATGGGCGGTTTCTTCCGCAATTCTGATTGTTTTAGTGCTGCTACATAGTCCTAAAGGAGACGGAATTGGGGGGATTGGCGGACAGGCTCAATTGTTTACCAGCACTAGAAGTGCAGAAACAGCGCTGAACCGAGTAACCTGGATATTCACTGTCATCTTTCTGGGTTTGTCGGTAATTTTGAGTATGGATCGGTTATGGCAATAGCATCAAATCGTGATGTACGATAAATGATGATTTTTGAGTGGAAAAAGGAGAAAACTGGGAAAGTTGAAAAGGCGAAACCTTCAAACTTTCAAACTCTTAAGCGAAGCCTACAGAACCGCCTGTGGTATCCAAACTCTTTTCAAAACTCAAAACGATTCATTCGGGTGGGGATCGCGATCGCTACTTGCTTATTGGCGGTTTTAGCCCATTTTCGGGTGGTGGATGCGGGTGATGGTTGGGCATCTGAAGTGTCACGCCAGCTATCAGCAACCTCCTTACCGACACTCCAAGCGCACGTCTTACCACCGACACTGTTGCAATGGCAAGATACCAGCAACAGTGGTGATTACTTCTCTCAAGTGAAGCCTACCCCCGTTGGCTATCTGGTTTGGTCGCAGTTTCCGGTTAAGGTGTTCGTAGAGATGCCAGAAACTTCCACCGCCAGCCAACAGTGGGCAAGTGCTGTGTTAAAAGCTGTGCAGGAATGGCGCGTTTATTTGCCCATCCAAGTGGTCGAGCAGTCAGAGATAGCTGATATCAAGATCGTGCGATCGCTTCCTCCCCTCAAGCCATCCTTTAACCGCCGCACCGGGGAATTTCACCTGCCTCGCGCTCGTTCTGCTGAAACCCGCTATGAATTCTACCTCAACCCAGCGACGGGCACGCCATCTGTACTATCCCATCGATTTACGATCCAACTGAGTCCAACTCAAACCAGCGACTATATTCAATCCGCTGCCCGTCACGAACTAGGGCACGCACTAGGTATCTGGGGGCACAGTCCTTTAGAAACAGATGCCCTGTATTTTTCTCAGGTGCGTAATCCTCCCCAAATTTCTTCGAGAGACATCAACACCCTCAAGCGGATCTACCAGCAGCCAACGCGACTGGGATGGCCTTTGCCCAATGCCACCCAAAGCCAGCTTAAGCGTAGAGTATTGGCGAATAAAACAATACGCGATTACTCCTTGAGGAGGATGACTAGCTGATTTTCGTTCTCCCTGGATAACGCCAATCACTCAACTGGACTCGGCGTTCCTGTAGCAACTCAGTATAAAGTTTTACTAGTTGCTCGATGTTGCGGCTGAGGGTATATCGCTCTAAAACCCTTGCGATCGCTTTTTGTCCCAGTCGCTGCGTAAACTCCGGGTTGCCTCGTAACACAGGCAGTAGAGTTCGCAACTGCCCCGCAACCCCTTGAGTTCTGAGAATTATCCCAGCGTCTCCCTCTAAGGGATTCCCCTCCAAAACTTCACCATCAGCACCAGCATCAGTTGCTACACAGGCGACGCCACAAGCCATTGCTTCTAGTAGGGAAAGTGAAAGTCCTTCCACCAGAGAAGGCAGAATAAACACATCAGCTCCCCGCAAAATTTCGATTCGCCGTTGCTCATCCGGTTCGGTTCCCCACCAGATGATTCCGTATTCTGAGTCGTAAAAAGGCTCTAAAGAGGGCTTCATCGGCCCGTCGCCGACAATTAATAATTTACACTCTGGCCCCATTTCTGACTCTTTCCAGGCTCGGAGCATTGCTTCCACATTTTTTTCGGTAGCAATTCGACCCTGGTAGACAAAGAGGCGCTTAGCGTTTAATTCAGATTTGATGTTAGAAGGCCCTGGACAATACTTCTGGACATCAACGCCATTCGGAATCACAGCTACCTTTGATGCTGCCACTCCCAATCGTGCGAGTAAATCCCGCTGAACTTGAGAAAAGATAACCGTTCGGTCGTAATACGCCAGGAAAGGTGCATACAGCTGATAAGTCAAAAGCTGAGTCCCTGATTTGAGATTTCGTCGCTTCCCGTCAAAAGGGGTATGGAAGGTGGAAACCAGGGGTAAATTCAGTTCTTCGCAGATTTCCGGCAGTAGGAAATCTAGGGGTGATAAAGTGAGCGAGGCATGCACCAGGTCTGGCTTTAGCTCTTCAAGCGATTGCGTCAAAACCTTTCTCGATCTCAGGGTGGGAATCGTATAAACCTGGGACTTGTACAGGAAAGGTAGAGACACTTCTTCACATCCAGGCCAAGCCTGGAGGTCAGATTCTTCGTCTTGGGCAAAGTGGAGAAAGCTAACTCGATGGCCCTGGTCTAACAACGCATTCGTAACTTCTCGACTGTAGGTGACATTGCCGCAAAAGGGTGATTTTTTTCCGAGCCAGGCTATGTGCATTTTCTAAGAGTTTTGAGTTTTTAGTTTTGAGTTTTGAGTTATGAGTTAATCATTCAAAACTCGTCATTCAAAACTCATCACTTTTCTTTTCCTGTACCGGAAATATACCAGGTTAAGAGTCCTCCTGCGATCGCGATCGCTGCTAAACCGAGAAATACTGCCTGTAACCCTAAAATCGTCTCTGCAACGCCTGCTAAGGCTAAAGGCAAGCTGAGAGCAATATTAATGACGTTGTTTTGTAGCCCAAAGACTTTCCCTCGCATTTGGTCGGGAGTTTCGGCTTGGATGGTTGTCTGCATCGGGATAGCCACCAGCGACCCAAAAAAGCCCAAAAGCGTTGTCAACAGGAATGCCAGCAATAGCTGCTTCGTAAACAATCCCAGACCAACCAAAGAGGCTGCCGTTCCGATAGAACCATAGAGGCTGAGCCGAGTATGGGAGAACCGCTGCCCAAAGTGTCCTAGCACCGTTGCCCCCCCAACCATGCCAACCCCACCAGCTGCGAGTAAAAAACCGAACTGAGAGGATTTCAAACCAGGAATAACTTCTGCCATCCGCACAGCTAGAACCGACAGCGCCGCAAAAACTGAAAATAAAATTACCAGTTGGATCAGGGCATTGCGAACGCGGCTTTGTTCGTTTAGGTAACGCAGTCCGTCGCGCAGGTCTTCCCAAACATGGGGTGATTCGTGTTCGGGAGCGTTCGTTTTTTCCCCTGTGCGGAGGATCATCAACAGCAATCCCGCGATCGCATAACTGCCACCCACCACCAATTCTTTGCCAATGTCCGCTCCCCCACCCAAGCGTCCCACCAAGGTGTCGGCAATTCCGAGTAACGGCTCTCCCACGGCAAATCCCACGATCACTGAAGCCATCATTGTCATCGTGTACAGCGAGTTCGCTGAAAGCAGATGATGGCGTCCCACAACTAGCGGAATCACTGACTGCTCGGCAGGAGCAAAAAACTGCGTCAGTGTAGAAATCAGAAACGTTAATCCCAGCAGGATGCAGAATCCCACCGGCAACCCTCCAAGAGTTAACCAGCCATGCGAGATCCACAGCAGCGGTGGCACTGCTAAAACCAGTACACCCCGCAGCAGGTTCGTTGCCACTAGCACTGCCTTCTTAGGCCACCGATCGACATACACACCCGCCACGGAACCAAACAGTATGGCGGGAATCGTAAAAGCCATCATGATCGCCGATACCCACACGCTGATTGTCTGATCGGGTGCTTGAAAGTGAGTGGCAATCAATGCAATCACCAGCACCAGATACACTTTGTCCGCTATCTGTGAGAAAACTTGTCCCCCCCATAGCGCCAGGAAATTCCGGTTTTTTAGAACCGGCAAAAATCCTTGTGCGTCCTCCTCTACTTCCTCATTCTTTACTTCCTCATTGACAACCAGATTGGACGGTGAGGCGCTGTGGTTCAACCCTCCATTTGAGGGAGCGTCCGTTTCTGTATCTATCTCTGGGGTTACAGCATCGTCCACCGGGGAGTGGGGAAAAGAAATCGCAGGGCGAACCTCTTCCCATTCAGAAGTTTCAGGGGGTGTTAAGCGCTCGTCAGACAAGGGGCGTGATGTGGTAGGTGTTGACGATCCAGTAAAAGCAGGGTGGGGGCGCTCGGAAGCGGGAACGCTGAGTCCGGAAGAGCGAGGAAATTTTCCTTCCTCAGTCCACCGTTCGCCGTCCTCAATCCTCTGTCTAGACTGACTTAGGGACATTCGAGCTTGTAGATCGGAATCATACCGTTGCATCATGGTTCAGGATAAATTCAGCTGGGACGAGAAACAAGCATCCATCAAAGCAGCAGAGCGAATTGACCGACCAAAGTGATACTGGACGTACTGACGTAACAGTTGCTCTACTGAAACCCAAGCGGAGTCTTCGGAAGGATGAGGGGTTAGGGATGTCGGATGAGTTAATTTTTCATTGCTTTTTCCGTTCTGGGGTAGCTCTGGCTGAGCCAGCTGCTGTAGCAGCGCCAGCTCGATGGCGTTCAGTTTGGTGTTCAGCATCAAGGGCGTTTGTGGATGAACAACTGTTTGGTAGTTCCCACTGGCTTCCTCTGGCATTGTGCTTTGACCTTGAGATGAAAAGCCGATGGCTGTAGGCGAGAATTTCTCCTTTACTGCCATGCCTTTTGCTGTACTACCAGACGTGCGCGATCGTGCTTCGGCTTGCAACCGTTCTAATGCTGGTAAGCTCACCGTTCCACCGGCAGCAGTACTAAACCCAACTCGCCAGTCTGGATCGGTAAATTCCGGCATCAGGGGATGCCGCGAGACACAACAATGTTGAACCTGCGGCGCAACGCCAGCCAAAGCCATCAGGTGAAACACTCCGTGGGCTAAGTGAGCTAAAACCAGAGCCGCGCTGTTGGCAGGCAACCGCTCTAACCGATGCAGATGTTCGTTGAGCAGCTCATACAATTCCATTTGCGGCTGATCTCTCAACGCTTGACAAAGAACCACTTCCGCCAAGTATTGGCTGGCTGTCAGTTTTTGGAGATCCTGACTTAAGCCGGGGAAAGATTCTAGCGTTTCTGCCTGAGTAATTTTATCGAGCGATCGCCCTTTGGCAATCAGTAGCTCATTCACTACAAACAAAGCACTCCTACCGCCTAGCTTCGAGTGGTGCTTGCGTGCCCCCGGTGCTACAGCCCGAATCAAACCAAATTCAGGCGTCAAAATCGTTAGCAGCCGGTCAGACTCGCCCAGCGCCATACTCTTTAGATTGATTCCGGTTGCTTTGTAAGTTCGACTCATGACGTGGGGTAATTGGTCAAGAGGTGATGGGTAATTGATCAAGAGGTAATGGGTCAAGAGTTAGCAGACTCATTCCCGATTACTCATTACCAATTCCCCTTTCCCTCCTTCTCCAGCGTATCGCGCTGACGAATCAGATCGGGGCCGTGCGACGTGCCTAACCGCGTCGCTCCTGCCATGATTAACTCCAAGGCTTGCTCCGGGGTACGGATTCCCCCCGATGCTTTAATTCCGACCCGTTCTCGTGCGACTTCTTTCAAAAGTTGGATATCCGCTACTGTGGCACCCCCAAACAAACCAGTGCTGGTTTTTAAAAATGCCACTCCTGCATCCATACATATTTCCGCTGCCAGTCGTTTCTCTGCATCTGTCAGGCGGGTGGTTTCCAAAATTGCCTTGACAGTTTGACCCGTTTCACAAATTTCTGCAATTTCCCGGTGTAGTTCCTCAGTCTTCCCAATTTTCAGCCAACCCTGGTTGATGACAACATCCAATTCCACCGCCCCATTTTCGACGGCTTCTTGGGCTTCGTAGAGCTTAACCGCCGATGTCGTCGCTCCAGAGGGAAAACCGATGACTGTACAGACTTTGGGCCGCCTGCCTTTGAGAAGCTCAGCCGCTTGCCGCACGTATGCCGGATAGACGCACACTGCCGCGAACTGAAACCTTTCAGCTTCTTCACACCACTGCTTAACCTGCTCTGGAGTAGCCGTTGGATTTAGCAGCGCATGATCGATCAATGGAGCAATATCAATATTTGGCTGAGTAACAGCCATTGCTTCTCCTCTCGCTCACCTCACCTATTGTTAAGTTTTATCAGATATTTAAGAAAAATTAAACAAAAGATCGCGGAATCTTCACAGGCTAGTCTGTAGCTTTAATCGTACAGGTCATCCAAATAGACAGTTGTTCTTTCCTTACCTGATGAGGGGTTGACACTCCCAGCCAGAAGATAGTGAGAGCAATTAGATAGTTAAGCTGTCGCAAACTTAGTTCAAAAATTTTTAGGAAAAGGAGAATAAGTTTAAAATGTCTGATAAGCAAGGATTAATGGCAATGGGTAGCATATTTTTTGTAGTTGGAGCGGGTATGCTACTTGGTAGTTTTGTAAATTACCATCAAACGCAAGATTTTATTAAAAACTCGTCCTCCACTACAGGTACTGTCATTGATTTGAAACTTCAAGCATCTAGAAAATCACATATTTATTTCCCTTTATTCCAATTTCAGACACCAAATGGAGAGATCGTAAAGGTTGAATCCAATATGGGAAGTAATCCACCCGGATATCAAGTTGGGCAATCTGTTCCAATCATTTATAATCCTAATAGTCCGAACGAAGCAGAGATAAACTCTTTTTGGTCGCTTTGGTTTGCAGCTATTTTTTTATTAGGGATGGGTGGTCTTTTTGCCGGAATAGGTTTAAATATGCTTGTTAACTCTTTCCCTATCAAAAAATCTCAAACTACAGGGAATTTTGCTGATGAAGAATCTTTGATAAATTAGGAGTGAATTTTGGTGTACAAAGAATATATCTAGTAATATTTAGCTCAGTTAAAAAAATTCCAAAATTTTTTTCCGATATCAGACAGTTAAGTTTTAATTCTAAGTTTTAGAGCGATCGCTTTGTGTAACCTACTCTAGCTTCAGTTTAATGCAGGTGGAGATAGGAAAGCGAATCGCTCTTTATCTTAATTAACGGTCGTTCATCTAAACAGCTTATTTTTTCGGGGTCTTTGCTGCCTCAAATGGTGTAAATTTCCCACCTAAAGCTTCCACAATAGTGCGGGTATTCGCAACCATCATCTTAATGTAAGAATCTCCATCGCTACCAGCAGCACCAATCGAGTCAGAATAGAGTTGGCGCGGAGCTAATTTCACCCTAGATTCCTCTGCTACAGTCTTAATCAAAGCTGGGTTAATGGTGGTTTCTGCAAAAATCGCCGGTACAGTTGCCGCCTTCACAGATTCTACTAATCGCTTTACTGTTTGGGCACTAGGTTGTTCTTCCGTACTGATGCCAATCAAAGTGCCAGCAACGGGAATGCTATAGGCACGAGCATAATATTGAAAAGCGTCGTGGCTTGTTACTAATTTGCGCTTATTTTCTGGAATCGTTTTAATTTCCTGGGTAATCCAACTATCAAGTTGTTTTAATTCACCCGTTAGCTGCGCCGCATTCTGAGTAAATTTCTCCCTGTCTTCGGGTGATAGCTCAATCAAGGCGTCACGAATGGCATCAACCATTGGAATGACGTTATCAACATCGCCCCAAACATGAGGATCTGGCACCACTTCTCCTCTGCCTTTATCCAGTTGCAAAGACTTCACAACTTCCCCTACAGCAACTTTGCGAATCTTGCCGCCGGTTGCGTTCATCAGTTTAATCAGCCCTGGTTCTAGGTTATAGCCGTTATATAGAATCAGGTTAGCTTTCTCTAAAGCCTGACTATCTTGAGGCACAGGTTCATAAACGTGGGGATCGGTTCCCGGTTTAAGAATGCCTTGGATCTGAATTTCGTCTCCTGCAACCTCCGCAGCCAAGTCTTCAATGATAGTGCTAGTGGCAACTACATTAGGTTTGCCATTTGCAATTGGATTTGCACGATTTGAGGAAGGCTGGCTACAGCTGGATAAGGCAAAAGGCAAGAGAATTCCTAGGCAAAGGCTAGAAACCAGAGTCAGAGGATTCCCCGATTTTGCCTGGGAAAGGCAAAAATTACTTTCTTTTACCTTTTGGGAGAGCCTAGAGCGCTGTACCATCAATTTCACCTATCTTTTAGATTATTTCTCTTTATAGATGTTTTCATATTCTTTTCATTATTAGAGTAATCTAAAAAGAAAGCAAGATAAAACCACCCTATGAATACTGCCACCTTCTCCCCTGATACCGATTGGGCAAAAATGGTTTGCCATCTGCCAGCCGCCTCACTAGAGGCCTCTACAGCAATTAAAATCAGTCAGGTGGGAGTGCAGTACCGCACGGTAGAGGCGCTACGGAATGTCAGTTGTGTAGTGGCACCGGGACGTTTGACAGGGATTATTGGCCCCAATGGTGCGGGAAAAAGTACCTTGATGAAGGCGATGTTGGGATTGATTCCCGTGACGGGTGGCACGGTGCTGTATGGCGATAGACCTTTGATGGAGCAACGGGAAAGGGTGGCGTATGTGCCGCAGCGATCGCAAATTGACTGGACTTATCCGGCGACTGTTTGGGATGCTGTAATGATGGGGCGTGTCAAGAAAACTGGCTGGTTTCGTCGCTTCTCTACGGTAAGCCGACGGGTGGCAGCAGAGGCTTTGGATCGGGTGGGAATGAGCAATTATCGCGATCGCCCGATTGGACAACTCTCCGGAGGACAGCAGCAGCGGGTATTTTTAGCGCGGGCTTTAGCCCAAGAAGCAGAGGTTTTCTGCTTTGATGAACCGTTTGCCGGGATCGATCAGAAAACCCAAGCAATTATTTTTGACATTTTCCGCGACCTTGCCGACGCTGGAAAAACGGTTCTCGTTGTCAATCACGACTTAGGGGCATCTATCACCCACTTTGATGACTTAATTTTATTGAATACTGAGTTAATTGCCTCTGGTTCGCGCCACGAGGTGCTGAGTCAGGAAAACCTGTATCGTGCCTATGGCGGGCAGGTGATGTTCTTTACAGAAGCAGCTGCGTAGAGGCGGTCTTTATCTCATTATCTATCCGCCCAGAAATATATTTCATCAATCCGCCCGGAGTGAGTTTTAAATTAAAGAAATCACTTCTCACTCCCTCTTAAACTTTGTGTCCTTGGAGCGGTTAGAATCCTCTAAATTTTTATGTTAGAAGCGTTGATTGAGCCGTTGCAGTACGGCTTCATGCAGCGATCGCTGATTATTGCCATTCTCGTCGGCTTGCTGTGCGCTGTTGTCGGTAGCTATCTGATGGTGCAACGGCTGGCATTGTTGGGAGATGCCATCAGCCACTCGGTTTTGCCAGGGTTAGCGATCGCGTTTATGGTAGGTGCCAATATCTTTGTCGGGGCATTTATTGCCGGGGTTTTGAGTACGATGGCGATCGCTTGGATCAGAACGCGATCGCCAATTAAAGAAGATGCCGCAATGGGTATTGTTTTCTCTGCCTTTTTTGCCCTCGGCGTCACCTTAATTACCACGATCCAAAAAGATAACAAAATTGACCTCAATCACTTCTTATTTGGCAATATCTTGGGTGTTACCGTTGAAGAAGTCCGCGACACTGCGATCATTGCCGCAATTGTCCTATTGGTGGTCGTCCTACTGTACAAAGAATTATTATTTTATACCTTCGATCCATTGGGAGCGCAGGCAGCGGGATTGCCTACTAACTTGCTCAATTTTGGCTTAATGCTGCTGATTGCCTTAACCATTGTTGCCAGCATGAAAGCTGTGGGTGTCATCCTAGTGCTATCGCTGTTAATTACACCAGGAGCAACCGCCTATCTATTAGTGAAGCGGCTGCACAATGTGATGATAGTTGGGGCGGGGATTGGCATTATTTCCAGCATCAGCGGGATGTACCTCAGTTATTACCAAAATTTGCCTTCCGGCCCAGCGATTGTATTAGTTGCATCAGGATTATTTGTTTTAGCTTTATTATTCAGCCCTAGCTACGGAATCTTCACGAATAAACAATCGGATTTTGGACAACTCTCGCCAGTTTGGCGAGAGTTGAAACAGCTGATGCGATCGCGCTCGTAAGGCATATAGATATCCAAATCAAGTTATCGTTTGTCCAACAATTTCTTGGATGTCTCTACCTGCTCCTGTGCTACCTGGACGAACTCCTGTGCTACCTGGAGGAACTCCTTGACTGCTTTGGTATGTTTTTCTGTTGCCTTGGAGTGTTCCTGTGCAGCTTTCACGAATTCCTCTGTTGAGTTTCCATCATGCTGCTGCGATGCCTTCGCGTGCTGCTGCGATGCCTTCGCATGCTGCTGTGTGGCCTTTCCGTACTCTTCTATCAACTTTCCATGCTCTTGGGCGCTCTTTCCACGCTCCTTTAGAGTCTTTCCTACCTCCTCGATTAACTTCCCATGTCCCTCTGAGACCTTCGCGTGTTCCTCTGCGGCCTTCGCGTGTTCCTCTGATACCTCATGCATAATGACTTTACCTTCCTTTTTCTCTACCAACCTGTTTTTTGTACAACCCGCTTGTCTCAGGTTAATACTTGTTTATCCTTCTCATCCTCTGGCTTAATATAGGTTTGGTCATGTTGACCCACTCATCGCAACGACGATCCTACTTATTGCCAACTAGCTCCTTTAAAAGTTGAGAAAGAAGTTGTTTTGAAGTTTCAACTGCATCTGGTTGATTTTGAAGGGAACGATAGCAGCACTTAGTTGAAAGATACCTGCAAGTGGCTGCCGAAGAAAACCCAGGGATAAAACTACTGCGGCGCTAAGTTTATCTAATTTCTTGTTTGTGTTGATCGTTAGAAATTAGGGTTTCAACAAAGTGTTATGTAGACAAATTGTTTAAGAATTTCAGAAGATGAACTACGAGCAATGCAAGGTGCGATCGCTCAGTTTCGTAATGAGGCTGGGAAAGCGATCGCAACCTAAATTGGAATCAATACCAGCACAGTAGTGGCGAGTGCGATTTGCAAGAAAAAGTTTCTCTACAACCTGTGGGGCGATCCTGTGAAATCAGGAAGGTAGGGGCATCCACAAAGAATGCTCCTACCCGATCAAGTTAGAGTCCACTAAGAGTCTGGGAACGAGAATCTAGATGCTCTTCAGTTCTGTTTATGCCTTTGCAGAGCTTGACTTTTCTGGCGTTCCACTGCTGTGGTTGTCAGTTTTGCCATTTTTGTGATGGGTATGTCCATTCCCATTACGCGGCAAAATCACTCCATAACCACCGTGGTTGCGCTCATAAATAACGTTAATCTCACCGCTTTCGGCATTGCGGAACATATAGAAGTCATGATCCACCAGTTGCAACTGTTCCAAGGCTTCGTCCATCGTCATTGGCGGCATTGCGAAGTACTTGGTACGCACCACTTCTGAGGGGAGTTCGGGGGTGCGAGAACCAATGAGATCCTCTGGCACTGGCTCTTGTTCTACCACAATGCCAGTCTTCATTTGAGTCTGGGTCTTCTTATCCAGACGCTTTTCTTTATATTTCCGGAGTTTGCGGGCAATTTTATCGGCAACTAGGTCGATGCTCGCGTAGAGACTCTCGCTACTCTCTTCAGCACGGATTACTGTACCGTTGGCAAAGATAGTCACCTCAGCGGCTTGTTTTGGATTTATCCGGGGATTGCGAGCCACACTAAGATGCACGTTTACTTCGCTCGTCAAACTCTGAAAGTGGCTGACTGCCTTGTCAATTTTTTGATTTACGTACTCACGAATCGCGTCGGTAATTTCAATGTTTTTGCCGTGGATAACAAGCTTCATACCGGATACTCCATGCTGTACCGTTGTGATAATTTAGAAAGCTCAGCAGAATTGCGGCTTTCTCAGTAGCGATCGCGTTCCCGTTTTTTGGTGTTAGCAAACGTTGAACGGAGCCAAAACTTTGAGCAGTAGCAAATTTTTCCCGATTTCACACTGTTGCTAGGATGTTCTTGCTGGCAGTCCCTCAGCTAGAGGGGTTGTCAGCAGCCCTATCGCAAATAAGCAACTGCCGATGTTCTTGTTTAGGTTTCCTAAGGTGCTATTTAACTAATGTACATTCCCCAGCTTGGTTGCGATCTCCAAGTCTATCTTTGGGGTTATTTTGAAGAGGTATCCTCCCTCAACACTTGAGGTTATAACTTCAACACTAGCACTTTGTATTCTAGAGAACTTATGCCTTTGACTTCTCTTCAGAATCCTTTGCATCTTTTGACATTTCTTGATTCCAGCAGATTAATTATGCAAAAAATATAAGTCAAATTACTGTTGATTTTTGCCATGATTTTAAGTAAGTCTGAAGGGTCTGCTGGGAAAGCCTCGGAGCAACTGCGCCAACTCCGGTTATACAATCGGGGGCAGATGCCCTATTCGGCAGCTTGGGACTGGCAGCGATCGCTGGTTTCCGAACGCATCAACGATCCTAGTTTGGCGGATGCCTTGATTTTGCTAGAGCATCCGCCGGTTTACACGCTTGGGCAGGGAGCCAGTCTAGAATTTCTTAAGTTTGATCCCGCAGCGACCGACTGGGAGGTTTTCCGAGTGGAACGAGGGGGTGAGGTAACATACCACTGTCCGGGTCAGCTGGTGGGTTACCCAATCCTGAATCTGCGCTATTACCAGCAAGATTTGCACTGGTACTTGCGGCAGTTAGAAGAGGTATTGATTCGGGTGCTGGATGTTTACGGGTTAAAGGGCGATCGCGTTGCTGGAATGACTGGCGTTTGGCTGGAAGGCTGTAAGGTAGCAGCGATTGGCATTAAGGTCAGCAAGTGGATTACTATGCACGGCTTTGCCTTAAATGTTTGTCCCGACCTTACCGGATTTGAGCGCATTGTCCCCTGCGGTATTGCCGATAAGTCGGTTGGCAGTCTTGCCCAATTCGTACCCGGAATTGACTTGCACCAAGTGCGCCAAGAAGTAGCGAAAGCCTTTGCGGAAGTTTTCCACGTTCAGCTAATTGTGCAAAATTGCTAATTGTTTATTGCTGTTTAGTCTTTATTGATCGTGTTGACCTGCAAAAAACTATCTAAGTCAGCATAAGAGCCTGCGTAGGTCACGGTGGGCACTTCATAGCCCTTGAGATTGACGATATATTGCTTAAAACCAGTCTCTTGTTTTGCCAAAGAGATGAGATACTCGTGAGTAGTTTCTCCCACAGCAATATCCAGACCCAGTTGCTTGGTGGCAGATTCCAGACGAAATGCCGCATTCACCGTATCCCCAATCGCGGTGTAATCGGGGCGATCGCCACTACCCGTGTTCCCAACCATTGCAAAACCCGTATTAATTCCTGCCCCAATTCGCAGCGGAAAGGGCACGGGATATTTATTACTCAAATCCATTGTGATTTTATGGAGGGCGCTCACTGCTTGACAAATGTTGAGCATATCCTCATCGGTCACTCCTTGGGGGCCATGAAACCAAATCGCCATGACCGCATCGCCAATATATTTATCAACCCAGCTGCCATACTCTCGGATGATATTTCCTGCATGACGGAACCAAGTACCAATCACCGCCGATAATATTTTTTCATCTAGTTGCCGGGTGAGAACTGTGAAGTCGCGGATGTCTACCACCATGACTGACATCAGACGGCGTACGTGCAAAGTCGAAGTGAGCGTATCCTTGTCCCCGCTTGGTAATGGCTCATTGTTGCGGTTGGCGGTAGGACAGTGAAACTCTAGATCCGTCTGACCAAAGGTAAGGCGATCGCCATTGCGTAAAGTAACCGGAATACTGACTCGTCTGCCATTGACAAAGGAGCCGTTGCGACTTCCTAGGTCAATTAGGTAGAACTCGCCGGTTTCAGTACATTGCAACATTGCATGGTTGCGAGAAATCCAACGATCCGGCAACACAAAATTGTTGTCGTCACTGCGACCAACTGTCCAGCAGTTACTACTTACCAAGGGGAGATAGCGATTGCCGGACTCGGTACGAAGGAGTAAGTAAGGAGTGGGTCGCAAAGTCACCACAGGCTAGAGAAGCAACGACGCATCGTATGGAGTGGTTAAATTTTAGCTTTCTTCTGGAGCTTGATGGGTAATTTGGGAACCTTTGTAACTAGATGTCCCGACATGAATAAATTTTTCAGGGGACACTTTCAAGATATTTTTAAGCCATAGTAGCAGCCAGCCAAAACAGACCGTCTACCAAGATTGTACTCAAAACGGCTCCACCAAACGCCCACCAATGCAGCTGGCGCGATCGCAATGGTACCAGACCAACACCTAATAGGATTCCGAGAAGCACGAGTGCCCAACTGGTTCCCCAGGGGGTGCTGACTTGAGCGATCGCACTTTGAAAAACCAGTGATGCCTCGCTTGGTGCAACTTGCATGACGGTTCGCCAGTGTGGAATCAAACCAGCTAAGTAGAAGTATATATCTGTTACTGCCGTGCCAAACAGGGAGCCAAGATAAAATAGGTTGCCGACAAGACCCCAACGGCGGGTCAAACACCATAAGGCAAACGGTAAACCAATTGCTTCCACCGGCAAGTGGATCGTGGGTTCCCAGCGCAGCCAGCCCCAATAAATCGACCCTGCCAACCAACTCCAGCTAAATCCCAGCAGCAAATCTCCCCACACATGAGTCGCAGGACGCCGTCTGAGAACCACGCTCAGCCAAACCCATCCCGCTGTCATTACTAAACTCAGTTCTGGTAGCAGCCGCACTAAAGGGGCTTGCACAAACACTGGCACGGATACCAGAAAAGACGCAGCTGCGAAAACTAACCAAGCTTGGCGGGTGCCGATTCCCCAATCAAAAAACCCCAACAGAGTTTTACTTGGCTGGGGGAGATTACCAGGAACAGAAGAAGATGAGTTAGAAAACCAGGTATCGTTAAACAAGATTTTGTTAATATTCTTTACTTTAGTTTACATCTTTTACGATATCACAGGAAAAATGCCCTAGGGGGGGATATAGAAATCTTAGCTGAGTTTTATTGAGCAATACAAGTGGCTTTTCGGAGTAGGGTGGCAGAAAATGAATGGGAAGTTGGGAGAAACTCGGCGTTGAGAGTCGGAGATTTTCTAAAAATTGCTCGTCTTATGTAATGCCTGTGTTATGTGTAGTGGCGCAAGATGCCTCTGCCGGTGACTCGCAAAGAAGAAAGAAGAAAGGCTGACTTGTCTGGAATGCTGCTTATTAGAGGATTTCATGGCTGTATCAAAACGTAAAAAATTGGCGATTCTTCGTGTCGGTGCTGCCAGCACTGTGTTGACCTTCCCCTTAGAAGCGATGGTAAGGGCGCAAGACGTGGCACCCGTTGCCGCAACCACACCTCAGATGAATATCTTTCAAGCGGTGGTTCTAGGCATGGTGCAAGGGTTGACTGAGTTTCTGCCCATTAGCAGTACGGCGCATTTGAAGGTGGTGCCGGTGGCGCTAGGATGGGGCGATCCAGGAGTCGCCTTTACCGCCGTGATTCAGCTGGGCAGTATTGCCGCAGTGCTGTGGTATTTCTGGGGGGATTTGACGCAAATTACAACGGGTGCATTCAAGGCGATCGCTCACAAGAATTACGAATCCAACGACTTCCGTATGGCACTGGGAATCGTTTTGGGAACCTTACCCATCCTCTTTTTTGGACTGCTGATCAAAAAGTTTATTCCCGACTTTGACAACTCCCCGTTACGGAGTATGGCAGCGATCGCCATTGCCTCTATTTTCATGGCTTTATTATTGGGAATTGCCGAGCGCATTGGCAAGAAAAAGCGTAACTTTGAGCAATTAACACTTCAAGATGGCATTTTGATGGGATTGGCTCAGGCTTTGGCGTTAATTCCCGGCGTTTCTCGCTCCGGATCCACCCTGACTGCTGGACTATTTATGAATTTAGAACGGGCAACCGCTGCCCGGTTTTCTTTTTTATTAGGAATCCCAGCAATTACCCTGGCAGGGTTAGTGGAATTAAAAGGTGTTTTAGAAACAGGACTAGGAGATGGTGGACTGCTGCCTTTGCTGGCAGGAGTCATCTCAGCTGGAGTATTTTCCTATCTCGCGATCGCGTGGCTGCTGCGCTTCCTGCAAACCCAGAGTACGTGGGTATTTATTTGGTATCGGTTAGCATTTGGAATAGCTATCTTGGGCGCGATCTTCGTCAAACTAATCCCTAATATTTAATTACTTTTTCTTCTCCTCCCTCCGTGCCTGAAGCGGTTCGTTTCCTCCTAGTTTTATGAGCGAGATTTCTATTCGTCCAGCCTTAATTACCCAAGTCCTCCCCGACTCCATTGCCGCCGAAGTCGGGTTTGAACCGGGAGATGCAATTGTTTCCATCAACGGGATGCGCCCTCGCGACCTCATCGACTACCAGTTTTTGTGTGCGGATGAAGTGCTGGAACTGGAAGTTTTAGATACTGCTGGCAAAAGCCACTCGGTGGAAATTGAGAAAGACTACGACGATGACTTGGGGTTGGAATTTGAAACTGCCCTATTTGATGGCTTAATTCAGTGTAATAACCGCTGTCCTTTTTGCTTCATCGATCAACAGCCTCCCGGTAAAAGGCGATCGCTTTATCTCAAAGATGACGACTACCGCCTCAGCTTTCTCTATGGCTCATACTTAACCCTGACCAATCTCACCCAGAGGGAATGGGACAGGATTGAGCAGATGCGCCTCTCTCCCCTCTATGTTTCCATCCATGCTACCGAACCAGAAGTCCGCAGCCGCCTGTTAAAAAATCCCCGCGCCGCTGAGATTTTGCAGCAACTGCGGTGGTTTCAAGAACGGCGTCTGCAAATCCATGCCCAGGTTGTTCTCTGTCCTGGCATTAACGATGGCGATCGCCTAGAGACTACCCTGAGGGATTTAGCCTCTTTTCACCAGGGAGATATCCCGGCTGTCGCCTCTGTGGCAGTGGTTCCGGTTGGTTTGACACGTTTCCGTCCAACCGAAGACGAACTAACCCCAGTGACGCCCCAGAAAGCCGCTGAAGTGATTTTGCAAGTCCAGGCACTCCAGGAGAAATTCCGCAACCAGATGGGATCGACTTTTGCCTGGTTAGCCGACGAGTGGTTTTTAATTGCTGGGCAAGAATTACCGCCAGAATCAGACTACGAAGACTATCCTCAAATTGGCAATGGGGTTGGTTCGATTCGCCAATTTCTCAAGGAATTTCAGCAGGTTGCCGCGAAAAAATTGCCGCGACGTTTAAAAACATCCCAAAAATTAACTTGGGTGGTGGGGAATGCAGTGGAAAAAGCCTTTGAGCCTATCTTGCAACGTCTGAATCAAGTGCAAGGACTGCAAGTAAATCTGGCGGCGTTGCGTAGCGAATACTGGGGACAAGAGATTAGCGTCACTGGCTTGTTAACGGGTCAAGATTTGCTGAAACTAAAGGGAAGAGATTTGGGCGATCGCATTCTCCTCCCCTCAGTCATGCTAAAACATGGCGATTCTTGCTTCCTGGATGACATGACTGTGGAACAACTCGCCACTGAGTTGGGTTCACCCATCTTGCCTATCAATGGCATCGAAGAACTCATCGACGCCTGCATTCACCCTTGATCCGTCAAGCCTTTAGCAAGTGAAGGGACGATAGCGGACTGAGATAGCCTTTTTTCATACAAATCGAGCAAAAGCCTTTCCTTGAGATCCCAATCAAAGACTTCCTTCACCCGCTTTTGTCCCGCTTGTCCCATTCGCACCCGTAACGCTGGATCTTCCGCTAAACGAGTCATCGCAGCAGCTACGTCGCGTGCGACTTGTTCGGGATTTATCGCAGCCACTTTAATCCCAGTTTCCTCCGTTACCTGTACCGCTGGCCCTCCCAGATCCAAGCAAATGACTGGACGCCCCGCCGCCATCATTTCCGCGCAGACAAATCCCCCAGATTCGTGCAGGCTGGGATGAACGAGGACGTGGCAATGCCCGATTTTAGATAGGGTTTCCTGGCGCGGTAAAGCGCCCCAGAAGCGAACTTTATCCGCCACTCCCAGTGAGTGAGCGATCGCTTCCAATTGTTGCCGTTCCCGTCCATCTCCCACAATCCAGTATTCTGCTTGGGGAATTTGAGCCAAAGCAAAAGCTCGAATCCCCAGATGGACTCCTTTCCAGTGGATGAGCCGACCCACGGTAGTAAACCGTATGGGACTATCATCAGGCACAATATGGTGCGCCAATTGACTAATTTCTTCCTTAGATAAACCCACTTGCGAAGCGATTTGGACATTTTTTACTCCAAGCGATCGCAAGCGTTCTGCTGTCTCCTCAGTGGTTGCTAATCCTACACAACTTCGCTTTGCCGTCAGTCGCACAAACGGATCTTGCTCACCCACCGATTGAGCGAAGTTTCGCAGCAATTCGTAAACCTTGCCACGCCGACTAAAATCTTTCCAGAAAGCTTTTGGAGCCGATTCAGCGCCTCCGACAGGCCCCCAAATGAAGGGGACTGGCAATAGGGCTAAAAAGCTAGGAGACCAGTGTTTCACATAAGTGACATGACGCACCAAGTCAAAGCCAATCTCCCGATGCAGCCGCCTTGCCAGAAAATAAGCTTGTATTTGCCAAAGGTAGTAATGAAGTTGCACTAACCCTTGTTTATTCCGCCAATCTTCCGTCCAATTAAATGGATCGAAATAAATAAAGTGTAAATTGGGAACCGGGTGACAAGCTAGCTCGGCTTCAATTGCTGCACGATAACCAATTCGAGTTAACACCCAAACTTCGTGATGATTTGCTACTTGCCGAACTGTATTCCAGCCTACCCCTTCCTCAGAGCCACACCCAGGCTCACAAGCGTATGCAGATAGAAGGATTTTCATAGGCTTTTACCTTTTATAAAATTAGCCGTTTTCTCTATCTATAGTTCCCACCCACTTTCAAAATTACCCATTTACCCAAAATTATTTTTATGGTTTCCAGCCTAAGCTGAGAAACGCAATTTTAGAAGTGCTGTCTCAATTCAATATCATTCGGCATTTATTTGAATTTTTTGTAAAACATTCATTGCTACTTCTGCCATCGATTTGGCTGCTGCCTCTGGAGTGTACTGCCCGATCAACTGCTTTGATTTTTCTCCCATTGAGGCAGCAAGCTCTGGATTATCTATAAAACGGCGCATTCCTTCAGCAATTTCTTCTGGGTTTTGCGATTCAAACAAATACCCATTTTCTCCTTCTATCACCATTTCATAAGCGCCTGCACCTTTAGAACACAATATGGGTTTGCCAAATACCATCGCCTCTAGCACCACCATTCCCCATACATCTTCAAAGGTAGGAAAAACAAAGACATCGGCATCCTGAAAATATGCCCCTAGTTGCCCGTAATCTAACCATCCTGTCCAGGTCACACGCTCTGTTAGATTATTGTTTTTAACAAAAACTTCCAATTCCTCACGTTGCGCTCCATCCCCAATAATTACCAGCGAATAATCAGAATATCCCTGACTTGTAAGAAGAGAACATGCCTCCAACAACGACTTTATTCCTTTTCTAGAAATCACTTGCCCGACAAATAGAAAAACCGGACGCTTTAGCTTTAGTTCACTAGGTTTTGCAGCTTCAAGACGTTCCCGCAAAGCTTGGGGTTCAGGCACCAGATAAGTTTTTGTAAAAATTCTCCTTTCCTCAGCTCCAATTACCTTATAAAGATACTTTTTGCCATCGTTACTATTAGCAATAAAAGCATCTGTAAATTTAACCATTAAACGACGCGAAAAGGTACGAAGTTTAGAATCTTCAAAATTTGTATTCGGCGAACTGCCATCATAAATGATTACAACTTTCCAACCTCCCAAGGGTTTGAAAAGCAGTGCTAAAACAGTCCATATAGAAAAAGCGCTGACAAAAACAACATGAGGTTTAAACTCAAGTAACTCATTCACAATCTTTGGGGAAGCTACCATAAAACCGCGACCATAGCCACCCGATACTTGAGTTGCCTCTACAAATTTAAATTTTCCTACAAGTTTAACCGCGGAAGCTCCTGGAGCATCAGCATCGAATTTCGGCCAAAGACAGCCAGTATAAAAAATTGTATTCTTACAGATTTTCGTAAGTTCGTACAAAACAGGTCGCCAGTAAGAGCCAAATTCGACTGAGGGGATCGCAATAGCAATGCGGAGATCGTCTACTTTTAATTCTGTATCGTCAGAATTTCTAATTTTCATGTTCCCACCTGTCCCCGTTTGCTAAAGCTTGAGAAAAGCAATTTTCTGTAGGGCAGCAACCAATAAATAGGCCATAAAATTCCAGCATGGCGCTGAGCAAATAACTTCCTTTCTTGAAATGTAAAATTTTTAGGTTGTTCTGCCTTTTGCCATCGTTCGCGAATCGGCAAATTAGAATCCATCCAGTTTGCGTACAGAGGGTTTCCGGAACAGGTTCCGATGTAGCCTGGAGCTAGCCAAACCGTATATCCTTTTCGTCTCGCGCGTAACCCATAATCGAAGTCTCCCGCATAATGCTTAAAGTCAGGATCTAAGTTTCCGATTGCTTGGAATATCTCTTTAGGAATCAATACACAATTTCCATGCATGGTGTCACATCGTATAGCTTTTTGGCTCGGTTCTAGCCAGCGAAATTTGAAGGGATGCCACCACGTACTTTTCACAACGCCGCCATAAGAAACCGTATTCGTCTCCGGATCGCAAGTCGCCCCGGTTACAATGGCTGCTGCATTTCCTTGCGAGGCTAAAAAATGAGAGGTTGTCAGCAAATTACTTAAAGCTTCTGGGTAAATTAGCGTGTCATCATTCAGCCAGAGATGATAATCATGAGGGTGCTTAATGGCTTCAGAAAATGCCACTCGCATTCCTCCATTCCAGAATAAATTTCCATCTCCCTGGATAATCTTTACTTGAGGATAATGTTGGTTGACGGCTGCTGCTGTACCGTCAGTACTGCCGTCATCTACAAGATAGACCCAAAGATTAACGTTAGTTGGGAGTACCTGGTTGAAAAGTGCCTCTAGACTTGCTAAAGTCTTTTGCTTGCGGTTATAGCAAGTGATAAGAACAGCTATGCTAGTATTTTCCATCAGCGCCTCACATTATTAAAATAAATGTTAGTTGTCATAATAGCTATATTATTCCTGAACTTGGGAATACTAAAATTAGAAGCATGAACAATGTATCAACGTAATTACTTTTTTTGGTCAACCTATATTCTACAATTTAGCAAGCCCTAAGCTTACCTTTTCTAAAATTAAAGAATATTTTCAATATTCTTGATATTGGTTTTTATTAAGCTAGTTTATAGCGGCTTAATTCACTTTCTGAGGTTAACAATATGTCTGAGGCAATGAAATTAAATTTAGGCTCTTTCGACCGCATTTTTTCTGGCTGGATCAATACAGATATTACTCCTCATATCTGGGTTTCAAAAATCCCCTTTTTACCTGATCTCATGTATAAAGTAGGGAAGCTCGATCGAGAACGATATGACGAGCATCAAAAAGGAATTTTTCGTCAGCTTACATATCTGGATCTGACTAAAAAATTTCCCTGGTCTGATAATAGTGTTGATGCAGCATATACATCTCATGTACTTGAGCATTTATACTTGGAAGGCGCTTTAAATTGTATCTCTGAAGTTTATCGAGTTCTGAAGCCAGGTGGAATATTTCGGGTTGCAGTTCCAGACCTCGATCAATTAATAAAGAGCTACAATCCTAGCTGTCCTGAAGTATTTTTGACAGAATTTTTAGAAGCAACGCAGACGTTAGAAAAAAATCGCCACCACTGGCACTATAACGAAAATTCGTTGCGAAAAATTCTCTTGGATACTGGATTTCGGGAAGTGGTTAGAGGCCACTACCGAGACAGTAAAATACCAGGGATTGCAGAACGAGAAGAACGCCCAGAATCCCTATTTATGGAATGTATTAAATAATAGTTGAATTAGTAGGGTGGGCAATGCTCACCCTAAAATTTTATGTTTATGGAACATAAGTGGAGGGGAAAAGAGGGATAAGATGATACAGACCCATATAAGTCTGAAAACCCGTGTTTAAACCTACATAGTATGAAGGAATAATAATATTTACAATGACCAGATAAAATAATATAAAATGCCCCGTAAAGACTTTTTCTTCCCGGATCAGGATAGCAAAAGCGATTAACATTCCAAAAAAACCATAGCCTACATTTCTGCTAGTATCCACAATCAAAAACATTGTAGAAATAGGGAATGCAATTATACTAGCGATCGCACTTACCAAAAGTGTCTCGCCCTGACGCCAAAGTATCCACAAGATATACAGGATAATAATCCACAATAGCTTGTAGGAGAAAAAGAACCCTGCTAACCCCAACATTGGATTTTCAGCTAAGTACTGCAATGCCGTCTTATTCTCCAGTATCAAGTGTGCCTTTACTGGACTATCCAGAGAAAATCCACTGCCAGCAAACCAAATAAAACAATAAATGGGGACTAAGGATAAAGCGGTTAATACTTCTCTTCTGGGAAAACAGAAAATAACAATTGGGATAAAGACAAAAGCACTGGCTTCATGTGTGGCTAAGGCAAAAGCAAGGGTTGCGAGTCTTCCCTGCCGAGTCATAGGGATACAAGCTGGAAGTAATAGCAGGCTAAAAAATAACTGATCGACATAGCCCGGAAATTGACAATTAAAAATTAAATAACTACTGGTTGCAATTGAAAGGTAATATAAACCAAGTTTTTGATAATTTATCGATTTGGATTCAATTTCTTGTTGCCCCTCATCAGTCTCCTTTGAACCGAAGATTTTGGACTCGATAAAGGTTAAAGTCAAGAAGATTAAAAGATAGGTACAAGCCAGAGAAAAAATGTAATATAGGAATGGTCCACTCATATGGATAAAGTTAGCGATCGCTAGCATAAACAAGCGTCGATAATACCAGTCAGCATTTTGACTAAAAGGCTCTAAACTCCTAATGGCATACTCTAAACCCATCACCCCTGGACCTAAAGGATAGCGAAAAGGGACGATGAGTAAAGATATAATTGCAAAGATGGTTAGAGACGCGATCGCTCTTCTTTTAAACCCAAACTGAAATAGTGAATGGCGCGGCTTAATAACCGATATTAAAATTGGGTATGCAATAACTAAAGTTGCGATAAAAAAGAGAAATCCTTTGATAGGGATTATGCCGTAATTAGTAGTAATCTCAGCTAGTTGCTGCGGAGCAGTTTTGGCTAGGATTTCTGGAGAAATTACCCCTTGGCTGAAACGACTTTCGATTGCTTGAACAGTTGTAGAAACCCAATCTTGAGGCAGGCGATTGAAAATTGCTTGAAACGCCATGATTATCCTATTCTTCGGCGCATTCGCTACTGCATACAAAGTAGCTACAGCTATCCAGAAAAAGGCTGGAGGAATAACATTCTTTTCTTTGAGCGTATCAAAGAGTACGTAATGTAAGTATTTCTCTGAGCGTTTCAACATCTAAAAAATCCCTAGATAAAATTTTGTTGGTTATACAACACTGCGTACTATCTCTAAAAAACGCCTACCGTATCCTTTGATTTGTTCAACATTATCCTGTTTAGCTAAACTTTCTTTTTCTACATCTGGTCCTGGTGTTAATGTAGTGAAACTTTTATCAATCAGTGCTGCTAGTTGTTCCGCATTACTACGCTCAAAAAAGTAAGAATCAGGAGGATTCTGCTCCAGGTGAACAGGAAAGTCAGAAAGTAACATGGGTTTACCAAGAGAACGTGCGTCCTCTACAACCGTACTCCAACCTTCAAATAAAGAAGGCTGAATTACAGCTAAAGACCTCCTCATGAGCTGAATTTGGTCTACACGAGGAATTAATCCTAAAAGACGTACTTGTTCGCTAATTCCTAATTCCTCAATTCTTGTTAAGAGGTAATTGTAATAATCAGGATTACGATAATCAGTAGCACTTCCAGTACAAACAACGGTAGGTGTAAGCCCCTGTTGTTTCAGTAGCCCCAAAGCTTCAATTACCACAGCATGATCTTTATGTTTCCAAAATTGATTGCTGATCAGGAAAAATTTATCTGGAAGTTGATAACTTTCTTGCGTTAGTTTGGGATCTAACTCAAACCATTCAGGTGCGGGACAGCTTACAAAATTCATTACAACACTTCGAGAAGCTGCTTCCGGATAAAGATGTTTAAAGTCTTCTTGTGCCATATTGCTACTGAGGACAATAATAGGAGCAGCGTGAGCAATTTGTTGCTGATCTCGATTACGTTGAGCGATTTCTTCCGGAGAGAAAAGGTTGGGTAAGTGATAGTGTTGAAAGTCAGGAATCCAACCTCCCCACTGATAAGGTGAGCGGGTTCCTGCTATCGCCGGGTAAAGAAAATTTATTTTTTGAGGATTTAGTAGTTCCAGAGGAATGAAAGAGATACGCTCAGCTAAAAAATTACACATTTTTAGATAGGCACGCTGCCACTTGGAAGTAGCATAAATTTGGTTAACGTAACCCCGGGCTGGTTCTATTAAATTTATATCTTTATCGTGAACAGCGATTGTTAGCTTGATATTCGCTTTTTCTGTTTCTGGTAAAGTAGCGATCGCGCGGGCTAAATTCTGAATATATAGCACGCCCCCTAGCCAGCCAGAGCCACCCACCATGTTGAGACAAATATGTAAATTTTTTACCATCCTAAAATCTCAGCTCGACACCATTGAACATAGACGTTTACACCCCTTTCTATCGTTACTTCAGGGGTAAATCCAATATGGGCAAGTTTGCTCATATCGGCTTGCCAGTTTATCGGAGTTCCGACAGGAGTACTATTATCAAATTCAACTGGAATATCTTCCCCTAGTTTGGTTAACACTAATGCTGCTAATTCTTTGATTGTTGTTTCGATACCATTCGCAAGATTATAAACCTCGGCTTTAAAATTAGCTTTTTCAACAAGAATATGAAGTGCCCTTGCTACGTCTCTACCATGAATAAAATCACGGCTTTCGTTGCCAGTACCTCGTAACTTCAGCGTGGAGTGTGTCAACGCTTTTTGGCACATATCCCAAAGAACTTGTCGCCTCAGTCCTGGGCCATAACCCGAAAAAATACGTACTATAGCAGTGGGTAAGTTATAAACTTGAAAAAACTCAGCGCAAAGTTGCTCAGACATCAGCTTATGAAAGCCATAGGGAGAAATTGGCTTCAAGCTTTGATTTTCCCGAATGGGTAAGGCTTCGGGATTTCCGTAGACAGCAGCACTAGAAAGATAAATTAAACGACAGTTCGGAGCATATAGACGTAATGTATCTAAAAGGTTGAAAGTGACGGCGACACTGTTGCTGAAATCTGCTGAAGGGTCGCTAATTGAAAGCTCTACTGAGGCTCTTCCAGCACAGTGAATACAAACTTCCGGTTGCAACTCTTGAACAATTTTTGCTAGCTCGGTAGAAGGCAAATTTAATTGTTCATAGCGAAACAAATCTTGTCTAGGCGCATTTTCTGGAGGACGATTTCCCACCCCTATAACGCTCCATCCATTTTCTGTAAACTGACGAGCAACATATCGTCCAATAAACCCTGTTACACCTGTAATTAGAACAGTTTTCATATAAAGATTTTTGATTTGTTTGTAAAATTATCTATTTATCTCATCTCTCTACTTTGTCAGTCTAAATCTCCGAACAATTTGCTAACGGCGATTGTTGGCATTCTAGTAGCGGGAAAATCTTTTTTTAATATTGCTAAATATTCATCTTCACCAGGAAGATATTGATCGCAATCTTCAGAATAATCTTTAGCTCTTACCCACTCTTGCGATCGCATATCAAATCTTTTAATGATTCGACATGGATTTCCTACCACCACGCTGAATGGAGGAATATTACAATTTACTACGGTGCAAGCCCCAATGACTGAGCCGTATCCTACTTGGACGCCTTTCAAAATAGTCACGTCTACACCTAGCCAGCAATTTGTGCCGATGTCTATTACTCCATCAGTAGTTGTTAAAGCAGTGTGATAAGGAATAAATGGGGAAGTGTATTCGTGCCCACTTCCTAACAGTTTACAGTCATTACCAATTAAACTGTAGTCACCGACTTTTATTAAAGCTCCAGCACTATAAAAGTTTCTGCGACCGATAAAACAGTTATCACCAACAATGACAGAAATTTTTTCTTTTTCTCGTTTGTTAATGACAATTACTGTTTCCGAACCGATAACTGAATTTTGACCAATTTTTACATTACCCCACCCTAGTACATGAACCGATGGATCGATATAAGAGTTTTTACCTACATTTTGCCTTTTACTAAAATGGGCTTTTAAGTTACCTCCTAGCCATTTAATCCTGTCTATTTGAGCGTCTGTTAGTTTAGATACTATAAAGCGCTTCATTGATTTTTACCCGCGATCGCTTACTACTTCTTTGCTATTTAAAATCTTCCGTTCACCTTCAGGAACTTTGCCAATAATCTGGGCTGGATTCCCCGCAACAATCGTCCAAGCAGGGACATCTTTAGTAACGACTGAGCCAGCACCGATAATTGAGCATTTTCCAATCGTCACCCCTCTTAAAATAATTGAGTTACAAGCAATCCAAACATCCTCTTCAATAATGACTGGTTTTCCATTTAGGTTTAAGTCTTTAGGAAAACCTTTTTGGATAATGTGAACAAATTGTTGATGACGCGCTACCGGAGCGAGTGGATGAGTTTGATTGTCGAATATATTTACATTATGAGCAATAATTGTTCTATCTTTTATTTCAATTAAAGTGTCTGACCAAATTCTAGAGCCTTGGGCTAAATAACAGAAATTGCCTATTTTTATTTTTCCTCCGGGAAAAGTCATTAATTGACCTTCAATGTGAGTATTTTCGCCCAGAATAATACTATTTTTATTGCGATCGTGGCTTATCAGTGAATTGTGGTCTAAAACACTTGAATTCTTGCCAATTACACACTTTTTTTTGGTTAAGTTAGCATTGATTTTAGATTTAATTTTGGAGAAAGGGTTCATCTAGTAATTACTCCTTAAACAAAACTTTTTTGGAATTTATTTTTAATTTTAGTAAACAGGCTTCTATTGTCAAAAAAGTTTTCTTGAAACAAGGAGTCCGCTTCTACATCCCGAATCATAAAAGGAGGGTGTTTTAAAGGAAAGCTAATTTCTTGTATTCCCATTTTACCTAATGGATTTTCAGTAGAAAAAGTGTGAGTTGCATTAGCTCCGAAACCAATATTTGTAATCAAATTAACTTCAGGCACTATCTTTAATCCATGTTGAAGCCAACAAGCTAGCAGCCATTGATAATCCCAGCAGGATCGATTTTTGTTTTGGTAGACATCCTGAAATATTTTTTGCCAAAACAAATAATATTTTGGTACTCTTAAGTAATTTTCTAGGAACCGATTCTCTAAAATTTCAGGCCATTGCTTAATGTCGTAATCAAAATATTTCCAGGCTCTGCGCCAAGATGCCCAACCCCAATTTCCACCAAAACAAGAAAAATAATAACTTTGTCCAGGTAACTTCCGTTCGCCTAAAAGATTGGTTCCGGCGATACTCATTACCCTTTCATCATCGCGATATTTTTCTAATAACTCCTCGCAAAACTGAAAGAAAGTTGGGTGAGGTAAACAATCATCCTCGAAAAGGATGGCTTCTTCTACTTGTTCAAATATCCAATTAATACCTGTCGCTGGACGTAAACCGCAGCCTAAATTTACATCTGAATAATTTTTTAGAATTTCGCAATCCCAATCTACAGTGTCAATAATTGCACGAGCAGCAGCGCACTTTTCTGCTTCACCTGGTTGATCGCTACGAGGGCCATCAGCAACTACTAAAAGCTTCGGCGGTTTTGCCTGACGAATTACCTCAAAAACCTTGGCTGTAGTCTCAGGTCGTTTAAAGATTAACAAAGCAACGGGAGTTTTCATGGTCACTTATCAGCAGTCATATTCTGTTTATATTCGGAGTAATGTAGGAGCATACTGGAAGCGATCGCTCCTATTTCATCTAAAGGAGTCTGAAGCGAAACATAGCGATATCGAAAAGCAGCCAATCGAGGCTCTGTCTCTTGATAGAGGATATCTTGCGCCACGTTTCCCCACCGATCCTCTGGCATCAGATCGAGAGTCATGCCAGCATGACCAGAAGGTAACAGCATATTAGAACCATGTACACCAATGACCAAGCGGCTTTGGGAATAAACTTGGCACATTTGCCTCTCAGTGTCTGAATTAAACTTGTTTACCCGCAAATCTTCAATCCAGTCGGGAAACTGAGTTTTCCTCCCCAAACCAGCGATCGCAAACTTTGCTAAAGGAACTTTAGAGCGAATCTTTAAAAATAGTTTTTGCACCCTTTCATTCTGAAGCTTGAGGGCAATATCAACCATCTTTAATTTCCTCAAAGTTTTGAAGAGAAGCGGATTACACCAAATCCGATCGTCGCGCCAAATAAAGGTTATTTGGTTTGAATCTTTATCAAAGCTATGAGTGGGAACCCGCGTAAATTTACTAATATCAAACTGACTCGGATGAGAATATGCCTTACTTACGTAAATTTTATCAAAACGCTTGGATTCCTCAGAGATAAATTGGTCAAACTTCGGATAGTAGCATTGCCCTTGCTGTAAAGGGATATTTACCGTCCAAATTTCTGTAACGCCCTCTGGAACCATCCATCTCAAGAACTTTGGGACGATGACAATTAAGCCGCAATCTGGGTAATTATTTAAATATCTTTGGACATTAAGCAGCTTTAACAAACTATGCCCATAAAGATAATCAATACAGTTTAAGATAATGACACGTTGATGCTGCTTAAAAACCTCCTTAGATATCGCAATCTCTTCAGATTGGGGGTTTTGCAGAGAGTAAAGAAGTTTTTCACCTAACCAATACTTACAGGATTCATTTCCAAAAACGTCGCTTTTTGCTAAATCAATTTGATAAGGAAAAGTGACAGCATGACCAACTTCTAAATCTTCAATAATTTCTATATTACAGGAGTCGCACTTAGATTTTACGCAAATATGCATTCCCTGCCAAAGAATACCTTGAGGCTTCAGCAGTGTACCGCTGTGGGGACAGGTGGATTTGTGCTGAATGCTTGGTTTTATTTCAATCATTGCACGATTCCTTTAATTCTTGTAGCAGCCTTATATAAATTGCAAGAACGTAAAATAAACTTACTGATTGGCTTTAAATCGGGAATTATAAAGTTGAGAACTACAGTGACAATGAAATAAGTAATCAAAGTTGCTATAGTGGCTCCAACCGCCCCATATTTAGGAATTAGATGTAAATTTAGAACTATATTTACGACTGCCCCTATAAAGGTTAAAAGTAATTCATTTTTGGCTTTTCCTTCAATCATAATAAACGCATTTCTCGCAAGACCAAAACCGCTACCAAACTGTGACCAAACATAGATTGATAATATTATTGCTGAAGCTGCATACTTATCTCCGTACAAGAAATGAACAATGTAAGTGGAAAGCAGTGAAACTGGAATTGCGATTATCAACCACAAAATTAAGGTTAAATCAAAGTAAGCCTGAAATTTTTTGAAATATTCAATCTCTCCTTGAGCCTTCGCTTCAGTGAGTTTTGGGAAAAAAGATATTTGCATGATAGAGGGAATGAAATCAAATATCTGCGATATCTTCACAGCAGCAGCATAAATGCCTAATTCATATTTAGGATCGAACTTCAGTTCTTGGGCAGAGAAGGAACCCAGCATGACCTGATCGATAGTGGAATAAATATAAATGGCGATTCCCGACACAATCAAGGGCCAACTTTCTTTGATTAAGTTCTTTGCCTGAGGGAGACTGCTACGCCATGCTTTTATATCCTCCCCACTATTTTGATAAATTATTACCAAGCCCACAGCAGCTAAGGCAAGCTCTCCACATCTTGCCCAGGCGAATGCAATGAGAGGAGCTTTAATTTGAATTAAGACAATTCTGACAGCACAGACAAGCAAATAGGCGCAATTTTTAACAACAACTGTATATTTAGATTTAACTTGCGAGCGGAACCAAAGATCGATCGTCTCGAAAGCTTGAAAAATGGTTCCAGCAGCGATAATTCCTACCAGCCAATGAGTTAAAGAGTCCTGAGGCTGTAGTAAGGAAATTGCGCCAACCGCTAACAAAGTTGTTACAGCACCGCCAATAAGTTTTAGTGCGAGGGAAGTTCCAAGGGTTTCATTCTTGGTAGATAGATCGCGCACAATGTCGCGTACTACGATGCTATCAAGCCCCAGGTTGGCAATTGGCCCTAACAGGGCTACAAATGCGATCGCATAATTAAATAAGCCAAACTGTTCCGGCCCTAGATAGCGAGCCACCCATATCCCTACAATTAGGCTTAAGCCCATTTGGAGGATTTTGTCAGCGAACAGCCACGCGATGTTGCTGAACACCTTGCGTAGACCAGGGCTAAGCTTTTGATTGACCAGACTCAGCTTGTCTAACATCAGAATTGGGCAATTTATGAAGGGATAAAGATAGGGTTCGAGAACTAGGTCGTCCTACAGAACCCTATTTGTTTTTGCGATGAACAGAACGGAATCGATTATTTACCTTTAGCACCTTGCAAAACTTTTCTCACAAATTTTGCGGTTCGCATTAGTTTCGGTTGCTCCCACAAATACTGCAATAAATCTGTTTTCAGTTTTGCTGCCGCTGAATAGTTTTTGTACATTGCAGGAATCAAACGATACTTCATTCCTTTGTACGTGGCATAATCTACAGCAGTCGGAGATTCTGCATTGCGGCTACCGAATTCATATATTGCTGGTAAATAATGAGCGGTGAGAGATTTGCGAGAATATTGAGGATTAAGTGTTTCCAAGGAACCGTGAATCGTTCTAGAATTCCAGAACAAGACATCTCCTTTTTTCAAGGCAGGAGCTTGGATATTACTCTTGTGAGCATTGATGTACTCCTTCAACTTTTCCAAGTAAAACCGATTAGATAGTTTTTCATCATCTGTTAACTCAAAGTCAACGAGATGGGATGTTGGTAAAACATAAAATCGACCCGCTTCTTCGTGGATGTCCTCCAGAGCAAACCATCCAGCCAGCAAATGACCATTTGGCATGGAATCTAAATAGTACCAATCTTGATGGGCAGGGGTAGCCGTGTTCATATCAAAGAACATAGTTTGCATGAGGTTATGCTCCTTACTACCCGTCAGTTCAGTCAGTGCTTCCCTAACCTGCTGTAAACAGAAAATTTCTTTAGCTGCCTCAGTAAATCCTGGATAATCTGGGTAATCGTGAACATCTCTAAAAGATTCTTCAGAATATCCATTGGGAGTAATTGTATTGGTTTCCCATTTATTCGTTGATTGTCTAAAGAAAGGAGAGTTAGATGAAAGGATATTGGAGTTATACTCTTTTAAAATATTATTAATCAAATTTTCAGGAATGAGATTTCTAAAGACATAGTATCCGTTAGTTTCGTAATAATCTTTAGGGGTGTCCATAAATTAAATCCTTTAGGAACTGATTGTTTTAGTTCACTTTTAAACGTATATTATTAGATATCGAGAAAATTTTCCTACGTAAATATCCGGAAATTAGATAGCGAGAAAGTTTTCCTAGGTAAATATCCCGAAAAAGTGTTGAATGTTATTGCAACACGGCTTAACATATTTGGCTGAAACTCATCCTTAATTAAAGCGATCGCTTACCGAGCCTCTAACCCTTCTAGCGATCGCCTGCTTGGTTAGGCACCCCTCAAGACCGGCAAACCAGTTCTTAAGCGCTGGAATTCTCTTGAGAACTGTTTCCTGTAGCGTCCAGGCATAATCGAACTGTTGCTATAACATAAAACAGCCAAGCATAGGTAATTGATATCAATCCAGTTTCAGTAATATTTGTCAGAACTGCCCAGGTAATCAGTAGCAGGGGCATGACTAATTCAGGTTCTTGGGTACGCTTCATATACTGAACTGCTAAAGCAATATTTGTTAAGAAAGAAAGGCAAAAGAACCCTAATCCTACGAATCCCAAGTCTACAGCTAGGTCTAAAAAACCATTATGAGAATGCTCTGGCTTAAATTGGGTTTTTACCACGATGATGTCAGCCGCTGGATCGGCTGCTCCTCGCCAAGACTGCCAAAATCCTTGGTATCCATATCCCAGCAATGGATGTTGTTTAATGTGGTTGATTACTAAAGGCCAGAAGTCTGTGCGTCCGGTTAATGTCAAATCTTTATTCAGTGTATCTACAATAATAAATTCGGCATTTTGGGTAATTACAATACACAAACACATGGCGATAGCCATAAAAAAGATTATGCAGGCAAAAGCTAATCGTGGAGGCAAGTTTTTGATAAAGCGGATAACGATTAACACGCTTATCAGTAGAACCAACAGAACTTTCCCCATTCCGCTGTTTGAGCGTTGTAAAGCAAAAATAGATAAAGCAGCAAAACCCAGAGATTGCCATTTAGTTTTTGGTTTGCGAACTGACTGTATATAACACATGACAGCTGTTAGACCCATCAAGAATCCAAAAGCATTTCCGTGGGGTAAAATTCCTTGCCAGCCTTTAGACGTTACTCCAATTGACGGTCTGAACAAAGCATAAAATACACTTAGTAAAAGTATGATTTTGTTGATAGTAAGCAATAAATCAAATAGTTCTTTCCATTTATACTGCTTACCAACGTAAACACAAAAAGCAGTTGTGCCTAAAAAAACTATACTAGCTTTGAGTGTATAAGTTGGAGTTCCTGACCAAGCCGCAGATAGAATTAATAAAAAGAGTAATCCGCAAAAATAAACATTATTAATGAGAAGCCTAGAAATAACAAAAACTGAATCTTTAATGTTTTGCAAGAATCGCGAGTAAATAATAAATATAAAGGTGGCGTAAATGCCGATTTGAAAAATCGTCGAATAAAGCTTTTTTCCCTGTAGATATAAAGCTCTAGGATGGATTTTATCAAATCCGGTTAAAGTAACTCCTGCGATCGCAAAGATTATTAAACCAATAAAAATCTTTTCTAATGTTTTAGAGGTTGCTTGACTTCTACCAGCAAAGTTAAACAATAATAAGATATAAATAATCGCACTGGTGGCAGCGATTATTAACAATAGAGGGTTTGAAGCGAGAGTACTCATGTTTAATATTCTTAGACAAGAAATAACGCGAAGCTGACCCTATATGAGTATAGCGACTGATTAAACCAGAGAAGAATAATGAATTTCCGTATATTTACGAGTATTTAATTTTTTTAAAGATACAAACTAAAAACTAGTAACTTCAAAAAGCTTACTATAAATAGGTTTAAGAGATTTACCTATAAAATGAGGATAAATAAATACTATTTAGAGTGGCAGGTTTCTACTCACACAGCTTAAATTTAAAAATATAAAACAAGTAGGTTATGTATGGTCGATCTAGGTTTTTATAGACAACTCACTCGAACTTCTGCCGGGATAACCTTAGTGGCAACATTTGCCTTTGCTTGCCCCAATCCTACGCAGGGGACTGTACCGCGTTTTCAGAAACCTACAATTCTTGCACAAGCGAATACTAATCCTGCTCGACCGGATATAGCCTATACATTGGGTGGAGGCGATCGCATCCGCCTTGATATCTTCGAGGTTCCCCAATATAGCGGCGAGTACCAAGTTCTCGCAGATGGCTCCTTATCCCTACCCTTGATTGGAACCCTATCGGTTCAGGGGCTAACCGTGCCACAAGCGACGAATGCCATTTCATCTGCATACTTTCGCTTCCTCAAACGACCCATCATCACTATTAGCGTTCTGTCTCCTCGCCCTATCAATGTTCGGGTGGGAGGAGAGGTGACTCGCCCAGGGGGCTTCACAATTCCCCTGATAGCTGGAGTCGGGAGCGTGCCTGGGTTCCAATATCCCACCGTAACCCAGGCAATTGAGCTGGCACAGGGAATTACGCTGACGGCTGATATTCGTAAGGTTCAGGTGCGTCGCAAGCTAGCATCCGGTTCCGAGCAAGTAATCAATCTGAATCTTTGGGATCTGATACAAACCGGCGACAGCAGGCAAGATTTAAATTTGCGGGATGGAGACACTGTCTTTATTCCCACAACCAGCACCATTAACTTAGACGAAGTACGCCAAATTGCCACGACTCGTTTTTCACCTCCTTTAGAGGAACCCCGCAGTGTTGCAGTCGTAGGAGAAGTCAACCGTCCTGGTACTTATGTTGTGATTGGAGGAAAGACAACACTAGAGCAAAGAACCCTGGGGCTGCCAACTGTAACGCGGGCAATCGATTTGGCTGGGGGGATTAAGCCCTTGGCAGATATTCGCCGTATCCAGCTGCGGCGACTCACCAAAGCAGGGACAGAACAAATCATCGATCTGAATCTTTGGCAACTCTTGCAGGCTGGGGATTTCAGTCAAGATACGCTTTTGCAAGATGGAGATACCATTTTCATTCCCACTGCATCAGCAGTTAACCCGGCAGAAATTTCTGAATTAGCGACCACTAGCTTTTCTCCCGGTACTATTAAGGTAAGTGTGGTCGGAGAAGTGAAAAGTCCAGGAGTGGTGCAGGTTGCGCCAAACACAACCTTGAATCAAGCATTGCTGACTGCGGGAGGATTCAATGATGCTAGAGCGAATCGAAAGGCGGTTGATTTAATTCGCCTCAACCCTGACGGTACAGTGTCAAAGAGTAAAGTCAATATTGATTTAACCCAAGGAATCAATGAGACAAATAATCCACTCGTCCGCAATAACGACATTATTGTCGTCAGCCGTTCTGGAAGCGCCAAAACTTCTGACAGTGTGCGAACATTCTTAGAACCGATCGAAAAGGTTTTCACATTCTTCAACATTTTTAATTTATTTGGAATTTTGGGAGACGATGACTAGGTAAGCATATATTCAGGGTGTATCTATAAACGTTTTCTTAAACCGTAGTTAGCTTTTTTTGTTCTATCTACTTCTATCTAATAGGTAAATGGATACCGAACACAATTCACAGCCGTTCTTTAATAAGCGCACTAGCAATAGCAAGTTGACTCAGTCCTTGCCAGGGCACCTGACTCGACCCTCTGACGACAGTGATGAACAGAAGCTGGACTTGGCATGGCTATTAGGGGTTGTGCGCCGCCGACTCCCAGTTATGGCAGGGGTAACAATTATATTAACTGTCATGTCAGGAAGCATGATTGTCTTTACCTCAAAGCAGATTGCTCCAGAATACGAAGGAGCTTTTCGGCTTTTGGTGGAACCCGTGACTGCTGAAGATAGATTGGCGAAGCAATTTTTATCGTCTCAAACGAACAATGCAGATATCCAAAAAATCGAAGTAGAAAAATCTAGTTTATTGGATTACGAGACGCAAATTCGAGTTTTGCAAAGTACGAAATTGATGTTGCCAGTCATCAAGGAATTGCAAAAAAAATATCCGGAGATAACATATAACTCCTTGATGACGAAACTCTTAATTTTTCGAGTCAATTATGAAAAAGATGGAGTTCAATACGGCACCAAAATTTTAGAAGTTAGTTACCGGGATGAAGACCAGCAAAAAATTCAGTTTGTATTGAATAGTCTTTATAAAAATTATCTGAACTACAGCCGCCAAGAGCGCCTGTCAAGCCTCAAGCAGGGAATTGACTTTATCAATCAGCAGCTACCTCAGTTACAGGGGCAAGTTGATACGCTGCAAGCACAACTCCAAAAACTGCGGCAGCAGTATAATGTCAGCGATCCGGAACAAGCAGATTCCTTGCTATACGAGCAGGCTTTGACGCTTGAAAGACAAAGATCGGATACCCAAGCGGAACTCGCTGACGCGCAAGCGCAATATGCCAGTATGCAAAAACAGTTGCAAGAAGGGAACTCTACCGCAATTTTGTCTACTGATGCAAAAACCTACGAAACCTTGCTAGCGCAGATTCAAACTCTAGATAGTACTATTGCGGCACAATCCCCCCAATTTCGGGACGATAGCCCACCGATTCTGGTTCTTAAGGAAAAGCGGGAAAATTTGCAACGGTTGCTGAGCGAACAAGCCCAAGGGCTTCTCAAAAAATTGGAGGGAAGAATCCAAGGAATACAGGAGCGCTACCAAACAATTCTGAAAACTGAAAGGAAAATCAAAGCACAACTGCAAGAATTACCTGCGGTAGCCCGCCAGCACGCCGATATACAGCGAAAATTATTAGTTGCAACCGATAACCTCAAGCAATTTTTAGGCAAACGAGAAGCCTTGAACTTAGATGCTGCCCAGCAGGAAGTGCCTTGGGAACTGATTGAAGAGCCTCAGCTACGGCGCGATGAAGATGGCAACCTGATATCAGTAGCGACGAAACAAACGAAAAAACAGTTAGCGATCGCGATCGTTTTGAGTGCGCTTTTGGGTATCGGATTGGGTTTTCTTATCGAGGCTCTCAATACAGTCTTCCACACCCCCGAAGATGTCAAAGGGGAAACGAAACTGCCGATTTTGGGAGTGATTCCTTTTGCCAAGGAACTCAAGAAACCACCCAAGAAACCCAGCAAACTCTCTACCGCAGCGGATGTTGCCGGTTTAAATCAACTGCTGGGTGACAATAAAGCAAATGGCAATGGTCGCAAGAAGCTAAATGTATACACCGATTCGCCATTTTTGGAAGCCTTCCGTTCTCTCTATACCAATATTCGCTTGCTCAGTTCCGGGACGCCGATTACCTCTTTGGCAATCAGTTCCGCAACACCGGGAGATGGAAAATCAACGGTTGCCATTCACTTGGCGAAAGCCGCAGCGGCAATTGGTCAGCGGGTATTATTGATAGACGCCGATTTGCGGCGTCCGAGTCTGCATACTCGCTTAAGCTTACCGAACGTGCGCGGACTCAGCGATATCATCGCTACGGATTTGAGTCTGAATGATGCCATTCAGCGATCGCCAGAAGACAACAACCTGTTTGTCTTAACATCGGGTCACAACTCTTCAGACCCGATCAAACTGCTTTCGTCAGATAAAATGCAGTATCTGATCGAGCAATTTCAAGCCCGTTTCGACTTAGTGATCTACGACTCACCACCCCTAGTTGGTTTAGCAGACAGCAACATCTTGGCAGCGAATACAGATGGCACTATTTTAGTTGTGGGGATCGATCAAACAGACCGTTCCATGCTGATGAAAGCATTAGATGGACTAAAAATTTCTGGTGGCACAGTCTTGGGTATCGTCGCCAATGGCATTAAAGGGTATACTTCTCCCGCGTATCCTTCCTATAGCCGCACCTATAGTCGCAATTAAGCGAGCTTCGGGGCAGGGGCGCATTCTTATGTTCGCTGAGTCCGTGCTTGGCTTTGCTGTGCTAACAGCACTGACTATCCAGTTTCTATAAAAGCGATCGCACAAGTGCAGAGCTTTTTAAGAATGGGAACAACCACAATCGAATTGCTTCTACATTACGGCGCTGCTGCACTCAAACGGGGTGAATGGAAATGATGAAGTTAAAGCTGGACTGGTTTCGGGGCAAGGGTTTCCGAAAGTCCCTTTCAAGAACGCAAACGCCGTCATTTTCAGAAACGGCAAGGCAGATCAGACGGACGCGCTTACTTGCTCAAAGCTTATTATGGGGCGTTACGCTAACTTCTTTAAGCAACGCGATCGCACTTTTGTCAATTGGGGCACCCGTCTTAGCAGCAGAACGGGTAACGCTGCGCTTGGGACCGTTTCAGCAATCGGTCGCGATCGAAGATTTAGAGGATTTTGCCAAAACGGGGGAAGTTCCTGCAAGTCTCAAGCCTTACAAGGCATTGCTCAGCTCAGAATTTCGAGACATCCTCAACCGTCGCTTGCACCTAGATCCGAATTTGGGAGACAAAGTGGTGAAAGACGTGTTGCGATCGCCCGTTGGAGAAGAATTAATCAAGAAGCTGGGATTGGCGCTCCCGAATAGTACGGTAGAACAACTGCAAGCAGGTCTAACTCTAGCCTTGCGGCAAGCCAACGGCTTAAGCGTTATCAGCTTTTTGCAGTCCTATCCAGCCGACACAATTACCATAGACGCCTCTTCAGCGATCGCGATCGCCCTAGAATTCAACGCCCCCTACTGGCAAAGCGGAGCTTTAAGCCCTCTACTGGAGCGGGAACTGACCGTCACCAAAGGAAAATTCCGTCCCGCTTTTAACCCCGCCCAAGCGGGTTCCGAAACAGTACAGCAGCAGACCCTGACTTTTCACGACTGGCGACGCCAAGAGCCGATTCTGGGGACATACACCAGCGATCGCAAGATCGTCGTCGATCTTTACTGGGCAAACACAAACGAGAAGCCCGCTTACCAAAATTCTCAAAATCCCCTCGTCGTCCTCTCCCACGGCTTTGGAGCCGATCGCTCCTTCCTGGCTTATGTAGCCCGTCACCTAGCTTCTCACGGCATCACCGTCGCCGCCATCGAACATCCGGGCAGCAATGCCAACCAAATCTTTGGCGGGCATTTTGGCAGCAACTCTGTGGGAGTACCCGGTTTAGTGCCTTTGTTACCGGCGTCCGAATTTGTCGCCATGCCCAAAGATATTAGCTTTTTGCTTGATGAGCTAGCTCGGCTAAACCAGCTACCAGGTTCCCTTCAGGGGAAACTGAATACTGAGAAAGTGAGCGTGATTGGTCATTCCTTGGGTGGCTACACGGCTTTAGCGTTAGCAGGAGGCGAACTGAATCTGGATGAGTTGCGACAATTTTGCAAAAATCGCAATCCTCTAGGGAAATCGGGGGGCGATTGGTTGCAGTGTGCAGCAGCGGATCTGCCCAATCAACGTTTGAGCTTGCGGGATCGGCGCGTGGTGCAAGCGATCGCTCTTAACCCCGTCGTGGGAGACTTATTTGGCAAAAAAGGTCTTGGCAAAGTTAGCACTCCCACCTTAATCTTGACTGGCACCAGCGATCCCCTCACTCCATCGCTGAACCATCAACTACGACCTTTTAGCCAGCTACCCAGCCCTAAATATCTCCTCACAGCAATTGGCGGAACTCACTTAAGCATTAGCGATTTTGCTCCTGGTAGCCAAGGCGAACAGCTCACTCAAACAACCCTCGTCAACGAACGCACTGGTGAAGTAGCGGCTCCCCTGCGTCAGTTGCTTAAAGGCGTCACCTTGGCATTTGTCAAACAGCTGACTCCAGCCGCCTCAACTTACGAACCCTTTTTAACACCCGCCTACGCCCAATCTCTCTCTACCCCAGAACTGGCGCTGCGCCTGAATACGCAACTACCCCCAAGCGTTACTTCGTGGCTGGCTTTGCCACCACTGCCCTAGAAAGGCGGGCATCCCAATGAAATGTTTCTCAAAACTAAGGCAAGGCTCCGAGTTTTGGATAAAAATCCTGATTTAATCAAAGTCAAGCTGTGACTAATTAAAAGTTAGCATTAAGCTAATCGCTACTTTTGACAGTAGCCTCTTCAGGAGAGAGCGCCTTATGGACCCCATCACGATTCTTGCCCCCCTCGCCTTAGTGATTATCGGCTATACAGTGGGTTCTGTGAAAATTATCAACGAAGGAAATCAAGCTTTAGTAGAGCGCTTGGGTCAGTACAATCGAAGACTCGCGCCCGGTCTCAACTTTATCGTTCCCTTTGTTGACTCAATTGTGGTGGAGGAAACCAGCCGCGAGAAGTTTTTGAACATTGACCCTCAACAGGCAATTACCAAAGACAACGTTTCGCTGAAAGTTGATGCAGTGGTGTACTGGCAGATTCTGGATTTGGAAAAAGCCTACTACGCCGTTGAAGATATTGAGCAGGCAATCGAAAACTTAGTTTTAACGACGCTACGCTCTGCGATTGGTCAAATGGAACTGGAGCAAACGTATTCTTCCAGAACCGAAATTAATCAGACTTTGTTACAGCAGTTGGATGAAGCGACGGCTGCGTGGGGAGTTAAGGTGACTCGCGTCGAGGTACGAGACATTACGCCCGCAAAAACTGTCTTGGAGTCTCTGGAGCTGGAACGGGCAGCGGAAAGTAAGAAACGCGCTTCCATCTTGGAAGCGGAGGGAACTGTGAAGTCGATAGAAATTCTGAGCCAAGCTTTGCAGTCACAACCTTTAAGTAGAGAAGTATTGCAGTTTCTTGTTGCTCAAAGATATGTCGATGCCAATCAGAAATTGAGTGCCAGTCCTAACTCCAAAGTGGTATTTATGGACCCGAAAGCTTTATCAGAAGCCATGACTGATTTAATGTCTACTCCTGAACCTCCCAATGGCTCTAATGGCAATGGATCGGGAACTTAAAAGGTAAAAAGTTAAAAACAAAAATGAAAAGAGTTTTAAGAGTCGATCTGATTTGAAATTAAAAACATCACTTTTTAAGGCATTTCAAGACAGCGATCGCTCTTAGCTTTTCTATTTTTGTTTTCTGAAAATGGCATCCGCGACGCGACAAACGTCGTGCATAGGTTGGACATCGTGAACTCGGAGGATATCAGCACCTCCCGCGATCGCTCCGCAACAAGCCGCCGCCGTTCCCCACACTCTGGCTTTGGGATCGGGTTGATTTAAAATCCGCCCGATAAAACTTTTCCGGGATGGTCCCACTAACAAAGGAACGCCCAAAGAATGCAACATCGGTAGGCGTTGCAAAATTTCCAAGCTTTGCTCGTAAGTTTTGGCAAAGCCAATGCCGGGATCGATGATAATCTTCGAGCGATCGATGCCAGTTGCGATCGCTTGCTCAATTTGACTTGACAAAAACTCGGAGATTTCCCCCATCAAGTCCTGATAATTCGTCATCTGCTGCATGGTAGCTGGCGTCCCTCGGATGTGCATCAACACAATGGGGACTCCCAACTCTGCCACCACAGCAAACATCTCCGGGTCGAAAGTACCGCCGGAAATATCATTGACGATATCAGCCCCCGCCGCAATTGCTGCCCGTGCTACAGATGCCCGCGTTGTATCCACGGAAATCGGAACCTCAGAAGGATGAGGGATGTATCCCGGAGGGTGGGATAAGGGATTGCTGTGCTGAGCAGATTCTATGACTCCCCCCGCAGAATCGGAGTCATCCTCGATCCTTCCTTCTGCACCCTTTCGGAGGGCTTGCACGACTGGTAGCACCCGAGCCAATTCCTCTTCCAGAGAGATTTGGGCGGCTCCGGGGCGGGTTGATTGTCCCCCCACATCGAGGATATTGGCTCCGGCTGCCACAAGATGCTTAGCCTGAGCCAAGGCGTCTCCTAGCGTGTTAAAGTCTCCGCCGTCACTAAAACTATCAGGCGTCACATTCAACACACCCATTAAATAAGTGCGCTGTCCCCAGTCAAAAGTTTGACCCCGCAGGGTCAAGCTATTTTGGATTTTGGATTGATTCATCCGTCATCCGGCGAAGAAAGCGCCGCTTCGCTAACATCCTTATCCTTTATTGAAAGTTGACAATTCGGGCAAAACTGGCAGCCTCCAGACTGGCTCCCCCGACCAAAGCCCCATCGATTTCTGGCTGCGCCATGATTTCATCAATATTATTGGGCTTGACCGAGCCACCGTACTGAATCGAGACATTTGGATTTGTCAATTGAGTGCGAATCAAGCCAATCACCCGATTTGCTTCTTTTGACTCGCAGGTGTCGCCAGTACCAATTGCCCAAATAGGTTCGTAGGCAATAACCAGGTTCTCTTGATCAACGTCAACCAAGCCTTTTTTCAGTTGGGTAGAAATCAGGGATTCTGTTTCACCTGCATCGCGTTGTTGCTTGGTTTCGCCGACGCAGAGGATGGGCGTTAAACCATAGCGTTGCGCTGCTTTCAGCCGTAAGTTCACAGTTTCATCGGTTTCGCCAAAGTATTGACGCCGTTCGCTATGACCCACAATTACGAAACGCACCCCAATTTCTGTCAGCATGGGTCCGGCAATTTCACCTGTGTAGGCTCCCATTTCTTCCCAGTGGATGTTTTGGGCACCCAGCTGCACGCGGCTACCGTGCAGATTTTTAGACATGATGCTTAAAGCAGTGAAAGGAGCCGCTAGGACTACTTCCCGCTCGTCTGGGGTTTCTTCTAGGTGAGACATGAATCCTTGCAAAAACTCCAGACTCTCGGTCTGAGTTTTGTACATTTTCCAATTACCGGCAATAACTATTTTCCGCACAGCTAACTCAGTCAAGTTCAGAATGCTAAAAACTGTAACCTCCAGTTTAGTACGGCGGGGGAACCCCTGCTTTAAAGGCGATCGCATTTACACTTTCTGGTCGCTAAAAGCGCAAATGTCAAGCGACGCGATAATTTCACCCCGCAATCCTTGCACGCCAACACTCGATCCGCAGGAGCGATCGCTCTGGGGATGCTGCTCTTAGCCGCTACTCACTTCAAAAATCTTTTTATTACTTTAGGTGGGTATTTACCCGAAAGATTCCCCCCTATCGTAGGATGTTTCTCAAAAAAACATAGGTTTAAAATTATACCAGAACGTAAATAAAAAACTTAAATTATTGGAGTAAATATGAAACTAAAATTTTTAGCAGCCGCAGCGATTCTGCTTCCCTTAGGCTTAGTTGCTCCCGTCCGAGCCGAAAATCCCGCTCATGTCAGACGATTAATCGAAACTAAGCAATGTCAGAACTGCGACTTGAAAGGAGCCAATCTTGTAAGTGCCCATCTCACTGGGGCTGATTTGAGAGGGGCAAACTTGCAGGGAGCTAACCTAGCGAATGCCAACTTAGAAGGTGCCGATCTAACGCAGGCTAATCTGGAAAAAGCTAATTTAACGGGTGTATTTGCAAATAGCGCCGATCTCCAGAAAGCAGACTTAAGTAGTGCCAATTTGAGAGAGGCTAACTTGATAAATGCTAACTTGAAGGATGCGGCTCTCGACAACGCGATTTTGCCGAATAACGTTAAATGGGATTAGTGGTTTTTTCACAACTAAATATTTGACAAAAATACAAAACTCGGTCAGAAACTGACCGAGTTTTGTTTTGAGCGATCGCTCAAAGCACAAATGCAGCAGTGCTAGGCTCTATCGTGCAGTCTTTGCCGAGAGCCGAGAAGCTTCTTCCTTCAGAATCCATGACGAAGACAAATCTTCTACAAAACTCTTCTGGCTTAAACTTGCAGCTTCAACTACTCTGACAATAAGTGTTGGTAAGTATGTGCTATTAACCATCTGATAGCCATAGCCAAAAACCTTGCCTGAGCGTCCGGTTTTCTTATGTAGTACGCTATCTCCGATATTCAGCATGATTTCAACTCTCCTAATTTTGTGATTTGCCGTTTTCTTACTACTTGAATTGCTCTCAAATGATTGGATGGATATCCCGCTTTTACCGACAATCCATCGATTTGGAATAAATTTGTTTAGGGTTGGGGAATAGAGTTCTTGCAAAAATATTGAGAACCTGTCCTAACTTTCGGAAACGAAGAGGGAGTCTCATTTCCTCCTTGCAAGGAACAAAGAAGATTGATTGTTTTTATTGCAAGAAACGCTTATACACTGAAAGCTCACAACGTTGGATGGAAACTCTTTTCTAGTGCCTTTTCTTGCTCGCTATCGGGATTAAAATCCCATCCCAAAGGACTCAGCACTTTTCAGGGGAAAAAATCTCAAGCGACTAGCTGCGGTTTGCTCGTAGATTCAACAGCAGCTTGGCACAGTAATTTGGTGTACAGATGGCTGAGTCGTAATGCCACGCTATTCCAGCTAAAGGCAATTTCTACCCGTTGGCGACCCATTTGGCCTAATTGGTCTCGCCAATCGGGATCGGCTAGGATGCGGTCAATCGCCTGTCCAAAGGCGACTTCATCTTTGGGAGGTACCAGTAAACCCGTTACCTCTGGCACTACGGTAAACTGCAAGCCGCCTACATTACTTGCAATTACCGGCGTCCGGGTAGCCATTGCTTCAATGGCAACTAAACCGAAGGGTTCGTAATGACTGGGGACAACACACACATCGGCAGCTGAGTAGTAGAGAGGCAAATCGTTATCTTCCACACGACCGGGGAAGCAAGTGAGATCGCCAATGCCTTCTTCAGCTACGATTTTCTCAATGCGATCGCGTTCAATGCCGTCACTCTGTCCCGGACGGCTTCCGCCTGCGATGAGGAGCTTTAGGTCGCAAGACTTGCGTAAGCTTGATTTTGCTACGGCTCTGACTAGCGTTTCAATTCCCTTGCGCCGATCGAAACGACCCACATACAGCACTACTTTGGCGTCGCTGGCAATTCCTAGCTGTTGGCGTGCTTCTTGGCGCTGAGTGGAACCAAATTTAACGATATCTGTACCGCAGGGAATCATTTCAATCTGTCCGATCGTGGAAACAAGCGATCGCATTTGATCTTCTTCTTGCGGACTGGTAGCAATCACTCGATCCACTGTTTCCAAACACGCTTTTTCAACTGCTAGCCGTGTGGAAGCGATCGCTGGAATCTCGGAAACTGTACGATACTTCACTGCACCCAGAGAGTGATATGTATGTACCTGCTTCAAAGGTTGGTGCTTTTTCAGTTCCATTCCCACCCAAGATGACAACCAATAATTGGTATGCACCAGGGTATATTGCAAACCTTCACGCTGCTGGAATGCCTGGAATTGTTCAACAAACTCTGGTAAATAGCCGAAAAGCCGATCCCGACTCATGAATTGGGCTGGCCCAGCGGCTAATCGGATTGTCTGGCAGTTAGGCGTATGCTGAACGACATCCAGTTGATCCGGAGTGCTGCGGCGAGTGAACATATCCACCTGCCAACCTTGCTCAGCGAGTGCTAATCCTACTTGACGCACATAGACATTTTGACCTCCAGCTTCTTCTTGCCCAATTTCTACCGCTGGATCGCCATCTACCGAAATTAAGGCGATACGATTTTTGTCAGTCAGTAACATCGGTTGATTTTCTCCTCATAGCTAGCGCACCTGCTTTCCTACGCCAGCAGTTGAAGCACGGCATGTGCCTCTACTCATAGTCGAGGGCAGGTACAACGAAGCGAACAGATACCAGCCAAGGACACTGATGAGATCGCGCAAATTCTACAAAATTGCTGACTCTTCAGTCTCCTCTCAATGCCGACGGAGTTAGCTGACGGGCGAGGACTGAGAGATGTCCCTCTCTGAGAAATTAAGAATGCAAAATTAAAAATTAGGATTACTATTTTTAATTTTTAATCTCTCATCGATAAGCCCCAAAATTTGGTTCCTCCGCTCCAGCTTCACCTTAATTAGATAAGGTACGTTTTTTAAAGTGAGATACTGGATTAGGCTGACTTATGTAGACTGACTGCAACCTTAACACTACAATTTAAAAATCGTCAACCTACCTTAAGATAGATGTTTTTTAATATACGATAATGATATCTATACTTACCCTCCAATCGTCAGACTTACGAGTCAAGCATTTGATGTGGGCGGATGGGGTCGATAGAGTACATTGGGCTAAGTAAAAAAACCATCAGCTAACTTTTGTTAGCGAACGTTCGCGCACGGCATTAACCTACACGACAAGAAATGCAACTCGTTATTAATAAAAGCTTTCTACATCTTTAACCTTCAGTCATTCGTTCAATATCAACCAACTCATAACTAAGAGTTAAAGACTACTAGAAACAACTCTTTAATGTTGCTATGATTCATCTAATTATAGTTTTTATAGCTCGGTGCTAAATCATTTTCAAACGCGAGATATTCGACTTATCGAAGAAGTCAGGAATCTGAACTCCTAGCTTGCAACTCAAATAGGATTGCTATAGCTACGGGATAATTAGATTAGATTTAATAACCGAATGGAATAGTAGTTGTTGAGGAAAAAAGCTCGGTTCAGCGATTAGCTGTTAGCAATTTCAGTTCCCAATCGCTAACCGCTAATCGCTAAGTGGTTTTTTTAACGACTTGCTGCCGCTTCACGAGCAGCTGCCGCTTCATCTGGGTGAATCCCCAAGCGCGTCAGATTAATCCGACCTTTGCTATCAATTTCCCGTACCTTGACAATAACTTCATCCCCGACAGCCACTTCATCTTCGACGCGACCGACTCGGTAATCAGCAAGTTGAGAAATGTGGATCATCCCTTCTTTTCCGGGAAGCACTTCCACAAACGCCCCAATCGGAATAATTCGGGTTACGCGACCGGCGTAGACATCACCCTCATTCAGCCTCCGCGTCATCCCTTGGATGATGTTGCGGGCTTTCTTCGCCTTCTCGCCATCCACTGCTGAAATCGTGATCGTGCCATCATCCTCAATGTCGATTTTGGCACCCGTTTCTTCAGTGATGCTCTTAATCATCTTGCCTCCAGGCCCGATGACCATGCCAATGAGTTCTGGCTCAATCTTGAGCGTTAGCAAGCGAGGTGCATAAGGTGACATCTCGGTGCGGGGCTGGTCAATGGTTGCCAGCATTTTCTCTAAAATGTGCAGCCTAGCGCCCTTTGCTTGCTCGACGGCTTTGGCAATGATATCCAGAGGCAGTCCGCTGATCTTCATGTCCATTTGCAAGGCAGTGATACCAGTATCGGTACCTGCCACCTTAAAGTCCATGTCACCTAAGAAATCTTCAATGCCCTGAATATCCGTCAGAATGCGAACTTCCTCGCCTTCTTTAATCAGTCCCATTGCTGCGCCACTCACCGGCTTCGCAATGGGCACGCCAGCATCCATCAAAGCCAGGGTGGAACCACACACCGAACCCATCGATGTGGAACCATTAGAAGAAAGAACTTCAGACACCACCCGAATCACGTAGGGGAAGTCTTCCTTCGGCGGTAACACTGGCACTATTGCCCGTGCGGCTAGTGCCCCGTGACCAATTTCCCGACGACCGGGTGCCCGCATCGGCTTGGTTTCCCCAACAGAAAAGGGCGGAAAATTATAGTGATGTAAATAGCGCTTTTCATCTTCTGGATGCAGGTCATCTGCGAGATCCTGGGCATCGCCTGGGGTGCCGAGAGTACAAACAGATAACACCTGGGTCAGTCCTCGGTTAAACAAACCGCTACCATGAACCCGATTGGGCAACAGACCCACGCGACAAGAGACAGGGCGCACTTCATCAAGCTTGCGACCATCCACCCGGACGCTGTCTTCGACAATCTGACGGCGCATCAGCTTCTTGGTGATGTCTTTAAAGACGTTACTCACTGCTTTAGAGTTAGCCGCAGAAGCAACTCGGATGGGGTCGTCTTCAGCTAATTCTGCGATCGCTGCCAGGATTTGTGTCTCTTTGATCTGATCTAAAAGAGCATCGCGGCTATTTTTGTCGAGTTCAAATTTGGAGAGGACTTCTTTGATTTGGGCAGTCGCGCGATCGCGAATAAAATTCTCTAGGGTCGAATCGACTTCCGGCTGGATTTCTTGAACCAATTCAATCCCCAGTGCTGCCATGAGTTCTCGCTGCGCCTCAATCAAGTCGCGCACCGCCTCATAGCCGAAATCAATCGCCTCAATGACATCCTGTTCTGGCAGCTGATTCGCTCCAGCTTCGACCATAATCACGCCATCTGGAGAGCCTGCCACCACCAGATCCAAATCCCCCGCCTCAATCTCGGCGTAGGTAGGATTGATAATAAAATCATCCCCCACCAAACCAACCCGCACCGCTGCCATCGGTCCTTGGAAGGGAATCTGTGCTAAAAGCACCGCAATTGAAGCACCTGTTACCGCCAGAACATCCGGCGGTACCTGTTCATCCATCGACAGCGTGGTTGCTACTACCTGAATGTCATCTCTCAGCCAGGAAGGAAATAATGGACGCAGGGGACGGTCAATCAAACGACCCGTGAGCGTTACTTTTTCGGGGGGACGCCCTTCTCGTCGCAAGAAACCACCGGGAATCCGACCGGCTGCATAAAGCCTTTCTTCGTAATCTACCATTAACGGCAGGAAATCAATGCCTTCTCGGCCTCCGGAGCGAGTCGCCGTGACTAAAACTGCGGTGTCTCCTGACTGAATTAAAACTGAACCCCCAGCTTGAGGGGCAAGCAAACCCACCTTCAGTCGAATATCCCGTCCATCAAAGGATATTGACTTGTCTAGCTCTACCATGCGGTACTTTGTCCTTCTATCATTTTTCTTTATCTTTCGCAATCGTAGCACTTAGGTACTGGTGGTGCCTTTAGTGTAGATGACGGCATTCCGGAGACGAGGACGGACAGAGGAGTAAGGGCGCAGAGGATCGACGATAACAACTGACGGCTGATAAATTAGCGCAAAGAGCGGTACATCTTTAGGACGTCTCCTACTCGTCCCTGAGATAGTCCATCAAATAAATGTGCAGCGCTCAGAATCCGCCCGATTCTCTCAAATATTAAAGATTGTCACAATCGGATAGAAGGCGTGTTAATTGCCAAGACAAAATTGAACATCATCGCCGTGTAACCCTTAACGGCAGCTATTTCTAGCATTGATCTCCATCAACCTACTCATGCCTTGACCCCGCTCAAGCAGGTTGTACAATAAATCCAGCATTGCAGATGTAGCTGCACCGTCCGGGAAAGTTGGGCTTGAGATAGTAAAGCTCCCAAGATTTTCATCGGCGTTGGTGGATTTAGTGTGGTTGTCGGTGGCAACAAAAGCATCGTGGGTCATCCAGTAGGCAGCAAATTCTACTTTGGATAGAGGTTTACTTTTGCGATAAGTTTGACCCTCAATAATAATCAGATTCAGTAATTCTCTGACTGCATCTTGCTCAGAAGGAAACGTCTGGTCGAGTTCGGCTTTAATCCCATTTGGCAAGAAGGTCGTTAAAAAAGTAAATAAATTTTAATTTTTAAGTAAAACTTGTAAAAAGTGATGCCTTTAATTTAGCTAAGGAAAAAGCATCGAATTATCTAATTGCTAATTTCTGCTCTAATAAACGTTAATAAATTGAGTTAATTCTCACAAAAAAAGCTTTTAAATATGGCAATTTTACACGGTAGTTGGCTCGTTCAACCTCAGGGTGGTTATCTATTTGTTTGGGGAGAAATTTGGCGACCCATGACGCCTGCGATGTCTTCTCAACCCGATACAGTGGCATCCCATCCGATGGCGATGACGCAGGTAGAATTAATCGCTTTTTTGCGATCGCGTAGTCTCCTTGGAGAATCGCGCAGCCATTCGAGAAGTCAGGCTAACGAGAAATGGCACAAGAAAGCGATCGCGCTGCCCACCCAAATAGAGGCAGGAGATCCAGTTTGCCCACTGCTATCCACCAAAATGCTTTCAGACGGTGCGGATGCTTCAACCTTATCCTTACACCTCTGGCAAGTTGAAGGGCTGTGTCTCGATCCTCTCGAAGCAATACAATTTTTGCAAGCGCTGCCCCTTGGTTCTTTTAAAACATCTGATGCTTATGTAGGGGGAGATTTACGCTTTTGGGCACAGGTTAGCCGATGGATCTTGGATCTTCTGGTGCGATCTAAGTTTTTACCAACCCTACATCGGCAGTTGGATGGTACTGTCGTCGCCGCTTGGCAACCTCTACTTGATAGTGGGTTAGATCAAGCGCGTTTGGAAAAGTTTACCCAGCTCATGCCCTCTGCCTGCCGCACTTATCAACACTCGGAGGTTAGTGGTAAAGAAAAACCTAAAGAACAACTAGAACCAGAAGAACCCAAGGAATTACTCTTAGGATTCTTAGGCAGTGCGATCGACGCACAAGTGCGTTCGAGTGCTGGGAATTCTGCCTTACCCGCAGTAGAACCGATAGTGCAGGAGTGGTTGCAAGCCCTTTCTACCGCATCCAATACCCTCAAAACAGAACCGGCGGCAATTGGACGCTTGGAAGCAGCCTTTCAGACTTGGACATCGCCAGTACGAGATCATTTACTCGCCCCGGTGTTCGCTAGCGGGGAATTGAGAACCCGCCAATACCAACAAAACCGATTTCGCACCTGTTTCCTTCTCCAACCACCTGATACAGGTGATGAGAATTGGAGTTTAGAATACTTTCTCCAGGCAACCGGCGACCCAGAATTTTTGGTGAATGCAGAAACTATCTGGAACCATCCCTTAGAGCGTTTGGTCTTCAAAGGTCGCACGATTGAGCATCATCAGGAGACTTTTCTAAGCGGCTTAGGTCTGGCTGCCCGACTTTATCCGCCCATTGAAGCCAGCTTGCATGACCGTCGCCCGCAGTTTTGTCGCTTGACACCCGTACAGGTGTACGAATTTATCAAGGCGGGTGCATGGCGACTGAAAGACAGTGGATTGGGAGTCGTGATGCCGTCCAGTCTGATGCCTGCGGAGGGAGAAAATAGGCATTTGGGGCTGAAAATTCGCTCTAGCACCACACCGGGCAAAGGTCAGTCGGGATTGCAAAGCTGGCTGTCTTTTGAGTGGGAATTAGCAATTGGCGATCGCACGATTTCTAAACAAGAATTTGACCGTCTAATCGCTCTGCAAAGTCCGCTGGTGCAAGTGAATGGGGAGTGGATTGCCCTGCAACCCTCCGATGTGAAAGCCGCTCAGTTGCTGCTAGCAACGCCCAAAGACCAGATGGCGCTTTCCTTAGAAGATGCTCTGCGGCTGAGTACCGGCGATACCAAAGTAATCGAAAAACTTCCGGTGGTTAGCTTTGAGGCAGCAGGGCCGCTTCAGCAGTTGCTAACAACTTTAACCAATAATCAGGCGGTGGAAGCGATCGCGCCTCCTGCCAATTTCCAGGGGCAGTTGCGACCTTATCAAGCGCGGGGCGTTGGCTGGCTCTCCTTCCTCGAACGCTGGGGTTTGGGAGCTTGCCTCGCAGACGATATGGGATTGGGCAAGTGCGTATCAAAAGATACACTTGTTTGCGTAAATGGAATGCTACGCACAGCAGAGGAAATTTGGAAAACGAATGCGGTCGAGACCGAGTTTGATGGCGAGGGATTTTGGGCTGTTCCTACAGAGTCGCTGCTTGTAAATGCCATAAATGAGGAGACGGGTCGGATTGGGCTAGCTCCCATCCGGCGTCTGTACCGGCAGCGCGTTCGGGAGACGTTACGAACCCTCAGGCTGCAAGACGGTAGCAGCATCACGATTACCTATCGTCACCAACTGCTAACGAATCAAGGCTGGACGAACGATCTACAGGTTGGCAATTACGTCTGTGTCCCTGCAAAGATGCTTTGGGATGGGCAACCAGAAGACGCCGATTTAGTCAAGTTTCTGGCTTGGCAGATTGCTGAGGGTTATGAGCAAGGAGATTGGGGAGTATTTACAATATCGCAGAAAGACACAGAACGTTTGGAGGAACTGCTGGAAACCTTCAAGCGCATCGGTCAACGATATAACCTCAAAATCAACCATCCTGGCATCTGCCCCAATCCTGGCAAAGTTCCTTTTCTCCGAGGGAGTAGCCAAGCGTATCGCCAATTTTTGGAAGCGAAGGGATACCTCTGGGGGAAGCGATCGCGCGACAAGTCGATTCCCCCCTTTATCATGCAGTCAGACTTGGAAAGCGTGGGTATTTTTCTGCGGAACTATTTCGATGCTGAGTCTGCTGTTGTTTTTAGTATGCGGAGTATCGAGATTGCTACGGCTTCACCTCTACTAATCCAGCAACTCTCCTCACTGCTGCGACGTTTCGGCATTTGGTTGCGAGTAGCACCCAAACAAAAACGTGCTACCAATGGCAGTGGTATCTTCCGTACCTACTACATCGGCACAATCGGGGGAAACAGCGCCCGTAGATTTTTGCAGGAAATAGGATTTACGAATCCAGACAAGCAACAGAAGCTAGAAAAAATTTGCGAACCAGTCTGTAACACAAACATTGAGGGAATTCCAGCTTCCGATATCGTTGCTCAGACAGTCAAGGCAACAAGGCTGCCAGTGCGGCATCTGGGAATGCATAACACTGTTTACATCAATGGTTCGCAACAATTTTCAAGGAGCAGTCTGGAACGGGTAGTGGCTGGAATAGAACAGATCCTCACAGGCGTTGCAGAACAGGAATATCGTCAACAAAAGCCATCTAAATGGACAACTCAAACTCTCGAAGCTTATGCTCAGTTGAACACACAACATCTGAACGTAACCAGGCAACAGTTACAATGCCTGCTCGATCGAGAAGTCTTTTTCTGTCAAATCCAGGCAATTGAGGAAGTCGATTACGATGGCTGGGTTTATGACTTTGAGGTGAGCGAACATCACAATTTTGTTGCGAATAATATCCTTTGTCATAATACCATTCAGACAATTGCCTTTCTGCTAAATTTGCAACACGAAGAAAAATTAGAGGCACCGACGCTATTAGTTTGTCCGACTTCAGTTTTGGGGAACTGGGAACGAGAAGTTAAGAAATTTGGCCCCACGCTGAAAGTTGTTGTCCATCATGGGGATAAACGACCGAAAGGCAAAGCGTTGGCAAAAGCCGTTAAGGGCAAAGATTTGGTAATTACCAGTTATTCACTGGCGTTTCGAGATGCCAAAGACCTTCAGAGTGTTTCTTGGCGGGGTGTGGTGCTAGATGAAGCTCAAAATATTAAGAATCCCCAGGCGAAGCAATCGCAAGCAGTGCGTCAGTTAAAAGCAGGTTTTCGGATTGCTCTGACAGGAACGCCGGTGGAAAATCGCTTGGCAGAACTTTGGTCAATTTTAGATTTCCTGAATCCGGGGTATTTGGGAACGCGGGATTTCTTTCAACGGCGATTTGCCTTGCCGATTGAGAAATATGGAGATGTGGCTTCGTTGCAGACATTGCGATCGCTGGTGAGTCCTTTTATCCTGCGACGCCTGAAAAGCGATCGCAATATCATCCAAGATTTGCCAGCAAAGCAAGAAATGACCGTATTCTGCGGACTCTCCGCCGAACAAGCTGCACTCTATCAAAAATTGGTGGAAGAATCGCTAGTTGAAATTGAAGCCAGCGAAGGGGTGCAACGAAAGGGAATCATTTTAGCTTTGTTGATAAAATTAAAGCAAATCTGCAACCATCCCGCCCAGTTTTTAAAGGAAAAAGAACTGGTAGCACAGCGTCGATCTGGCAAACTTCAGCGTTTACAAGAGATGTTGGAGGAAGCTTTATTAGAAGGCGATCGCGCTTTAATTTTTACTCAATTTGCCGAGTGGGGAAAACTTCTCCAACCTTATTTAGAGAAACATCTAGGTGGGGAAACCCTATTTTTATATGGAGGCACCCGCAAACAACAACGGGAGGAAATGATTGACCGATTCCAAAATGATCCAGAAGGCCCCCGAATTTTTATTCTTTCTTTAAAAGCTGGTGGAACGGGTCTCAATTTAACACGTGCGAATCATGTCTTTCATTTCGACCGTTGGTGGAACCCAGCAGTTGAAAATCAGGCAACGGATCGGGTATTTCGGATTGGTCAAACCCGGAATGTACAGGTACATAAATTCACCTGTACCGGCACCCTCGAAGAAAGAATTAATGAAATGATTGAAAGTAAAAAAGCATTGGCAGAGCAAGTGGTGGGTGCCGGTGAACAGTGGATTACGGAACTGAATACTGACCAACTCCGCAATTTATTACTGCTGGATCGGACGGCTGTAATTGATGATGAATGAGCCAGTTCAGAGTCATCACTCGTTAGTTGGATTTCTAAAGTAATGACGAATAACAAATAAGCAATAATATGAACAATTACGAAATTCAAAGCCGTGAATGGTGGGTACAAGAATGGATTGATCTATTAGAGAAGTCCCGCTTCAAAAAGCGATTGGAAAGGGCACGAAATTATGCAATGCAGGGAAATGTTCTCGGCATTGAATTTAAAGGTCCAAAGGTGTTAGCAAAAGTGCAAGGTACGGCACCGGAACCCTATCAAGTTTCCCTATCCCTAGACCCTTTTACAGATGAACAGTGGGATTATGTGATTGAAACCATGTCTCAACGGGCGATTTTTTCTGCCCAACTATTGGCGGGAGAAATGCCGCCCAACATTCAAGAAGTGTTTACCGCCAATGGTTTGAGTATATTTCCCTTTACTTTGTCTGATATCCATGCACGGTGCAGTTGCCCGGATAAAGAAATTCCCTGCAAACACATTGGTGCAGTTTATTATCAGTTAGGCGATCGCTTCAGTGAAGATCCTTTCGTCATCTTCCAGTTGCGGGGACGCCCCAAAGAACAAATCCTCGATACCTTACGCAAGCTAAGACGCGGTAGCGAGCAAAATTCTGAGAATGAAATTACCACGGCTGAGACATCCCAGCCATCGGGCGAGGATACTTCATCCTTACCAGCAACTCCTCTTAAAGTTGAGGAATTCTGGCAATACGACGAACCGCTAGATTCTTCACTGGTCGTAATTGCACCGACTGGTGACACTGTATTAAATGTACTCGGATCGATTACCCTCGCATCCGGTTCTAGTCAGCCGGTGATGCAATATTTAGACACTGTTTATCAAACAGTCAGTCAGCAAGCTTTTCTAGCGGCGATGAATTTAGAAGAGAGTTGAAGACTACGATCGCATACTTCTTAGTTAACTTCTCCCTTACCCCAGGATGAGCTATAAATTTCCCATTCTCTAGTCCGGAAATGGCACATGAGGATGAGGTTTGTATGCTCCGAGAAGTATTGTAGGGAGATCGCTCACTGCCCAAATTCTAGCCGCGCCTGTTCAACTAACTCACCCGTAACAACTTCCAAACCCCCTGCACGAGCGATTTGCTCAATTCGCTGACGCGCTTGGGAACGAACAAAAAAAGGAATATTTTTCAGCTTTGCCTTTGCTTCCGGCGTCCACTGTAAAACATCTGTAAAATCAGAATCGCGCATGGCACACCAGCCCTTAGCTATCAGCCGTTCGGCTTTTAGCTGGTAAACTTAATCGCATTTTATCAAGTTGCGATCGCTTTCGCGTATGCCTTTCCTAGCGGCTCCTCGCGCCATGACACACCAACCTTAGGAGAATCAATTCTTTGCCTGAGCAGCTTTTAGTTTCTTCTGTGCCGATTGCAGCAGTTGTTGGGCTTCTCGATAGTCGCTTGTTCCTGGTTTGACTATTTTCAACCGATAGATTATTTCTTGCATCTGGCTGAGTATCTGGTTGCGATCTACTTGGGAACTATCTTTAGGTATCGACGCAAGCAAAGCGTTGATTTGTTGTTGAGCATCATTGAAGGCTTCGTGAGACTCACGTTCTGTTTTTAATCGAATTTGCACAGTGTCTAAATTCATTTGGTACGTTACCAATAGCTTTTGCGCTTCCACATAGTCAACGTCTTCCAGCCGAACGTTTTGCAGTTGGGCAATTGCCTTGGACCACAAATTTTCAATTTGTTGCCATCGCTGTGCAGTATGAGGTGGATTTTGCCCAGTTTTGGCAGCAGCAAAAGCATATTGTTTGGCGGCTTGAATTAAAGTATTAGTGCGCCCCAAAATCTGCTGTTGTTGAGAAAGTTGGGACTTGATTTGCTCAAATCTATAGCGAATACTGGCGGTTTGCTCATTAGGGATTGTCTGCGTATCGTACCCGCTAACATAGCGCCGACCCTTACGGTTGTAAGAGTATCGCCGCGAAGAAACTGTATCTGAAACGGGCAGATAATCGATGTGTGTTTTGGCTTCACTTAATTTATTTTCACCCAATGCCAAATCTGCTGCGGTCTTGGCTTGGTTAATTAATTCTTCTGCTTGGTCTAAAGAGGCGATCGCTTCCTGATAGCGATCTTCTGTACTCATAGAAGCATTTTGTCCCGCTGACTGATGAGCGGTGGGAGATAGCAAAATTGCCAAAACAAGCGTCCCCGTTCCCCCAACTAGCAACAAAGTCCCCCCAGCTACCGCACAGCCAGCTAATTTGATTTTGCCGAATATTCCCAGGGGACGGTTGGCTTTTGCTGCCGCTAGTAATGCTTTCTGGCTGAAGTTTGCATAGGTGGCAATGACGATTTTCCGCAGTTCTTCTAAGGAGGCAGGTGAGCCTGGTTGCGATCGCAGTTTTTCTAATTCCTCCAGTACAATCCGCTGCTCCATTTGGCTCAAAGCGTCATTACCAGCACAGTTTTTCACTTCTGCACGGAGGATTTGAAAGGCGCGATTGTTGAGACGGGACATAAGCTACACCCAGCAACTCATGTTAGTGTTCCCGCAACTGACTGGAAAATCACTCAGATGGCAATCATATCAGCGACCTTAAATGATTCGTGAAGACGAGATCCCCGACTTCTCCAAGAAGTCGGGGATCTGAACCGCTAGCATCTCACCACTCAAATAGGATTGCTATAGACAGTAAAACACTCTTCGTTCAACTAATCTCTTGCCTATCGCAAATCTAATTCTTAGGGTTGAAGATTCAAGATTGAAATTTTTACATAAATCTTGTGAGTTGCACGCGGTAGCGTTCCTTTTTAGTGACAGCAATTTCCCCAACCTCTAACCGTCCTTTGCCGCGAATCGCAATTAAGTCTCCAGACTTCAGAAGATGACTTGGCTGGGTGACTTCTTTCCAGTTCAATCGCACATCACCGCCGTCAATAAAATCAACCATTTTGCTGCGAGACATCCCAAAACCAGCGGAAGCGATCGCATCCAACCTCAAAGAAGCCTCAACCGTCGTCAATTCTTTCTTTTTCGGTTCCCGAATTTTTAACTCGCTTAACTCAATTTGCCGAGTTTTTACCGGGACAGAACGCACCTGATTGAGATGCATTCCCAAAAACTCCACCATTTCTGGAACAACAATCGCCTGCGCTCCTTGCTCTCCCAGCACAATTACATCGCCAGTCTTTTCTCGCACGATCCCACACCCCAACATCGCGCCGAGGAAGTCTCGGTGGGTGGCTTGGTCAAACAAAAAATTCCCGGAAATATCGATAGCAGCAATAGAGACTTGGGACGAATCGAGGGGCAATTCTGCACGCGCGATCGCAATTCGCTGTCGTTCAGCTTGCGGATAACCTCCCCAAGCAAGCAGTTGGACTTCTGTTAACCGATTAAACGCTTGCTGGATTTCAGCTAGTTCTGGAGGAGACAGAAAATCCGTAAAGACTACTTCCCACGTTTTAATCGCTTGATCCGCTAGATCGATAACACGAGCTACAGTCTCTCGATTTTCGACTCCTTTGAGGAGTTCTTCCCTTGGCAACATACAGCAGACGCTTTTGGAGGTGAAACTTTCTTGATTCTATCGTTGGGAGCGGAACCTGACGGACAATGCGATGAGTGCGATCGCTTTCGCGGATGCTGCTTTTAGCGGCTCCTCGCGCTTGGTTAAACTGAATCATTCCCCTTTACCCAAACCGATTCCCGACCTCCTTCCACGACCACCCATCGTTTCTCACTAAGGCGAGGAGCAAACGCCGTCGTCTCGTCAAGTTGCTGACTTCTAATGCAAAGGCTTCATCGCTAACCGTGGGAATCCCGTTAGCACGTAACTCATCGAGAACTGCCAGGGGTGGCACGTCTGAGGCTGGCTTAATGTAAGCAGAAGTCAGGGTTTCTAGAAAGACTGACAGGGTTTGCCGCACTGGGTATAGCGCCACCGCATCGGGTCGATGTTCCGGCTTAATTCCAGATTCGAGCAAGGTCAGCGCCTCGTCCAAGACAGCTATGTTAACTTCCGCCGCTGTCTCCCGCTTGGTGCTATGAAAGTAATGAAGTACCGGATAAGCGAAATGACTTTGCCCGTATAAGGCTAGCATGGGCGCGATCGCTACTAAGTGCTGAGACAGCATCCCAAAATCTTTGCCATTCCAAGCTTTAGTTACGATTTCAGTAGGAGTATAGCCAAGACAGGAAATGTAGGTTGCCAACTGTCGCTTCTGAGTCCCGGCTGACACCACAGAAAGCAGATAGGTAATCGATAGAGTAATCAGGAAAAACCCATTCGCTGCTGCTGCGGCTGTCGCCAGTTGCCAAATTTTTCCTTGGGGTTGGTAGTCTCCGAGACCGAGGGTAACTAACGTATAACCTGTAAAGTAAATTTTCTCCCAGATGTCAGCAGGCTGCTTTGTATCCGCAGAAACCAAAGAGCGATCGCTGGCGCTAAAAATTAAGACCCATCCTGCCCAAGTAGCCAAAATCCACAGCAGCGTAGAAATGCCAATGGTGCTGTAGCCTGCAACGGAAAGCATCTGATGAGAGGGAGAGGAGCGATGTCGATGGAGAAGCAATCTCCACAAGCAATTGGACAATCTAGATGTAATCGGCCCCCCACCGCCGCCGACGGCGATCGTTGTCCAAAGCACATCAACTACGATCGAGCCGACGAGCGCAACTCCCAAACAAGTTGGCAATATTTGCATCTAAACCCCCTTCCAGTGACTTGCGCTCAGGCTGGTAGTTAAAGTAACAATGTTGTGTTTGTTACTTCCTCTGCCCGTGGATGGAAGACCCAGCCAGCTCGAAAGGTTGGAAGGTGCTTATTTTCTAGACTCCCTCTGAGTCAACGTAGCCTTGGATATTTTCGGGTTCAAACTGACGGAGAATCCGAGTCGCTTGGCGGATGATCGTTTCGGAAGCTTTGACGACAATCAGATACTTACCGGCATTGAGGCGGTTGCGGTAAGGCAAGGCATCACCACTTCCCAGCGCCAAGCCTACTCCTCCCCCCACAAACACGCTACCCATCGCACCGGAGGCGGCACCTAAAAGTCCAGCAATCAGGTAATTGCCGATTGGACCCGCCCAGGCAAAGGTGTCTAAACCCGTGGTGATATTGAAAGCTATTCCAGCGAAAAATCCAAAGGGGATGAGCCAATAAGCCATCAGCTTTGATTGCTTTTTAGCTTGCTCGTTGGGGTCAATTAAGCCAAATTCATCCGCGCTTTTGTATCCTCTGCCTAGGATACTGACTTTATTCATCGGTAAGCCTTCTTTCTCTAAAGCGGAATAGGCGGCTTCTGCCTGGATGCGGTCTGCCAGTACGGCAACGAGATAATTCATGGTGATTCGTAAAATGCTGAGATAGCCTTAGTTAAAGCCTAGCAGTGCAAGGGACAGCAAATCTTCTACCGTAATTAGGATGCACTTGCGCGAGAAGTCGCTAGGAGGGGTATATGCGAAAGCGATCGCATTTGTGCGATGGGTAGCTGATATCTTTGGCTGTGTTTTGTTTCCTTCCGCCATCGGCAAGAAGCACTTCGCCCACGCGAATGAAAGTTAAAAACTTTCAGCCAACCAGCCGTACAAAGACACCTGATACAGTTAAAATGACCTTCTGCCTGTATTGTTCGTGGTGGAGAGTGATTAGACGCGATGTCTAAGCCAGCTCCCATCAGGCAAGCTTGCTCCCAAGGTTTTACCGGCACGCGATCGCGTAACGCAAGGGAGCTATCCTGGCGAAGTGGATGCAACGCAACGCGCGACTTGCGGTTTTGACCTTTTAGGGGTCGTGCGTGCGTGTCGTAATGGAATTTTTATTTAGACTCACCTGCCCATCATGTCCAAGGTTCTTGTTTCCGATCCCATAGACCAAGTTGGAATAGATATCCTCTCCCAAGTTGCCCAAGTTGACATTAAAACAGGTCTTTCTCCAGAAGAACTGGTGCGAATTATGCCAGAGTATGACGCTCTGATGATTCGTTCTGGAACCCATGTCACCAAAGAAATTATCGAAGCGGGCACCCAGCTAAAAATTATTGGTCGTGCTGGAGTTGGGGTCGATAATGTCGATGTTCCAGCCGCCACCCGACAAGGAATTGTCGTCGTCAATTCCCCCGAAGGTAACACCATTGCAGCGGCAGAACACGCTTTGGCAATGATGCTATCGCTCTCCCGTTATATCCCCGAAGCCAATCAGTCGGTGAAAGGCAGTCAGTGGGATCGCAAGAGTTTTATCGGGGCAGAAGTTTACAAGAAAACCCTGGGAGTTGTCGGTTTAGGGAAAATTGGTTCCCATGTCGCCAGCGTTGCGAAAGCGATGGGGATGAAACTGCTAGCTTACGATCCCTTCATCTCGGTAGAACGGGCAGATGAACTGGGTTGTCGTCTAGTCGATCTGGATATGCTGTTTCAGGAATCCGATTACATTACCCTGCACATCCCTAAAACTCCAGAAACGACTCATCTGATTAACGCCGAGGCGATCGCTAAAATGAAACCCACGACTCGGATTATCAATTGCGCCCGTGGTGGCATTATTGATGAGGCGGCCTTGGCAGAGGCGTTAAAAACTGGCAAAATTGCCGGGGCCGCCTTGGATGTTTTTGAGACAGAACCGCTTGGCGAGTCGGAGTTGCGATCGCTGGGGAAAAATCTTATCCTCACTCCCCACCTGGGAGCCTCTACAGCAGAAGCGCAGGTAAATGTTGCCATCGATGTTGCCGAGCAGATTCGGGACGTTCTGCTGGGCCTACCAGCGCGTTCAGCCGTGAATATTCCTGGGTTGCGGCCTGACGTATTGGAAAAACTCAGACCTTATCTCCTATTGGCGGAAACTTTGGGTCATCTAGTTGGGCAACTGGCTGGAGGACGGATTGAGTTGTTGAATATCAGCTTGCAAGGAGAATTGGCAACTAATCAAAGTCAGCCTCTCATCGTGGCAGCGCTGAAAGGGCTGCTCTCTCAAGCGTTGAGAGAGCGAGTGAACTACGTGAATGCCAGTATTGAGGCAAAGGAGCGGGGAATTCGCGTGATTGAAACGCGGGATGCCTCGATTCGAGATTATTCGGGTTCGCTGCAACTGTCGGCAAAGGGTTCCCTAGGAGAACACTCGGTCACTGGTGCTTTATTGGGCGATAACGAAATTCGGATCACTAGCATTGATGATTTTCCCATCAACGTCCCCCCCACTTCTAATATGCTGTTTACGCTGCACCGCGATATGCCAGGAATTATCGGGAATATTGGTTCCCTATTGGGCAGCTTTAATGTCAATATTGCCAGTATGCAGGTAGGTCGTAAAATCGTGCGCGGCGATGCAGTAATGGTGTTAAGCCTGGACGATCCCCTACCAGAGGGAATTTTGGCGGAAATTCTCAAGATTCCCGGCATTCGAGATGCCTATACGGTAACTTTATAAGTGCTGATGGCTGTGGATGTAGGACTGAGGATGTAGGACTGAGGACTGAGGATGAAGAAAAGAGGTACACAAAGAGTAAATTCTTTTTAGTTTCTCTTTACTCTATATTGCTAAGTTCTAGGTTCTAACCTTCCTTAGTCCTCAGCCAGTGCTTCGCACCACTGGGCTAACAGTCCTCAGCCCTCAGTCCTCAGCCCTCATACCTCAGTCCTTAGTCCTCAGCCCTCAGCCCTGATGTATGGCAAACACCTGGTGGGAAATTCAAGTTCTCTGCGACCCAGCCTTAGAAGATTTAATTTTCTGGCGGCTGGAAAAATTTGGCTGTCGCGGTACATCCATTGAGGTTAAAGGACACTCACGCCTAGTGTGTGGTTATTTATCCGCACTCCAAGCGCAGTTATTAGATTTGGCGGCGCTGTCTCTGTGGCTGCGTCAAGATGCGCTGAATGTGGGAATGCCGATGCCGGTGATGGATTGGCATTTAATTGATGAGGAGGATTGGGCGAGTAGCTGGAAGCAATACTGGCAACCGCAAGAAGTTGGCGATCGCTTATTAATCTACCCTGCCTGGTTGCCCCCTCCAGAGCAGACGGAACGGATTACCCTGCGCCTCGATCCCGGAGCCGCTTTTGGCACCGGCACCCATCAAACGACTCAGCTGTGTCTGGAAGCGTTGGAGATGCGATTGGGTTTGGGCACTCCCGATATCGTTGTGGCAGATATTGGTTGTGGTTCTGGCATTCTCTCAATTGCCGCGATGCTGTTAGGTGCGGAAAGAGTTTATGCCGCAGATCTTGATCCGATGGCGGTGCGAGCCACTCACAGCAACCGAGAACTCAACAAAATTAGCCCCGAGCGGTTGATTGTGGAGCAAGGCAGTATCGACCGCTTAATGCAATTGTTACATGAGCCGGTCGATGGCATTCTTTGCAATATTCTGGCGGAGGTGATTATCGACTTGATCCCGCAGATGACAGAGATGGCTAAACCCAGCACTTGGGGGATTATTAGCGGCGTTTTGCTAGAACAAGCGAAACCCATTGCCGATACTTTAGAGCAACACGATTGGATTGTTGCCACCCTCTGGCGGCGTCAAGAGTGGTGCTGCTTTAATATTCGACGCTCATAAATTAGGACTGAGTGCTGAGGACTGAGGACTGAGGGAGGAGAGAGGACTGAGTGCTGAGGACTGAGGACTGAGGTTTGAGGACTGTTAGCAAAGCAGTGCGAAGCACGGGCTGAGTAAGGTATGAAAGGTCTTAAATCAGACGTACCAATTAACTACCGATCGCTTTTTATAGCTTTTTACTGAGATTTTAGCCCTCAGTTCTCAGTCCTCAGTCCTCAGTTCTCAATCTTCAGTCCTCAATCCTCAGCCCTCAATCTTCAAGCTGAGTGGACGACATCCTGACAGAATTTGGTGCATATTCACGACAGCACCAATAATGGCGATCGCGGGTGCTGTAAATCCAGTCGCCTCGACTTGCGCCACAATCGTATCCAAGGTGCCGATCAGTTCTTCTTGTTCCGGTCGAGTTCCCCAGCGCACCAACGCTACTGGCGTCTCTGGGCTTAAGCCTGCTGTCTGAAGTTGTTCCGTAATGTAAGGTAAGTTGTGAACGCCCATGTAGATGACAATGGTTTCAGAACCGTGGGCGATCGCTTGCCAGTTCACCGTGGGTCGATACTTCCCGACAGATTCGTGTCCAGTAACAAATGTCACCGAGGAGCTATAAGCGCGGTGAGTTAAAGGAATTCCCGCATAAGCGGGTGCGGCAATCCCAGATGTCACTCCCGGTACTACTTCCACCGGCACTCCCGCATTTACCAAGTCTTCCATCTCTTCGCCGCCCCGACCAAACACAAAGGGATCGCCACCTTTGAGGCGCACCACGATTGCCGCAGTTTGGGCTTTTTCAATTAACAGTTGAGTCGTCTCTTCCTGCAACAGGGAATGACGCCCCATCCGCTTTCCAGCGTCAATTTTTTCGGCTTGGGGATTAATCATTGCCAAAATTTGGGGACTCACCAGAGCGTCGTAAACTACGACATCGGCACACTCCAACAGCCCTTTTCCTTTGAGGGTTAATAAACCAGGATCTCCTGGCCCTGCACCCACTAGATATACTTTACCCAAACACGTTCTCCTGTTTACCTGTGTGTTCTCTGGCAGTGTGAGGTTCATTGACTTCTCAAATCCCAAATTAAATCCGCTAATTCTGCGCTAGCGCCGATTGGTTCAGCCATCTGGAGTTTTGCCGATGGAAACTGCTGGGATAATCGCTCAACTGTTCGAGCGATCGCATCCGTAATTCCCCCAGCAAATAGAAAATAAGGCAGGATGGCGATTTTTTCCTTCCCCGCCTCAACCAACGCTTTCACCCTGTCCTCTAGGCTGGGTGGCACCGACCAGTAAGCAGGCACCGCGTCCAAAGTCCGTGCAATTGTCTCTACTGACTGATTTCCCCCAGCACGGCGGCTTCCGTGAGCTAGGAGAATCCGAGCGTCTGCTGTTATCGAAGCGAATTGACTGGCTAACAGACGACTCAAGCCAAGGTGAGTGCCTAAGTGAGGACGAATGTCAAGTTTGAATTTAGAGCCAAACGCTACTTGAGCGATCGCAACTTCCTCTGGGATATCCTCCATGACGTGAACTCCCGGCAGGAGAAAAAGCGGCATCACCTGAATGCAGGGGCTCTCAGATTGGTACTCAGATGCAACAGCGCGATTCTGCTTCGCAGACGCTACGCGAACGCCAAATTGCCGAATTTGCTCGTGCAACGGCTGGGTTGCCAATTCTAGCACTGCTGTACCCACCAGTGGTTCTTGTAAAGACGTAAAATTTCGCGTCTCTAGCATGGGCGATGCACCTAAGCGGCGAACGGGTTGAGATGCCTGCACCCAGGCTATCTCTGACCTTTGTGCCTTCTCGTAGATCAGGGCTGCCAGCTGTTCTACAGCGGCTTGAGGGCGAGGGTCGCGGCTTCCGTGAGAGACCAGTAGATAGGCAGATGACTTGGGCAAGTGTGTAACTACAGGCTTTTGAGCAGTTTCTTTATTCAATTTGATATCGTTTCCAGCAACAATTTCTGTATCAATCGTTTCCAATTGACAATTTCTCCCGGTGGTTTACCCATTTGGGCACCGCTAAGGCTTAGAGGATTTCTAATATTATTAATAACTTATTCATAAAAATAGAGCCACTGGGCTACACCTCCCCGTGACTCTATCTTTTTTAATTGAGTTCTACTGCTGACGATTTACTGTTTAACTTCAGCAGATGGATCGGCGACATACTGAAAATCCGGTTCCGAGTTCCAAGGCCCGCGCTCATCTTTACCATTCGTAGACAAGTTGAAGTAAAGATTGACCGTTTCATCCGGCTGGATATTGCCAAAGAAAGGATCTGTTAATTTGCCCAACGAAGAAAGTGCATTCATGAACATCTTCGTATGAGAAATTTCGCGAGTCAGCAAATGTACCAAGGTGTCTTTTGTACCTTGATCCGGAGCCATTTTGATCAGCTCCTCATAGGTTTGACGTGCCCCAGCCTCAGCGGCGATGTCTGCCCGCAGATCGCGCACAACATCCCCACCTTCATTGATATAGTTCGCTGTCCAAGCGCTTCCCTGACTATCTAAAAAGTGTGGTCCCATGCCGCGTACAGCAAAGAGCGTACTCCGGTACGCTTCTGTTTGATCGACATTCTTGGTATGTGATTCAATCAGTTTGCCAACCATTTCTAAGTGGCTAAACTCTTCGATTGCAATATCTTGGAGCATATCCCGAATACCAGGATTTTCGCAATGAAATGACTGCACCCAATACTGTAAAGCGGCTGTTAATTCACCCGTTGCTCCCCCAAACTGCTCTAGCAGTAGCTGGGCATAACGTGGATTCGGCTCTGTGATATTAACAGTATGAATGGGTTCTTTTTTATGGAAAAACATGAATGGATTCCTTTCCTCTATTTGCCGGATCGTTGAGCGCTTGCCAATATTTTTTGTAAAGGAATTCAAAAAAAACGATTCTTTTTCCTTCACAAATCAAGGTATATACCCATACTTTAGATCGGCTGTCAAAGGTATTCCTGCCTCATCGGGTAGACTTAGCTCATGGATTTTTCTATAACCAGAGGAGGACACAAAAAACAAGATTGAAATCTCAGTTGAGGCAATTTTTTAGCTAAAACCGTTCCAATCGCTCAACTGAGGATGAAAATCGCTGATAAGGCAGCAAAAGCTAAGCAATACTGCACTGTTCTAGTTTTCCAGCCATTGCACTGGCGTGACGCCACCATTCATAACCACCCGCCCACCGCCGCGATGGTAGATGTCCAATAGGTGCCTTGTCGCTAAATTTCAAACCAGAGTCAGGAATATACGGGTTGTGGGTAGGCCAGCCAACGCGATCGCAAAAATTGCTATATTCTCCCCCAACCTCCAGAAAAATTTGCTTTTGCACGCTGAAACCAAAGCGCCCCTGGCTGTACTTTACCCATAACTGGTCAATCGTCCATAAATCCTCGCAAGGAAACTTTTGAATATCGCTGTTGAATAGATAGTTATTGCTTGACTTGCCGACTACCAGACACATCACTGCCCAGGTTTCCCGATCGGCTTCTTTCCATTTCTTTTTAGCGAGTAAATCCCGCAATTTTGTATAGTCAACTCCAACCTCGGAATTCAAGGCACTACCACCCGGTCGTTGAGATTGAGTTGGAACCGGAGATGTAGGTCTGGGGTTTAAATTTTGCTGTACCGCTTTCAAGGCAGAGGCAGCGTCTGGGTAACGATCTTTAATGTTATTTTGTAGCAGCCGATCCAAAATTTGACCCAGGCGATCGCTAACTTTTCTCTCCTTGGGCAAAAAATCGCGCCACGCCCACCCGTTATTCATAATGTCATACATATTCAGGGGCGAAACGCTTGTGAGCAAGTAGATACAAGTGACGCCCAAACTGTAGAGGTCGCTGGAGGGCAGGGCTTTGCCTCGCGTTTGTTCGGGTGCCATATAATCCGGGCTACCAACGATCGTGCCGGTGTTAAACACAGCAGTGTCTGTGAATAGCTTGGCAATTCCAAAATCAATCAAGATCAATTGACCTTCTTTTTCTCCTGGGGAAGGGGAGGTTGAGGGGGTGCGTCGGATAATATTCGCTGGCTTAATATCTCGGTGAATCACCCGATGTTCGTGGATATATTGCAAAACTGGCAACAAATCCTCCAAAAATTCCCAAATCTGCGTTTCGTTATAAATGTCCCGTTGCTGCAATTCCTCCGCTAGAGTTTGCCCGGAAATCAACTCCTGCACTAAATACAGCTGCTGCTGCTGTTCAAAGTGGGCAAAGAGAGAGGGAATTTGCGGATGTTTCCCTAGTTCATTCAGGTGTATCGCTTCCTGACGAAATAAGGAAACGACCTTTCTAAAACTGGTTGAATCTTGCTGTGGGAAGCACAGTTGCTTAATGACACACTTGGGTTTAGAGGGAATATGCTCATCCACCGCCAAAAAAGTTCTTCCCATGCCACCTTTACCGATTGGTTTAACTGGGCGATAGCGGTCTTTCAGCAATAATGCTTGCCCACAACACAGGCAAAATCTTTGGTCAGAAGGATTTTGGGGTCTTTGACATCCAGCGCTAACACAATAGATCATGGCAGCCGCGATCGCACTCTCTGTTGATATTCATCTCCAAGATATCCTCAATTGGAGAGATGACCATAGGGTGTATCTGTTATAAAGCTGAGTGTGGTTAACTGGCGGCTTTACCCGTTTCTCAGCACTTTAGAAGCGATCGCGCAGCTTGAAACAATAATTCTTTGCTAACAAGATTATTGCTTCTCTGCTTGATAAATATAGACATTGTCGAAAGCTCCTACCGACTCAAAATGATAAGAAGGCAGGAACGAACTAACCGACAAATCGGTGCGATAAATGCTAAAAAAGATAAAATTTTGCCGCTCTGTCGTTTCAGCAATCAGCCGCTTCACCTGCGGGCTGCCCGTCTCAACTAATAACATACATTGACGCTTCAAAAAATTCTCAAAGTTTTCTGGAGCCTTTTCACAAACATTGTCTTTTATGTACACCGTTAGTTGCTGTAAGGCAAATTCTTCGTACTCCTCCTGAGTGGGATTCGTCAGCGCCATCGCTACACCCAGTCCAGCCAAAGCGACTCCCGCAATCGTTGTAATAACCTGTAAACCCTTCATGGGATATTAAAACCATTCTTTTGTAGCCTTTGACTACGGCGATCGCCGTTTGAGTTCCAGGTTAACTGACGAAAGACTGGATCAACTGGCAAGCACAATGCTATATTAAAAATCTGAAATGGCGAGCGTAGCCAAGTGGTTAAGGCAGTGGATTGTGGTTCCACCACTCGGGGGTTCAAGTCCCCTCGTTCGCCCTGGCTCTTGTATAGACGTAGATCATCCGTCTCTCAAAAGTCATTACTTTTGGGTGCGACTACTACAAACAAAGACCCCTCTCCAGAAGCCTGCGGAATATGGCTGCAACACTGGGAGGGGTTATTAATATTATTGTTGTGACGCACACTACTTGAGGGGAACAGCCTTTACATCAACCGTGTCTGAATTGGAAGTTGATCCCACACCTGCAACATCCGCTTCAGAGACCGCTTGCTCGTCACGAGACTTGAGGCGCTGAGATAGCATTTGGGAAACTTCAGCAACCAGGAGCGTCAGAATCACACCATCGTCAATCCATCCGATGATGGGTATGAAATCCGGGGCAATATCAATCGGGCTGAAAAGATAAAGTAATGACCCTAGAATCACCCACCAGCGATATTTGGGATTGCGGATCGCGTTGCGATACCAGTTGTAAATTGATTGGATTGAAAAATTATTCATTATTGAATCCTCTAGTTATTTTTAATATTGACAAATCTACCAGCATTATGTAGGTGTGGATATCCACCCGAAGTTTGACTAGAAGATTCGACACTCACGGGAGAACCTCGTCCTTTAGTTCAGTCTGAATGACAATGCTTGTCTAAAATTGGAATGGCTTCAAGTTGTTAAAGAAAATTAAAAGCTTGGGGAGTGTAGGAGGAAAGAATCGACCGTGACTTTTCAAGAACTAATCGAGAAAGGTGGGCCAGTGATGTGGCCTCTGCTGGCTTTATCGCTGCTGTCTCTAGGCACTATTTTTGAGCGCCTGTGGTTTTGGGCAAGAATCTTGACTAAAGAAAGAGAAACTGTGGATCGGGTGCTAGAAGCAGCAACTCGCAACTGGGGAGTTGCCACTGAGATTGCTCACCAAGCCAGAAAACAGCCGATTGGGCGCTTTCTGTATGCTCCCTTACGACTTTCTCACCCCGATCCAGAATTGTTTAGGCTGGCACTGGAAGCAGCCGCAGACGAGGAATTGGCTTCGATGCGCCAAGGCGACAAAATTCTAGAAGCAGTGATTGCCCTTGGTCCCCTACTAGGATTGTTGGGAACCGTGTTGGGATTGATCAGATCCTTGAGTGGTATTCGCCTCGGCGATCTCGGAACATCTTCAACCGCTGGAGTGACTCTAGGGATTAGCGAATCTCTGATTAGTACGGCGGCTGGGCTGATAGTCGCCATTACCAGCCTTGTTTTCTATCGGCTGTTTCAAGGTTTTTTGTTTAACCAAGCCAAAATTTTCCGGAGAGCGGGAAATGAGCTGGAGTTAATGTACCGCCAGGAATGGCCTAAACTTGGTATCGATCGTCATCCGATGAAGGCGAAAGTAGAAACTTCAGATACGGCTGAACCCTAGAAATCCATTGTCATTGGTCATTAGTCATGGGTTATTAGTGAGTAGCAAAGAATTAGAGACTAAAGACTCATGACTTTTTAACTTCCCCTGTTGTTTGAACTTATGAAGATTAACTTGGATACTCCGGGTGATGACGCCCGAATTGAGATTATTCCCCTGATCGATGTCATCTTTTGTATCCTGACGTTCTTTTTGTTGGCAGCGTTGCAACTGACTCGTCAGCAAGCAATTAGCGTGGATTTGCCCAAGGCTAGTAGCGGCACTCCGCAAATGCGAGAGATGTTGATGGTGAGCTTGGATGATTTTGGTCAAATTTACGTGGAGCAACAGCAGATCAATTCAAAAGATCAGCTAACTCAGTCGTTGCAGAATTACCGCTCGACAAATCCAAATGGGTTGATGGTGCTGTACGCTTCTCGGACTGCAAGTTACAACGATGTCATTCAGGTACTGGATTTGCTGAGAGATGTGGGAGGCGATCGCGTGTCTTTAGCGACTCTACCCGGGTCCGGTGATGCGGCGGCTGGCTCTAATACGCAGGTTCCTACGGCTCCTAGTCCCGGTTTAGCGCCCTATTCCGGCAACGCTCCTATCCAACCTTATAATCCTTATGCGCCACCCAGTCCATCAGCCAATCCATACAATCTGGGTCAGCCGCAATTGCCTGTGGCTCCGGGACAACCAGAGATTAATCCCACGATTCCCGGTACTACGATTCCCGGTACTGTACCCGTGACACCGACGGTTCCGGCTCCCCAAGGGACTGATTCTGCTCCCAAGAGGTAGGGACAATTCTGTCAATTTACAGAGGTCGAGGCGCGATTGTTTGTTTAAGGTAGGGATAATCAAAAGATTTTTTCACGCCTCAACTTCTGGATAGGAGGTTTATAAATATGGATTTAATTGATGTGCTGATTACCTGGTTGGTAACAGCCGCCAGTTTGTTAATTATTAGCAAGCTGCCACTCGGAGTTGAAATTGATAACCCAGGAATTGGTTATATTTCGGCAGCCGTTTTTGGAATTTTAAATGCAGCGATTAGCTTTGTATTTTTTACCTTGCCGAATACGCTAACATTTGGCATCTACGGATTTTTTGCAAAGCTTCTGACTTTGGGTTTATTCTCTTTTGTCCTTAATGTCATTGCACTGACAATAGCCGCGAGATTGATTACAGGCTTTCGTTTGGAAAAAGGGATTTGGAGTGCGGTCATCGGTGCGATCGCTCTCGCCGCTGTCAGCAGCTTTATTACCAGTGTCGTGATTGGTCAGCCAACAGCAATTGCGTAAAGAGTCGATCGAAGGGTAGGCATCAATTAGCGTAAACTAACCAATAACTTTAAAAGCCCGGTTTCTGATAGAAACCGGGCTTTTTGCTGGTCAGTTTTTCGGCTGGAGATCCCTCATCGCTCCCTGGTTCCAGGGGGCGATGAAAAAGTTGCAAGAACTTTAAGCAGGAACTTGAATTTTTTGGCTACCGGCAAGTCCAAAAGCGGCGTGGATGGCCTGTAAGGCGGTGACGCCCTGATTTTCTGCTACGACGCAGCTGATTTTTATTTCAGAAGTTGTAATCATCTGAATATTGATTTGGTGTTGGGAAAGCGCTTCAAACATTTGGGCGGCGACACCGGGTTGCCCGACCATACCGGAACCGACGATACTTACTTTAGCGATCGCTGTATCCACTAAAACTTCACCGCAGCCTAAGGATGGTGCGAGTTTTTCGAGTGCTGCTTTCGCTTCTGCTGCATCTGCTTGGGCGACGGTGAAGGCAATATCGCGGGTCCCGATCCCATTCACCACGCGACAGCGTTGGGATTGGATAATCATATCCACGCTGATATTTTTCTCAGCCAAGAGTCCAAAAACTTGAGCTGCCATCCCTGGACGATCGGGGATATGACGAATGGCGAGACGCGCTTGATTGAAATCAAGGGCAACACCGCGCACGGGGGGAGCGGAGTGCTGAGGACTCAGGGCTGAGGACTGAGAAATTTTGCCCTGTTGTTCCACACTACTTTCTACAATTCTGTTTTGGTGGAGTGGGGAATTGTTGACCTCGAAGGTTTGGCACAAAAGAGCGATCGCGCGATCGCAATCATCCGCATCAATGACGCAACTAACTTTCACTTCCGAGGTGGAAATCATCTGAATATTGATCCCAGCACTAGAAAGCGTAGCGAACATCTGCGCTGCTACACCCGGACGCCCAATCATTCCCGCACCCGCGATCGAGACTTTGGCAATTTGCCTGTCTACCATCACCTCGGCTTCTCCGTCTTCTGGGTTGTTTGAGCTGCGGAGGGCGGGCGCGATCGCTGCGGCTACAGCTTCTGCCCGATTAATGACGTTTTTGCTAACTGTAAATGCAATATCGTTGGTGTTGCCTTCGTGAATCGACTGGATAATCAAGTCGATGTCCAAGGCTTGATGGGCAATTTCACCAAATAACCGCGCCGCCACGCCAGGACGATCTGGCACCCGCAACAGCGCTATTTTCGCTTGGTCGGTATCAAATTCTACCCCATCGACAGGACGGGCAATTTCTAAATCTTGGAGCGATCGCGGCTTGGGCATTGGAGAAATTACCCTTGTCCCAGGATCGTCCGTCCAGCTGGAGCGCACTACCAACTCTACGCCATAATTTCGGGCAATTTCCACCGCGCGAGGATGCAGTACCTTTGCCCCTAAACTAGCTAACTCAAGCATCTCATCGGAGGTAATCTCCGCCATCAGCTGGGCTTCCGGCACTAACCGGGGATCGGTGGTAAAAATTCCTGGCACATCCGTATAGATTTCGCAACAGCTGGCTCGTAAAGCTGCCGCCAGTGCCACCGCCGAAGTATCGGAACCGCCGCGTCCCAAGGTAGTAATTTCCAACTCTTCGGTACTGGAAATGCCTTGGAAACCCGCCACCACAACCACCTTACCCGCGTCTAAGTGACGTTCCATCCGATGTGTCTGGATATGCAGAATCCGGGCGCGGGTATGTTCGGCTTCGGTAACAATTCCAACCTGTGCGCCAGTGAGAGAAACCGCTGGCTGTCCCAATTCCTGCAATGCCATACTCAGCAAGGCGATTGAGACTTGCTCGCCAGTAGAGAGCAGCATATCCATTTCCCGACGAGAGGGATTTGTAGAAATTTGGTTGGCTAATTTCACCAATCCATCAGTCGTCTTCCCCATTGCCGAAACTACGACAACCAGCGAGTTGCCCATCTGGGCTGTTTTTAAAACCCGCTGAGCGACTGCCTGAATGCGTTCCACCGAACCAACTGAAGTGCCACCGTATTTCTGGACAATTAACGCCATAATTCTCTCACCAATCCTGCCTAGGGATATACCCACAGGCTTTAGCCTGTGGCTACACAAACCAAGCCCGCCTAAGCTCGTAAGCGCACTAAAGGTGCGACAGGCTGACACGGCAAGGCATTTTATCTTCTTTTAACCTAATTAAATTATCAGACTTGCCGGGACAAAACAGGCTGACTTTAGATTGTGTTGATTGATTATCCTCAAACATCTATCGCAGGTAGTGTGGAGATAGAGCGAAGGGCTTAAGGATTTTCAAGGATAATGCGATCGCTAAAAATTCCAGATGCACAAATTCAAAGATAGCTGTGTTAGTTGAGTGGGCATCGCCCACCTGACAGCTCTAGTGCGATTTGATAAGCATTGCGAGGCGCTTTCCTAGCCATGCTGCACTCTCCGCCAAAACTTCACCTTTAAACCCTCGCGGGGATAGACTGTCGGTAGCATCACCATATCCAAGTTTTGTCCGGGAAGCAGTTCCCACTCATACTCGCAGACTAACAACGCAGCAAACAACTTGATCTCCAGCTTGGCAAACTCCCTGCCCAGACATTCTCTCAGTCCCCCACCAAAGGGGATATAGCTCATCGGTTTTTGTTTATCCTCCGCCCGTTCGGGGGCAAAACGCTCTGGGTCAAAGCATTCTGGCTGAGTATAGATGCGGCTATCTTGATGAGTCGTGCCGCTGTGATAAAGTACCTTCCAACCTTTGGGGATTAAGTGGCCATTAAACTCGCAAGATTCAATGACTTCTCTAGGGCCAGTTGATGGAGGAAAGACTCGCAGAACTTCCTTCAAGACTTGCTCTAGATAGGTCATCTGCTTCAGATGCTCCAGGGTCAGCGGTTGGGGAAACCCCAATTGCTTTTGCTCTGCACGGATAGCCTCCTTAACTTCTGGATGCTGCGCTAATAGAAGACATAACGAAGAAAGGGCAGATGACAACGTATCGTGACCTGCAAATAATAGGGTTAGAAGTTGCTCTTTGAGTTCCTGTAAACTCAGAGTGTTTCCTGCTTCATCTCGCGCTTGCAACAATAAACCTAAGACATCTTGAGTCGATGTAGCTTGTTGTTGACGCTCTTTGACTATCTCCTCAATTCTCGCCAGTATCAGCTTGCGACATCGTAACGCCCGACCAAACTTTGTCCAAGGTAAGGGTACGGGGATGGAAAGTAGCCCTTTTCCCCAAATTTCATACCACTTGCCAAAATCGCGATCGCTGGCAGCTTCGGTTCCTATCAGCAACTTGCAAGCCACATCCAGCGTGTATTTTCTTAGTTCCGAGTACCAGGAAAAGTGACCCAAAAGCTCCCACTTGTGGAGATAACTGCGGCTAATCTCCTCCATTGTGGAGGCATACCCTGCTAATGCGCGAGGTTGGAAGGCTTGCGATAGCAGTTTGCGCTGTTTTAGATGTTCATCTCCCATCTGCATCACGACCGATCCATTTCCCATCAACGCTTTGGTCTGCGGGGGGACACCATTGGCAATTCCGTCAGAAAAGTAGTGTTTCTCGTTGGCAAAGAGAAAGCGGGTTGCCTCGGCTCCAATCAAGAAGATGGTAGGACGACCCAACACATGAGTTTTGAAGATTTGTCCATATTGCTGGTATCGCCTCTGTACAAAGTTTGGATCGCGTAAAAAGCTGATGGTTTCGCCAATAATTGGTAGACCAAAGCTCCCAGGAGGTAAAGGTAGCGATCGCGCTTGTTTGGTCGTTGTCATTGTTTCCTCTTGGCTCCACAGCAAAAGGCTCGGATTAATATCGATACGATTAAGTATCGTAATTGCAATAGGGAGTGTCAAGAGGAGCTGCCTTAGGGTAGCAGGACATTTTAGACAGAGCCACAGCTTTTAAAATTCACCAGGCTATTCCAACTCCCAACTTGTTTTCTTCTTTTGTATGAATCATTACCGCCTCCTGACAAACTTGATATGGATGAGTACAGACATAAAATCAAGGACAATCAGCGATGTTGAAGGGAGAACGAGTAACGCTACGGGGTATACGGCGAGACGATCTACCGAAACTGTGCGAGTTTAACAATGATTTAGCCGTTGAATTGGCAGGTGGAGGCGATCCACCGATACCCCAATCCCTGGAACGACTGCAAGCAGAGTTTGATCAAAATGCCGCCAAAGGTGGACGAGATGGCACCTGGTTTGCGATCGAGGCAGATGGCAAGTTCATTGGGCAGTGCGGCTTGGTTGGTTTTGATATATTTCAGGGGGTGGCGCGTGTCTGCGAATTAGGCATTGCAATTGGGGATAAGGAATATTGGGGACGTGGCTACGGTCGTGAAGCGATCGCATTGCTGCTGGATTATGCGTTTCGATACTGGAATCTACATCGAGTTTGGTTAAGGACAAACTCAAGAAATGAACGCGCGATTCGCTGTTATCAATCCTGTGGATTTGTGGAAGAAGGTCGCCTCCGGGGTCACGAGTGGTATAACGGCAGCTATATTGATACGCTGTGCATGGGAATATTGCGCGAGGAGTGGGAGCACATTAAGAAACAAGACTGATTGCATCTAAGGCAACTCCCCATATAACAATTCTTTGAGAACGCTTGCAGCAAACTGCCCTTGAGAACACTTGAGAACATTGCTTGGGCGAAGATGAGTTTATGAATAAACCTATCAAAAGCCCGCCTGGACGCCCACGTAGCGAAAAATCTCATCAAGCGATTCTACAAGCAACTCTTGAGCTGCTAGCAGAAATGGGATATCAAGCTATGAGCATCGAAGCGATCGCTGCACGCGCTAAAGTGGGCAAAACTACCATTTATCGGCGGTACAGTTCCAAAGAAGAACTGGTTGCAGACGCGATTGAAAGCCTCAGAGAGGAAATATTGATACTAGACACGGGTAGCCTCTGGGGAGATATTGATATCCTCATTGAGAATGCAGGGAAAATGGTACTCAGCCCCTTAGGTCGTCAAACTGTTGCCCTAATTATTAGTACAGCGTCTAGCAGTCCGACTTTTGCCCAGGTCTACTGGAAAAAATACCTACAACCGCGACGGCAAGCCTTTGGAGTCGTGCTGGAACGTGCTAAGGCTAGAAATGAAATTCACACAGATATAGAACCCGATTTAGTCTTCGACCTGATGAGCGGAGCAATGTTATATGCGATGGTCTTTCAGCCAACTGATGAGACATTTCAAGCATATATCCGTCGTGCTTTGGAGCTTTGTCTCAAAGGTAATACTGCCTAAAATCGCATTGAGGCAGGTGTTCTGCATCGGTTAAGCTTTTCTAGAAGTTGCTCGACTTGCTTGGTATCTTTACGACGCCAACCATAGATTTATCACAAGAGCCACTAACTTTAACAACTCTGTTCACCAGCGATTCCCGATTGCGATCGCATTATAATCTTCTGTATTTTTCGGATTTAATTCTCGCTTGCTAATTTCTGTCGTAACTCCCGAATCGCAACGCTAGTATTGCGCTCGGAGGCAATTCGGAAACATTCCGCGATGACTTCTAAAACATTCATATTGGGGAAATAGCGGCTGCTGGTTACAACCGTGTAGCGATCGCTCTGCAAGCTGTAAATCTTAAGCTGATTCTTTTTATATAGCCAAACTTCCGGCACTTGATAAGGCAGGTAGTCGTTTACATCCGTATAGCTGGTTACATCTATCTCAATTACCAAATCGGGGGATGGCTCTATTTCCCAATTGATGCGGTCTTTTCCTGCAACTGCTGCCCAGTTATCGATATAAAAGCAGTAGTCCGGTTCAATGCCGCTAATCTCTGGGAGTTCCATCGTAATCGGGGTAAATGCCTCGTAGTCCTGCCCTAAATGGTCTAGGAGAGCTGTTACCACCATTGCAATAATGTGGGCTTCTCGTCCGTGCCGGGGTAGCGGTGACATTAACAAAATTTCTCCGGGTCGATACTTGATACGAGGAATCAAGCGATCGCCTAGTTGTTCAGTTAGTGCTTGATAGTCCTGCCAACTACCGGGTAGCCGCACCACGGCGCCTGCGGGTAACTGGATTTTCTCTGGTGTGATAACTGCAAACATTGGACTTATACCTCCATCTCCACTGTAATCCTTGTATCGCACCTAACCATCGTGTCGCAGCGCAACAAAAAAGTTCTGCCCTAAAAAAGCATAGAGTGCCCGATCAGAAGGCTGATTAATCCTTTCCTAGACTCATAAAAATTGATGAGGAGAAATTTTTGGAAAACCCTTTGGAAGCAATGAATCGGTAATTTAGGCAATGTGAATATTCGAGTTTAGAGTAACAACGCAAGTCAAAAGGGCGATCGCGTCTTTTTTCATTCTCATTGCGAACTGACAAGTCAGCGCTTCGCGGTCGCGCCATTCCCAAGCATCCGCTTAAACATTTGCTGAATACTTCCTAAGGCAGACTTTCCAGGCACAACAATCTACCTGTAGCCGTCGCTACGCCTGTTTTAACCCTGGCACACTAGGCTAATATGAACATCTGTAACGGAAGCCTTGCCAGTTGGTAAAGAAATGTTAGTTCAACCGTAGCCACGGGCAACATAAAACAAAGGATGTCAATTTTATGGTAGTAGCAGTGGAAAATCAGTCTCCTCACCATGTTGTGATTGTCGGTGGCGGCTTTGGCGGACTTTATGCTGCCAAGGCATTGAGCGGCGCACCTGTCCATGTGACACTGGTCGATAAACGTAACTTTCATTTGTTTCAGCCACTCCTTTATCAAGTCGCTACCGGAACGCTATCCCCAGCAGATATTTCATCTCCTCTGCGTGCGGTACTCAGCGAGAGCAAAAATACTAAAGTGCTGATGGGAGAGGTAAAGGATATCGATCCACAACAGCGAAAAGTCATCCTCGCTGGCGAAGAACTGATCTACGACACGTTAATCGTTGCTACAGGTGTGAGCCATTTTTACTTTGGCAATGACCAATGGGCAACTGTAGCGCCAGGATTGAAAACCGTTGAAGATGCGCTGGAAATGCGGCGTCGCATTTTTATGGCGTTTGAAGCGGCAGAAAAGGAAACCGATCCCGAAAAACGGCGTGCCTGGTTGACGTTTGCGATCATCGGCGGAGGGCCGACGGGGGTAGAATTAGCGGGAGCGATCGCAGAACTCGCTTACAGCACCCTCAAGCGAGATTTCCGCAACATTGACACCGCTGAAGCCAAAATTTTGTTACTGGAAGGGATGGATCGCATCCTACCTCCCTACACACCAGAGTTATCTGCAAAAGCAGAAGCCTCTCTTCAGCGCTTAGGTGTCACTGTGCAGACAAAGACGCTGGTGACAAATATTGCAGAGAATATTATCACCACAAAACAAGGCGATAAAATCGAACAAATTCCAGCGAGAACAACCTTATGGGCAGCGGGAATCAAAGCTTCACCAATGGGGAAAGTTTTGGCAGAACGCACAGGCGCTGCAATTGACCGGGTGGGGCGGGTTATCGTTGAATCCGACCTGAGTATAGCAGGACATCCTAATATCTTTGTGGTTGGAGACTTGGCAAGTTTTTCTCATCAAAATGAGAAACCACTACCAGGTGTTGCACCCGTGGCGATGCAAGAAGGGGAATATGTTGCTAACCTGATCAAACAGCGGATTGCCGGTTACAGTATGGCACCTTTCCAATATGTTGACCGAGGCAGTATGGCTGTTATCGGGCGGAATGCTGCGGTAGTCGATTTGGGTTATGTGAAGTTTTCCGGTTTGCTCGCTTGGCTCACCTGGGTATTTGTTCACATTTACTTCTTAATTGAGTTTGATAATAAACTCATCGTCATGCTCCAGTGGGGTTGGAATTATTGGACTCGCAAACGTGGGGCAAGATTGATTACCGGCGACGAGGTAATTGGAAAGGTAGGAGTAGACGCTAACGGCGATTATTACGTGCCCTTGAAGAGTAAAGAAACGGTGGAAGTTTAAACGCAAAGGTACGCGAAGGTTTACGCAAAGGTTCGCCGAGGAAAGATAGCTCTTTGGGAACCTTTGTGTTTAAAAAGACGAAATTAATTTCGTCGATGAACTTGGGTAGCAGTGGCTTGATCGGTGGGGACTAAAAGTAGTTCGCTGATATTAACGTGAGCAGGTCTGGTGACACAGAAAAATATTACATCGGCAATATCTTCTGGGGTTAGAGGTGTTAAACCTTGGTAAACTTTTTGAGCGCGATCGCTATCCCCATGAAATCGTACTTGACTAAATTCCGTTTCAACTAACCCTGGATCGACTGAAGTCACTCGCACAGGTGTTCCTAGGAGGTCTTGCTTTAAACCTTCGGAAATAGATTTCACAGCGGCTTTAGAAGCACAGTAGACGTTGCCACCGGGATAGGTTTGATGACCGGCAATGGAGCCAAGATTTACTACATGACCTTTATCCCTCTTTACCATTCCTGGCACTAGATAGCGGGTGCAATAAAGTAAGCCTTTGATATTGGTATCGATCATTTCTTCCCAGTCTTGAATGCTGCCTTCATGGAGTTTATTTAACCCCCGGCTAAGACCAGCATTGTTAATTAAGATATCGACATCAGACCAAGCTTCTGGGAGAGAAGAAAAGGCGGATTCAACAGAAGCGCGATCGCGTACATCTAGTGCTAACAGATGCAACTGGCAAGAAAATTCCTTTCTGAGTTCCTCTGCGAGTTCCTGCAACCGCTCTTGGCGTCGAGCCACTAAGATCAGTTTGGCACCCGCTTGGGCAAATACTTTGGCACAAGCAGCGCCAATTCCACTACTCGCACCAGTAATTACAACAATTTTGTCTTTGATAGAAATCATTCGTTTTAACTAATTTTATAGCAATTATAAGTAATTCGTAAAGCTCTATTCTTTTTTTATTCGGTTCTTTATGCCCTGTAAAAATATTCCTTGCAAATCAAACAAAATTTCTAAAAATTCCGAAGATTGAGTTTTGAATTTTCAATTTAGTAAAAAACTCAAAACTCAAAACTCAAAACTATTTGGAAGGGCGACCACCTTCTACAACCCGCAGGCGCTGAGTAACGGTTGTCATGCCTTGTTCGCGGATTACAACCGTTGATACCCAATAATTCCCTTTTTTCAGGGGGGCGCGACCTACCTTAAAAATTCCACCTGATGACAGTAACTCCAGATCCACCGGCGCGGGTTTGGCAAAGCGATCGCCCCGCACAGGTTCTTCCACTGCTGCACCCAACATTAAATCGTCGCCTAGGGGTTCTTGGACGACCGCATCAAGGCTATAGGATTGACCAATACGAACCTCTTCCGGTAACTTCATGTCCACTGTGGGAGGCTTTACGCCTGCGGTCGTCTGAGTGCGTTCTCCCAGAATCTCCTGCTCAACAATTTTTTGACCTTGAAAGCGCTGACGCGATCGCAAAGCGGACTCAAACTTCATATCTTTGCCATCGATTCGCTGGGTGCCAGTAATCTGAGTCACCGTCTCCGCAACCAGGGCATCCCCTTCCTTTTCCCAAGATTTGAGTTCTGTACGATAACTCAGATTTGGGTAGCGCTTCCAGAGTTGAGTTAAAGCCTGTTGCAGACTCTGACGATTTAAGCCATCAGAATGGGTAAAATTCTGGCTATAGAACTGCATCACCGTATTGACATCCTGACGATTGGCCGCCGCATCAATTTGCGTGAGAGAATTTTTTAGCTCGACGGGTGCTGTTTCTGGACTCGCTGCCCGAACAGTGTTTGGATGAAGCAGGGACGTAAGAATTATAAAGGCAAAAATTTTTGACTTTTGCTTGATGAGAGACTGGAACAAGCTGACAGACGGAGTTATCTGGTTACGCATCACAGACGTGTTTGAATAATTGGATAAAGAAAACCGTGTCGAGCAACAGACGTGCTAAAGAGTAGAAATCCTGGATGCTCTATTGGCTAATTTATAACTGATTTTTAATCTTATCCGAGCCAGGACAGCCAGTAGGAGATAGAAACTTTGGCAAATGAACCGAAACGATTGTTAATTGCGGCGAGTGGTACTGGGGGACATTTATTTCCCGCGATCGCGCTAGCCGAAAAACTGCCAGACTATGAGATTGAGTGGCTAGGTGTCCCGAACCGCCTGGAAACCCAGTTAGTTCCGGCTCAATATCCCCTCAACACCATTGAGGTGGAAGGGTTTCAACAAGGGTTTGGACTGGGGACATTGGGCATTCTCCTGCGACTGACGGGTTCCATCCGGCAGGTACGCCAGCTACTTAAAGACAAGAATTTTCAGGGTGTATTCAGCACAGGGGGTTACATTGCCGCACCGGCGATTATTGCCGCACGGTCAATTGGAATTCCCGTGATTATGCACGAATCCAATGCCCTCCCCGGCAAAGTGACTCGCTGGTTGAGTCCGTGGTGTAATAGCGTGGCGCTGGGGTTTGAATATGGAGCGCATTACCTACCCCGCGCCGGAACCGCCTACACAGGCACTCCGGTTCGCGCTCAGTTTCGCACCCCCCAAAAGCTGGAGTTGCCGATTCCTGAAGATGTCCCCTTGATTGCGGTCGTTGGTGGCTCTCAGGGCGCTGTTGCCGTCAATCAAATCGTCCGCGAGTGCGCCCCAGCCTGGTTGAAGGCCGGTGCCTGGATTGTCCATCTGACGGGCGATAATGACCCTGATGCCCAAAGTTTCCAGCATCCTCAGTATTTTTCCATGCCGTTTTATGACAATATGGCGGCACTTTTGCAACGGACGAACCTGGCAATTAGCCGCGCTGGCGCTGGGACATTAACTGAACTTGCGGTTACGCAAACCCCAGCGATTCTCATTCCCTACCCTTTCGCCGCCGAAGATCATCAAGTCTACAATGGGGCAATTTTTAACTCAGCAGGCGCTGGTTTGGTATTCCGGCAGTCAGAACTGACGCCTCAGTTACTAGAAAGTAAGGTATTGAATTTATTGCAGTCGCCCGAACAACTACAACAAATGGCTCAAAAAGCTGCTACGCTAGCAGTTCCTGACAGTGCCGAACGTTTAGCCGATCTGGTGCGCCGAACGCTGTAGCCAAAAGGCTTTCAGTCACAAAGCCTTTGGATGAGAAATTAGGGTTTATCCACAAATTGGAACAGCCAATGTAACGCCAGTAATTGTTAGTTTTGAGGAGGGGCAACTTTAAGAGAAAGTTGCCCGTACAGTTGTTCCTCGCAAACCATGAAACTCAAAATCGCAACAGCTATACTCCTTGCCACTATTGGCTTTGTGGCTCCGGCTAAAGCGCAAGATCCCGAACCGATCGCCCCAACAACGCCCTCATCTCCAGCGCAACCAACTTCAGATCCAGTTTTGGAAGCCTGCGCCCAAGACCAAGCCGATACTTTACCCAATCCTTTCTCAGATGTGCCGTCGAATCACTGGGCATTCAAAGCGGTTCTAAGTATGTATTATTGTGGCGCTTATCGAGGGTCAAGTTCACCTGAGAGGGTTAAACCATTTTTGCAACAACAGATTCCTCAACAAAGCAGTAATCTGCCTGAAACCAAAGTGGAAGTTCCCCGAACTTAGGAGGATTTTGTGTATAAGTAAGGATGCGATCGCTCTCGGCACTTTTCTGAGAGCGATCGCATCCTTCTGATAGTCAATAGCCTAGTCTATACCCGCGTACCACATAATTTTGCGATGTAAAAGTGAGGTCAGTTGACAATGACTCAAGAACTCACCGACTTAAAAGCTTCCATTCTGGAAGGAAGATACGAAGATGCTTTGTCCCTGGTGGATGATTTGGAAGGGATGAGTAAAAAAGCTATTTTGCAGAATATTGAGAGCTTTCTCAGTAGAATGCTGGTTCACTTGATAAAGAATAAAATTGAGCAGCGTTTAACTAATTCTTGGGCAGTTTCTATTCGAGATTCGCTTCTAAAGATTCAAGCTTTAAATATTAAAGAAAATAGAACTTCCTTCTATATCAACCAGAATGAATGGGAATCTTATCTAGAAAATTCTTTTGAAGATGCTATATTCGCGGCAAATGTGGGAGTTTTAAATGGGATTTATACCCCATTTCAACTACAAGATATGGTAAGCAGAACGGAGATAATTGTCGCAGCAAATAAACTTCTAAGCTTGATCTATTCCAATTCAGCCAAGGCATTGCGCGACATTATGAGTGAGGAATTGAGTAAATTACCAGGCGCGGAAGAGTGGAAATTAGGAAAATAAAGTAAATTTGTTTCGGCTAGGATGCAGTAATTACACTGCTACTCTTAAGAAACAAGTCTTCCCACTCGTACCAAAATGCGATCGCGCCGCCCTCACTAACCTTTGTTCCTGTTTCTCTTCCTCCGCGTCCTCTGCGTCCTCTGCGGTTCGTTTCCAACTTAAACAGTGAATTCGTGAATTCCCCCCATTCAATCTCTCTCGAAGTTCAAGAAACAGGCAGTCGCATTGACCGCTATCTTTCCCAACAACTACCAGATTTATCCCGTTCGCGCATCCAGAAACTAATTGAAGACGGCAACGTGCTGCTGAACGGCACCGTCTGCACGTCGAAGAAAGCAACCATGCAAATGGGCGATCGCCTATCTTTAACGATTCCAGAAGTGCGATCGCTAGACCTGCAACCAGAAGAAATCCCTTTAGATGTTCTTTATGAAGATGATTCCCTGATTATCATCAACAAACCGGCGGGTTTAGTTGTTCATCCAGCCGCAGGACACGAAGCAGGCACTCTCGTCAACGCTCTTTTAGCCCACTGTCCTCTTGCGGAAATTGGCGGGGTGCAACGTCCGGGAATTGTCCATCGTCTTGACAAGGATACGACGGGGGCAATGGTTGTTGCCAAAACCGACCAAGCCCACCAACACCTGCAAGCTCAACTAAAAGCTAAAACCGCACGTCGGGAATATTTGGGCGTCGTCTACGGTTCTCCCCGCGCTGAGGGCGGCACAATTGACCAGCCTATCGGTCGTCATTCGGGCGATCGCAAAAAAATGGCTGTCGTACCTGTAGAGAAGGGGGGACGAGCGGCGATGACCCACTGGCGGGTGCAGGAACGCCTGGGAAACCACACGTTGATGCTTTTCCAACTCGAAACAGGTCGCACCCACCAAATTCGCGTTCACAGTGCCTACATCGGTTATCCAATTGTGGGAGATCCCGTTTACAGTTCTGGTCACTCTGTCGGCGTCAATCTTCCCGGTCAAGCGCTCCATGCTTGGCGGCTCCGGTTGCAGCATCCAGTAACCGGGGAGTTGATAGAAGCGATCGCACCCCTACCCTCAGCACTTGTAAAGCTTCTCGATGTGCTGCGAAGACGAATTGCTGCCACTAATCCACAATCGATAGACCGATAAGGCTTTATATATTTACATAAAACTACATAATTACATTTAGTTCCAAAAAACCCCTAACCCTTGCCGAGAAACTTTTTAAACAAATATTAAAAAACCATAAAAACAAAAACCTTGGCTTTTTTGAGTATAAATACTTGGAGAATTGTAACGAAGTATGTGGGAAATAAAATCCAAGACCCTTGGAAGGGTAAGGATTTGAGCTTTTATTCATGGCTCTTGAGATTGCTTAATAAATCTTAAAAAACAAAGCTGCGAAGGCGTTGTATAAAAATAACCGGAGGGATCAATAACAGACAAAAGTTAAACAAGACACGGATTTATCAAGGTTGCAAATCTCTCATAAAAGCACGGACTTTTCTCATATTTCTGTGAAAACCAATTTGTTGCAGGTAAAGTAACAGAAGGGATGGGAGAGCGACTTAAAAAGCGTGTTGGACTTATGTCTGGGCTTGACCAATCCAAGAGCTGATTCAATAGATTGAAGTAGCTCTGCTTGACAAATATCGACGTTTTAAAAAACCACACTCATCCAAATCAGTAGTAGGAGATTGAGTTCATGTTAGATGCATTCGCCAAGGTTGTTTCTCAGGCTGATGCCCGCGGTGAATTCTTGAGCACCGAGCAGCTCGATGCCCTGACCAATGTTGTCAAGGATGGCAGCAAGCGTTTGGATACCGTTAACCGCATCACCAGCAATGCTTCCAGCATTGTTGCCAACGCCGCTCGTGCTTTGTTTGAAGAGCAGCCTCAACTGATTCAACCAGGTGGAAACGCATACACCAACCGTCGTATGGCAGCTTGCCTCCGCGACATGGAAATCATCCTGCGCTACGTTACCTATGCCACAATTGCTGGTGATTCTAGCGTGTTGGACGATCGCTGCTTGAACGGTCTACGCGAAACCTACCAAGCGCTAGGCGTTCCTGGTGGTTCTGTTGCTGCTGGCGTCCAAAAGATGAAAGAAGCTGCGGTCAAAATCGCTAATGACCCCAATGGCATCACCAAGGGCGACTGTAGCCAACTGATGTCTGAAGTAGCTAGCTACTTCGATCGTGCCTCATCTGCTGTTGCTTAAGAACAACTAGCAAGCTTGCTGTTGGATAGACGCGAACATTCGCGTTGTTTAGTCGAAAACTTTGCAAACACTTTTAGGGAGATACCTCAACAATGAAGACCCCGATTACTGAAGCCATCGGCGCAGCCGATACCCAAGGTCGTTTCTTAGGCAACACCGAACTGACTGCTGTTAACGGTCGCTTTGAGCGTGCCGCTGCCAGCATGGAAGCTGCCCGTGCATTGACCCAAAAGGCTCAGCAACTGATTGATGGTGCTGCTCAAGCCGTGTACCAAAAGTTCCCATACACCACCCAGATGCAGGGGCCTCAGTATGCTTCTGACTCTCGTGGTAAATCCAAGTGTGCCCGTGACATCGGTCACTATCTGCGGATGGTTACCTACTGTCTAGTTGCTGGTGGTACAGGTCCAATGGACGAGTACCTGATTGCCGGTTTGGATGAAATCAACCGCACATTCGAGCTGTCCAACAGCTGGTACGTAGAAGCCCTCAAGAACATCAAGGCCAATCATGGTCTGACTGGTCAAGCTGCTAACGAAGCCAACACCTACATCGACTACGCCATTAACGCCCTGAGCTAGTATTCAGGTGCGGTGCCCGGAAGAATCAGCGAGTGTTGGCGTGCTTGCTAGCAGTTGCTAATTTTTCCGGGCATTGTTTTTCTCAATTTGAGTATAAAAATCTTAAAAAGTTGTTGCGTTGGGAGAGCAAGAATGGCCGGTTTAGTGGCGTCGAATTTAGCAGCAGCAGGCCGCCTAGGTCTTTCTGCATTTGATGAAACACGGGTGGAACTGCGGCCTGACTGGACAGAGGACGATCTGCAAGCGGTAATCCGCGCGGTTTACCGTCAGGTACTAGGCAACGATTACATCATGAAGTCGGAACGCCTAACCTATGCTGAATCGCAGCTTCGGCAAGGAAATATAACGGTAAGAGATTTTGTCCGCGCGATCGCTAAGTCAGATCTATACAAAAACAAGTTTTTCTTTCGCAATTCCAATACCCGCTTGATCGAACTCAACTACAAGCATTTGCTAGGGCGGGCACCTTACGCAGAGGATGAGATAAACTCCCACCTCAATATCTATGAGGAACAGGGGTACGACGCAGAAATCGATTCCTACATCGACAGCGTTGAGTATGAAGCCAACTTCGGAAACAACGTTGTCCCTTATTATCGTGGATTTATGGTAGAGCCGGGAGTGAGAACGACCGGCTTTACTCGTATGTTCCGCCTGTATCGGGGTTATGCGAATAGCGATCGCTCCCAAGTTGGAGGAAAAACTCCCCGACTGATGGGCGAATTGAGCCGAAATGAGGCTTCTACAATTTTCCAACCCTCTGGAAGTTCTTCATCCTGGAGATCGGCAGCGATTCCTCAAGACGCAGCCCCCAGAAAAGCCCTCGGCGGTACTAAGGAACAAAGCGGACGGGTTTATCGCATTGAAGTGTCTGGAATTCTCAGCCCAGGCTACCCGAAAGTCCGTCGCAGTAGCAACGCCTTCCTAGTGCCCTACGAGCAGCTGTCCCAAAAACTACAGCAAATTACGAAACAGGGCGGCAAAATTGTCAGCGTTACACCCGCTTAAGGTGAGCAGATTCTAAGTGTCATCGCACTTAGTCTTTTTTGAATGAGTCTTTTTTGACAATGGTGATGACACCAACTATCAAGTTTCATGTCATCACCCCCTCAACTGTTTTCAACCCAATTACAGGAGCTATTTCAACGATGTTTGGACAAACTGCACTTGGGAGCGGTACTTTGGGTGACGCTGCCAATCGGGTATTTCGCTACGAAGTCGAAGGTTTACGTCAGACTTACGAATCTGACAAACTCAGCTATCCCATTCGCCGTAGTGGCAGTTTCTATATCACAGTGCCCTACAGCCGCATGAATGAAGAAATGCAGCGGATTAACCGCATGGGTGGCAGAATCGTCAACATTCAGCCCTTAACTCTGGATGGAGACAGCGAAGCTAAAAGCCAAGCGACAACAGCCCATCAAAATCATGACGCTGAAGGCAAGCGCTAAGCCGATTCAGCTTACCCAGAAAGCCCATTCAGCCATGTTCGTAAAAGCCAAGTCATTGCACTCCTACGATGCGATCGCCTAATCCCGATCGATATTCTGAATCAGACTCACCGTCCGGAAATTCACCGGGTAGCGAACCGCTAACGGTGGAGCGGGCAATTGCCAATCTCCGCCATGAAGATTTAAGTCTCCGCTACTATGCTGCCTGGTGGCTGGGTAAATTCCGCGTGCGCGAGTCTGCTGCTGTAGAAGCTCTGATTACAGCTTTGGAGGATGAATCGGATCGGACAGAGCTAGGTGGATACCCCCTCCGTCGCAATGCCGCACGAGCGCTAGGGAAACTAAGCGATCGCCGAGCCGTTCCAGGGCTGATTCGTTGTTTGCGCTGCTCCGACTTCTATGTTCGAGAAGCCGCAGCTCAGTCTTTGGGAATGCTGGGCGATCGCACCTGCATTCCGGAACTGATGCAACTGCTAGAAGGGGGTGTGGCAGCCGCTCTGCCAGTACCAGGGCGACCCCATCTGACACAACCCTATGAAGCAGTGCTGGAAGCCTTAGGAGCACTTCAAGCGGCGGAAGCAACTGCTCAGATTCAACCGTTTCTGGAGCATCCTGTCGCGCGGGTGCAATATGCAGCAGCGCGGGCAATGTACCAGTTAACGGAAGATTCCGTTTATGGGGAACGCTTGGTTCAAGCATTGGAAGGCAGCGATCTGCAACTGCGCCGCATCGTATTATCAGACTTGGGTGCGATTGGTTATCTGCCAGCAGCGGAAGCGATCGCCAGTGCTGCCACCGAAAATAGCTTCAAACTCATTGCCCTCAAAGGGCTGCTGGAACACGTACAGGCACGAGCGATCGCGTCTTTACACCCAGATGAACCGAATTCGCTATCTGCTGACGCCATCAGGGTGATGACCCTGATGGATGCTTTGTTATAGTCAATTGTCGTTTTCTAATGGCTAATCGCAAGTAGCAAATGGCAATTAACAACTAGCAATCAGTAAGTAGCTAGACATAACTTAAACAGCACGTAGCCTATAGGTAGGGTGGGCACTGCCCACCCATTGCACGGCACGGGTGGCAGTGCCCACCCTACTGCTTCGTTTATTTATGCTCAGCTACTTAACAAATGGCAATTGACAATTCGCAATTCGCCATTGACCACCGAGCGCCGATGATGGACTAATGACTGATTCGCCCCAAGAACTGATTCGTGCCATTGAACAGGCAGATTCCCCCGGACGTTTGGTGGCGTCAGTCCGAGCCTTAGCTGCCGCCCGTCTAGAAGTTGGGATTCCTACCCTGATCGCCGTCTTAGGTTATAACAACCCAGGAGCGGCAGTAGCAGCAGTAGACGGGCTGATTCAGTTAGGGGAAATCGCCGTACAACCCTTGCTGGAAAAACTGGACGCCTATGACTACGGTGCCAGGGCTTATGCGATTCGTGCCCTAGCCGGAATCGCCGACCCCCGCGCTTTAGACATCTTAGTAGAGGCAGCAGTCACCGACTTCGCGCCCAGCGTTCGCCGCGCTGCTGCGAAAGGGCTGGGAAACCTCCGGTGGAACACGTTGAATGCCCAACAGATTCAAAGCGCGATCGCTAGGGCATTAGAAACCCTGCTGCTCATTTCTCAAGACCAGGACTGGGCGATTCGCTACGCCGCTGTCGTCGGCTTGCAAGCACTCTCCACTCAGTTGGAAGTCCGCCCGTCCATCCAAAAGCGATTAGCGGAAATGGCTTTAGATAATGACCCAGCAGTTCGTGCCAGAGTTCAGCTGGCTCACCAGTCATTAGTGATGAGTCCTTAGCAAAGGCCCATTCGTCTTTTATTCATGGACTCATCACTAACAGCTAACAACTAACAACTAACAACAAAAAATATGCCAATTCCACTTCTTGAAATTACACCAACCACGCAGAATCAGCGTGTAGAAGGGTACGAAGTACCTGATGAGGACGACGCACAGATTTATCGATTGACAGATGCAACCTCAGACACGGCAATTAATGACTTGATCTGGGCTGCCTACCGGCAAATCATCAGCGAACATTTAATTTTAGAAAGCTACCGCCAACCTTTTCTAGAATCTCAACTGCGGAATCGAGCCATATCCGTGCGCGAGTTTATTCGAGGATTGGGCAAGTCCGATGTTTATCGGCAGTTGGTGGCAGACACGAACTCCAACTACCGCTTAGTTGACATCACTTTCAAGCGGTTTCTGGGACGCGCTACCTATGGCAAAGACGAGCAAATTGCTTGGTCAATTGTAATTGCTTCCAAGGGATTGCATGGCTTTATCGATGCCGTTGTTGATAGCGAAGAATACCGCCAGAACTTCGGCGATGAGATTGTACCTTATCAGCGCCGCCGGTTTAACGAGCGACCCTTTAACTTGGTCAACCCCCGGTACAGTGATTACTGGCGCGGTCGCATGATGGGTCTAGATACTCGGAGTTACTTCCAAGTGGGGGGTCAAAACGCAACGGGTAAAACCTCGGTTCGTCAAGCAATTCCAAACAACTTCTTGGAAATGGCTCGGAGTATTGCCCCTAGCGAAGTCAACTACCAGCGCACCAGAGATCGGGTACTCTCTCAAATTAAAAACATGGAGATTCCCGACACGAGGAGCAAAGCTGCCAACTTGCAACCTGCTGTAGGTCGCACCGACGTAGCCCTTCCTTACCGCTACCTTTATCCAACGCCCAAAGCCTAAAGGCTAATAGCTAATTGTTCATGGTTCATGGCAATTAGCAATCCAACAAGATAGGAACTAACAATTTACCTATGTCAATCCCTTTGCTTTCATACAAACCCAGTTCGCAGAACCAGCGAGTATCGGGTTACGAAGTGCCGAACGAAGATACTCCCCGGAGTTATCGCCTTGAAAACTGCATTGACAATAGCGACCTTGAAGAATTAATCTGGGCAGCCTACCGTCAGGTTTTCAGCGAACACGAAATCCTCAATTCTTTTCGTCAAGTTGACCTAGAATCTCAAGTGAAGAACCGCGCCATTACTGTGCGCGACTTCATCCGAGGTTTGGCGAAGACTGAGGGATTTTACCGCTTGGTTGTTGAGAAAAACTCCAACTATCGAGTCGTCGAAGTTTGCCTCAAACGGATCTTGGGCAGGGCACCCTACAACAAAGACGAAGAAATCGCCTGGTCAATTAAGATTGCCACTAAGGGACTGAGCGGCTTCATTGATGCCCTAGTCGATAGTGAGGAGTATCAGTCTAACTTTGGCGACAGTACGGTGCCTTATCAGCGTCGTCGCTACAAAGATCGACCCTTTAACTTGGTGACGCCTAGCTACGCCGATTACTGGCGCGATAAGGAAGAAAGTGCACGCTACAAATGGGGCAATGTGCAAAACTTCTTGGATATGGCACGGGCAATCAACCCGAAAGCTGTCACCAATACTGTTACCGTTAACACGGCTAACATCAAAATTCCCGACATGACACGGGATAATACAGCGCAAGAGACACGAGTCTCGATTAACTCGCAAGTAAGTTTTCCTCTCCGGTAGCACGGGGATTCCATCGACCAGAGGATACCCCGATGCTGGAAAATAGGAAGTCTCAACCACTTTATAAGGGAGATTTTTAAATGGCACTGCCATTACTTGAATACAAACCAACCACCCAAAACCAACGAGTTAAGAGCTTTGGAAAAGCGGATCTTAACGAAGATACCCCATACATCTATCGCGTGGAAGATGCCAATTCACCGATAGAAATGGAGCAGCTGATTTGGGCGGCTTATCGCCAAGTCTTCAGCGAGCATGAAATCCTCAGATTCAACCGTCAGATTACCCTAGAATCTCAGCTGAAAAATGCGACGATTACAGTAAGGGAATTTATTGCTGGTCTGGCGAAGTCAGAGGCATTTTACCGTGTGGTTGTCTCGGTCAATAACAACTATCGCCTTGTAAACATTTGTCTCAAGCGTTTTTTAGGTCGGGAGCCTTACAACAAAGCCGAAGAAATCGCTTGGTCGATTAAAATTGCCACTTTGGGCTTCAGCGGTTTTGTTGATGCCTTGGTGAACAGCGAAGAATATACCGACAACTTTGGGGACTTCACCGTACCCTACCAGCGCAAGCGGATGGAACAGCGTCCTTTTAACCTGGTGACGCCTCGCTATGGCGAAGACTTCCGCGAAAGTGCTGGCACAGTCAAGACCGATTGGCGCTTCACTGTGGAGAAGTTCTACAGCCGCAAGAACCAAGAACGGCAACTTCCCGAAGGCGATCCCCGCCGGTTCCGCGAGGTTGCGGCGTCGCTCAGTACCAAGCGCAACTACCCACAACGGGTCTCTGCGTTTGACATTGACTACCTCAGCCGAGTGCCCGTGCGTGGCAACCGCTAAGGGATAAAGTGCTAGTTTCCTAGACTGCTTGCACTTCTGATAAAACTAAACTGTGGCTCTGATTCCTGCTCTCAATACAGCTAGATAATGTCCTATAAAGACATCTAGTCGTTAGAGTGAGCGGTCATCAGAGCCACAAACTTTTTGGGTGCATACGGCATAGGCGATCGCCTACTCACACCTCATCTGGATTAACGTGAGTTCGGGTTAAATAGACTCAGGCAAAAAGGCATCGGGTAGGAGGGACGGTTTCTTGGGCTGGTGGCAGTAGGCAATCAACCCGCAGACCAAGTTGACTCTTCAGTTGACCGGCGAACGGTGACGAGAATGCTCAATCTGAGAAATGTTCTTCAACTGGTCAATTACCGATTCAATGATGGCTCGTCGCCGCAGGAGCAGCTTATCTGCCAAGCTCATCAAGCGGTTTTTCATGTTCCGTTTGAGCTTGGTCACCAGGTGAATGCTCCAGTCTTGCCATAGCTGAAGGGCGAGTTTTTGGGAGACATCACCCCGGTCACCAAACACCTTACCAAAGAGCTGTTGCAGCAATTGGGGGACAGGCTGACGGTCATCCACATTGCCCGGAGTGAGGAGCGCGTTAAGCAACTCCCCATGCTCGTTGACCACTAGGTGCAGCTTAAACCCAAAGAACCAGTCCACCGATGTTTTGCCCCTCGCGGCTAGGGACTTGAACACTTTGTGGGAGGCGATGCGACGGTTGTGGCAGACCTTGATGCTGGTCGAATCGATAAAGCTGATGCTCGTACAGTTGCCTTCTTCAGTGGCGCAGGTAGGCGCACAGTGGAATCAGGGTGGAGGGCATCCATTCCACGAAGCGTTGGTAGCTGACTAATTGAGGAAAGGCATTGCGCCAGTAACGACAGACAAACTGGGTATAGAACCACTTGAAATTGCGATACGCCGATTGATGGAAGGCAACCAAGATCGTCATGATCTCGCTTAAACTCAAACTGCGGGAGCGGGAACGACGCTGTAACCCTTCACCCAACAGGCGTTGTTGCCACTGCGGTTCAAACCATCGGCAAAAATCATCGACATGGCAAAACAAGGCTTCTAGACTAAGCATAGGGTGGTCAGATGGGTTGAGAATTAGGTACTTTCAACTGTATCTGTTCCACCCTTCCTTATCCCGAACTCACGTTGGATTAATCCCCATTGAGCGCAATCTCTCTGCTAATTGCTCTGCTCTAGCTTGAGCCGATTCTTTCTGTTATTGCTGGTTGCTAAGGCGTAGTATCTCTCGCACTTCTACTAAAATTTGCCCCAACATATTCTTGCCACTACCATCAGCACCGCAACCCCAATAATAATCACCAGGTGCATTTTCAACAATTAACTCATCGCCTGTAGAAAGTAATTCTTCGCGAATGTCGGCATGAGTCTCAAATTTGCGTAGCACGGCTTTTCGCATAATGTCATCTTTTACCTGTTCCCAATCGGGACGCAGGGGCCGCGATCGCTCTCGTCCCATTCTCGCCGCATCCTTCGGTGTCTTTACCTGGCGAATTTGGTCAGCGTGAGGCGTTCCAACAAACTTTTGCGCTTGAAAATAATGTTCGCTGGTAGGCCAATAAAACCCATCTAATTCAAAGCCGTGAGGCGAAAAATTAGAGAAACAACTATATTTTTCGCGGGTACTGTAAAAGTAAATAGTCATCGGAAAAAGTGTAAATTTTAGCTGAGTAAAGACTAAATGCTAAGCTGCTACACAAGATAGGAAATTTAAATTTATGTATCGGATTCTTTGGATCTTTTCCTTAGATGTTTAGCCTTTTTCTGCAATTCCTGAAAATAGTCCGACTCTGTAATTTCAGCTACCTGACGCGCTGCTTTGGCTTCATCAATCTCGATCCGGAGTTCCTGTAACTGTTGTTTCAGGCGTTGTTCGCGGGCGTAAATTTCACGCGCCATGCTCTCGAAAACCCGCCCCATCTGTCCCAATTCATCGGCACGACGGGCAACATCTTTTAAACTTTCTAAATCGAATTCCTCAACTTTATCGGAAGTTGTACCAGCAGTAATTTTTTGAGCCAGCTTAGCCATGAGTTTAACTGGCTGAACAACAGTTTGTTTTAATAAGTAATTAATTATAAGCACGGCAAAAGTAAAAATGCCGAGAAAAATTCCGATAATTAGGAAAAAAGAACGGTTGGCTCTCTCAAAAACTTGCTCGGCGGGGACATAGATGACTTGAGCACCAATAATTTCATTTAATTGCCAACCAAAACCGTTTTTACTGCCATAGGTTTTTATCAAATTCTTCGGCGCTGCGGCTGGAGTCGAATGGCAGCGGAGACAACTCTCTTGTTCAATCGCAATCGGTAAAGCTTTATAAAATACTTGCTTGCCAAATAAAGAGCGAAAACCTGAGATTTCTTTCGTTTCTGGTTCGTTGCGAAAGCGGGTTACAATTTTGTCTTCAAAGTTATCTGTTTTATCTAGCAAATTTGTAGGATTCAGAGTAGCATCTTTGTAGAATAAATCTTTATATTCTCCTTTCTGACGTAAACCTTCAAAAACTTCTCTTACAGAAAAGCTAGGAATTGTTTCAGGAATAAATTCTGGTTGAGCTTCTGCACTCTGCGCTAAGAGAGGACTAATCTGAGTATTTATATAGTCTCTCAGTGAGTTCATTGTCTCCATGAGAACTACACCTTTAGAGATAATTTCATTTTCGGCTCTGTGCTGAAGTGCCTTAGACAAAGCAATCCCACTAACAACAATCCCAAAGATAAAAACTAGCGATAGAAGTAAGGTGAATTTGGTACCCAGCTTGAATTTATTCAACATGATTATTTTCCTGTTGTATCACAATGAGCGCCCAGTATAGCAACCGCCAAGATAGTTAGGACGTAGAGTAGAGATCACCTGTTGTCCTGAAGTTATTCAAGCTGCTCATGGCAAACCCCTATAGTTATGACCTGCGTCAGAAGGTGAT